>JASHOE010000089.1 GCA_030041275.1 Streptosporangiaceae bacterium
GGGTGCCGATCCGCGACATCGCCACTTTGCGCGCGCAGCATCCGGGCCTGGACACCGAGCAGCTCGCTGACCAGCTGATCGCCGGGGCCGCCCGCGCGTCGGCGGGCGTCGGCGCCGCCATCGGCGCGGCGGCTGCGGTACCGTTCGTGCCCACGCTGCCGATGGAACTCGGCGTGGAGACGCTGGCGCTGGTGGCAGTCGAGCTGAAACTGGTCGCCGAGCTGCACGAGGTCTACGGCCAGTCGGCCCCCGGAAACACGAGGGCGCGCATGATGGCCTACCTCACGTCCTGGTCGCAGCGCCGTGGCGTGCGCCTCACCAGCAGCGGAATCACGATGGCCGTGGGCTCGCCGGTGCGCCGTCAGCTGGAGCGGCGGCTGCTGGCCAAGGCCGGCCAGAGCACGCTCGCGCTCGCGCCGCTGCTGACCGGCGCCGCTGCCGGCGCGGCCATCGACCACCACGAGACTCGCCGGCTCGGCAGGCTGATCCGCGACGACCTGCGCAAGCGCGCGGTCTGAGCCTTACAGCCGGGCGAGTTCCGCAGAAAGGTCATCCAGCCCCAGCGCGCCGAGCGAGAGCGCGGCCATGTGCCAGGCCTTCAGGTCAAAGTCAGCCCCGCGGGCACCCTGCGCAGCTGCCCGGCCCGCCAGCCAGGACCGCTCGCCGAGCTTGTAGCTGATCGCCTGGCCTGGTGCGCTGAGGTACCGGACGATCTCGCTTTCGAGGAAGTCCCGCGGGCGGCCGCTGTGCGCCACGAAGAAGTCCAGCGCCAGCTCGGGTGTCCAGCGCTGGCCGGCTCCCGGCGCCCAGTGGTCTGCCACCGGCAACCGCAGGTGCATGCCGACGTCGACGATGACCCGCACGGCCCGCATGAGCTGAGCATCGAGGTAGCCGAGCCGCGCACCCGGGGCCGACAAGAAGCCGAGCTCGTCCATCAGCCGTTCGGCGTACAGCGCCCAGCCCTCCGAGCACGCGCTGACCCCGCCAATGCTGGTCTGGTACAGCGAGAGCTGCCGCGCCAGGTAGCGCCACTGCGCGATCTGCAAATGGTGGCCGGGCACCCCCTCGTGGTACCAGGTGCTGTACAGGTTCCACATCGGGAACTGGGTCCGGCCCCTGGTGGGCAGCCAAGTGCGGCCCGGCCGCGAGAAGTCCTGCGACGGGCCGGTGTAGTACGGCGCCGCCGCGCTTCCCGGCGGGGCGATCCTGGCCTCGACCACCTTGATCGGATCGGCCAGGTCGAAGTGCGTTCCCGCGAGGCTCGCCATGGCCTCGTCCATAAGCTGCTGCAGCCGATCCCGCACCGCGTCGACGCCATCGACTACCTCGCCGTGGACGTCCAGGTGCGCCATAGCCTGCGCTGGTGTGGCGCCCGGCAGGATCTGCTCCACTTCCGCTCGCATGTCGGCCAGGATCTCCCGGTACTGCGACCAGCCCCAGTCGTAGACCTCGGCTAGGTCCAGCTCCGCCCCGTTCCAGCGCCGCGCTCCGATGAGATAACGCTCCTCCCCCACGCCGTCGGGCGTGCCGGCCGCACCCGGCAGATACTCAGTGACCAACCACTCGCCCAGGGCGGCTACCGCCGCATCGGCCGCCCCGCTCGCCGCAGCGAGGTCAGATAGCAGGGAGTTTGGCGCGTCCGCGGGGGCGCCGGTGGTGAAGTCGGTGAACCAGCCCTGGCCGCCGCCAGTCCCCTGCCAGTCGGCGAACTGGCCAGCGACGGTCTCCGCCTGGCGCGGCGCCGCGTAAAGCCCGCGGCGGGCACCCTCAGTGAGGGACTCGCGGTACTGCGTCAGCGCATCCGGCACTCGCCCGAGCCGGGCCGCGATAACCGCCCAGTCATCCACGGTGCCGGCAGGCATCAGCAGGAAGGTGCCCCGCACCTCCTGTGGCGGCCCGAAAATGTTCGACACCGCGCGCAGGTGCTCATCGGCCTCGCTCACCGCGAGCCTGCTCTGCAGCCGTTCCCGCAGCAGCCGAGCGCAGCGCCGCTCGTCTGCGTCCGCGAAGCCGGCTGGTCCCGCAGACTGCTCGAGGACCGCCAGCGCCGCCAGGGTCGCGCGGTACAGGTCATCGCGCGCCTGCTGGCCCGCCGGGGACAGGTCGGGCAGCTCGGCCTGCCGCTTGGGCAGGCCGAGGGACGTGGCTGTCAGCGGGTCCAGATCGGCGTACTGATCGACGAAAGCATCGGCCGCGTCGCGAACCGGGCGCGCTGGGGAGTCGGAGGTCTGCGTCATGACTGTCATTATCCAGCCGACCACGGGGCGAAGCCGAAAAAGGCGGACGTTAGAGTCCTGGGGTGACTAACCGCAAGATTCTGGTAACAGGTTCCTCACGCGGCATCGGCCGGGCCATCGCGGCGGCGTTCGCCGGGGCCGGGGACCGCGTCGCCGTCCATCACCGGGACAACGCCGCCATGGCTGCGCGCGTCGTGGCCGGTCTTCCTGGTGACGGGCACGTGGTCGTGGGGGCGGACATCGCCGACCCGGCCGCGGTCAAAGCGATGGTCGACGAGGCGGCCGACCTGCTCGGCGGCCTGGACGTGCTGGTCAACAACGCGGCGAGCTACGGCCGCGTGGCGCACCCCGTCGTCGAGGTCGGCTATGAGCAGTGGCAGCAGGTCTGGCGGGACACCATCGACCTCAATCTCATCGGTACCGCGAACGTGACCTGGTGCGCGGTTCAGCACATGATCGCGGCTGGGGGCGGCCGGATCGTGAACGTGTCGTCCCGTGGCGCGTTCCGCGGCGAGCCCGGCCAGCCCGCGTACGGCGCGAGCAAGGCGGGCCTTAATGCCCTCGGCCAGTCACTCGCGGTCGCACTGGCGCCCCACAACATTACGGTCGCGGCGGTCGCGCCCGGCTTCGTGGAAACAGACATGGCGGCATCGCACCTGCGCGGCGAGACCGGTGCCGCCATCCGCGCGCAGAGCCCGTTCGGCCGCGTCGGCCGCCCGGCGGAGATCGCCGCCGCTGTGCTGTTCCTGGCGTCACCCGAGGCAGAATGGGCGAGCGGCGCGATCCTCGACCTGAACGGTGCCTCGTACCTGCGAACCTAATACCCATGCAGACAACGACCTTCGAGGTGCACACCGGCCGCGCGCCGACCGTTGCCGACATCACCCGGCAGTGTGAGCAATTTGGGCGGCAGGCGTCCGGTGGCGGTGCTGGCCTGCTGCACGTGTTCGTGCCGCACGCGACGGCCGGGCTGGCCCTGCTGGAGCTGGGCTCGGGCAGCGACACCGACCTGCTGTCGGTGCTCGCCGAGCTTCTGCCCCCCGATGACCGCTGGCGGCACGCGCATGGTTCGCGTGGCCACGGCCGCTCACACGTGCTGCCTGCTTTTCTGCCGCCGGACATGACTGTCCCCGTGATCGGCGGTCGCCTTGCCCTCGGCACCTGGCAGTCGGTCGCCCTGGTAGATCTCAACGTTGACAACCCGGATCGCGAGGTCCGGATGTCCTTCCTGGGCTAGCCGGCGGCTACCGGACAGAGCGGTTCAGCCCCGGCTACAGCGCGACGGCCGACTCGCCGTATCCACCCATCGCCCCGTAACCCCGCTGTGCCTGAAGAACGTCGACACGAACGTGCAGCCGATCACGCCAGCCGCCTGCCTCGCCGGTCCGACGTCTTTGCGCCACGAAGGCGCCCAAAGGTAACTTTGCTACCCAACCGGCGGGTGCCAACTGGCGTTCGATGCCGTACTCAGGAGGCGTGGATGGACGTGCGGGAGGCGCTGTACACAACTCGAGCGATGCGCCGGGTCCGGCCCGACCCGATCCCTGTCGGCGTACAAGCGCGCATCCTGGACGCCGCTATCCGGGCCCCGAGCGGCGGCAATACGCAAGGCTGGCGCTTCCTGCTCATCGACGATCCGGCCATCAAGGCCAAGCTCGGCCCGCTGTACCGCGACGCCATGGCCACGCTCTGGCAGACCGCCTACCGCGACCGCCTGGAACGGGCGCGATCGGCGCCCACGGATCCTGCGAGCGTGTCCATGCTGAAGGTTCAGGCGTCTGCGCAGCACCTAGCGGATCACTTCGAACAGGTCCCGCTGTTCCTGGCGGCGTTCTCCCGCGGCGACCCCAGTGGCGGGTCGATATTCCCCGCGATTTGGAGCGCACAGCTGGCAGCGCGAGCCGAGGGTGTTGGCAGCGCGTTGACGTCGGTGCTCGGCTTCTTTCACGGCACGGAGGCCAACCAGATCCTCGGCGTTCCGGCCGAGAAGGGCTGGATCATGAACTGCCTCGTGTCGTTCGGTTACCCCACCGGGCGGTGGGCGGTGGCACCGCGCAGGCCGGTTCATGAGGTTGCCTACCGCAACACCTGGGGAACAGAAATCGGCGTCAGGATCGACGAGCCGCTCTGGTCGGCGGACGCCGGCTGAGGCCGCTCAGCAAGATCGTGAGCTGCCCCCGTCTCCCTGGACCGGCGGGCCGCAGTTCCAAGCTAGCCGCGCGGGCCTGCGGCGGGTCAAGATGAGTCGTGACGTCAGGCGCAGAGCGTGAGTCAGGAGCGGGCGGCGAGATCGTCGAGTTTGGCCGCCCGGCGCGGCCGCGCTGGCTCGGGGTCATCGTGCTGGTGTGCCTGGTGGTCGCGGCAGTCACGGTGGTCGCGACGCACCTGGGCAGCCGTCGCCCGTCGGCACGGCAGCCGGTCACCGTCTCCAGCGTCGGTCATCCCATCCTCGGCATCCGGGCCGGCTGGGAACTGTTCGGGCTCAACAGCAACGGCGTCGTGGCCGTACAGTTCGCCCGCGGGCGCATCGTCCGCACCAGTCTCCCGCCTATCGAAGGCGACGGGATCGTCTCGTTCGTTGCGGCCCGCGGCGAAGTGCTCGTACGACCTCTTGATCAGGTGCCCGGCTACGTTGTGCCTGACGGCAAACCGGCCAGGCCACTGACCGGCGTGCTCGCGCACGCCGGGATCCTCCTGCCCGGGCCTACGCCGACCGAGCAGTGGCTAGCCGGCGACAACCTCGCGCTCGTCGGACCGGACGGCAAGCCGGAGGCAGCGCACCTGGGCCTCACGGTGCCGGCCCCTGCGCAGCAAGTCGCCTCCGACGGCCGCGGCGACGTCGTGCTGATAGCCGCCTCGGGCTCGGTCTACGACGCGGGCCCTGGCGTGCTGCGCCCGGTGCACGCACTCCTGCTTGCGGTCGGCAGCCGTAACTGGCTCGGCGTGATGTGCGGCGCGGCAACCTGCGGGTACGTCGTGATCAGCGCCGCTACCGGGGCGAGCCGCGCCCTGGCTGGCCCCGCGATACCGGTCGCGTCGTGGCCGTTGGAGTCGCTGCCGGGTGGTCCGTGGCCGTGGCAGGCGCTGCCCGGCCTGACAGCACCGGACGGCTTGACGGCTGCGCTCATCGTGTCCGGCCAGGTCGCCGGCCAGTCCTCGCTCGAACTGGTCAGCCTGCGAACCGGTGTCGTCACGAGCGTGCGAGTTCCGGTCCGGCAGGGATCGTCCAGCGCGTCGCTAGCCTGGTCGCCGGACAGCCGGTGGCTGTTCGTGATTACCGCAGCAGGCAAACTGGCGGCCGTCGACGCGGCCACTGGTCACGTGTCAGAACTCGGGCTAGGCGTTTCCGGCCTGAGTCAGATCGTCGTCAGGCCCGCTGCCGGTTAGCCGGCTCGCCCCGGACGGCACCCGCACCAGCAATGCACCGGCGAGTACGCGCACCGCCAGCGTGCTCGCCGGCTCGATCAGCTCACCGTCCGCCTGGCGCGGCAGCTGCTGATCCGCGGGCACCACCGCACGGATCTCGACCGTGGCGGCGCGGAACCGCTCGAGCTGCGCGTCGTCTCGCCGGCTGCCCAGCGCCACGCGGTACCCGACATCGGCCCAGCCGAGCGGCCCGGACGGCGCGAGCACGACCACGTCGAGCCTGCCGTCGTCAAGCCGAGCCTCCGGCATGATCGCGAATCCGCCCGGCAGGGCACCGGAGTTTCCGACCGTGACGCAGCGGGCCCGCCGGGTCATGGGCTGGCCGTCGTCGACTTGGATCACGAAGGTGACCGGGCGCCGGAGCAACTGTCCGGCTGCGGCCGCCGCGTACGCGGGCCAGCCGGTAAACCGCTTCGCGGCCGCGGCGGCTCCGCCGACCACGGCGGCATCCAGCCCCATTCCGGCCATGGCCACGAACACCGAACCGTCGGCATCACCGAGGTCGATCCGCCGGTCGCGGCCACGGAAGGCGACCGCTAGTGCCGGGCGTACCCGGCCCGGGGTGCCGAGAGCGTTCGCAGTGAGGTTGGCCGATCCGGCTGGCACGATAGCCAGCGGCACCTCGCTGCCAGCCAGCGCCTGCGCGCAGGCGCGCACGGTGCCGTCGCCGCCGACAGCGACCACGAGCGCGGCGCCGGCGTCGACGGCGCGGCGCGCCAGCCCCGTTCCTGGGTCGTCCGACGTCGTCGGGAGCAGTACTGGTCGCTGCCAGCCCGCCGCTGCCGCAGCTCGCTCGCACGCATCGCGCAGCCGGGCGGCGTCCCGGATCCGCGCTGTGTTCACAACGACGGCCGCGCGCGGACCGGTCTCCCCGGTCATCTGCGCCACCACGCCGGATCGGCAGCCACCGCTCCATCATGGAAGACGCGCTGGCCGACTCTGGCACACTCATCGCCATGATGAGCCCCGCGTTTCCGGTCTGGCCGTTGTTCGACCTCAGGCTGCGCTGCCGCGGGGTCGTGTTGCGCCCGGTCACTGAGGCAGATCTCCCGCACCTGGCGCAGATCCAGCCGTCCGATTGGGAGCACGATCCGCATGCCGAGCTGCTGCCCGCTCTGGACCTCAGGCAGAACCGCGCGCGGCTCTGCTACCAGGACTACTGGCGGTCCGTGGGAACCTGGTCGCCGACGTCGTGGTCGCTTGAGTTCGCGGTAGAAACGGACGGCACGGTGGTGGGCGTGCAGGCCCTGGAGGCCGAGCAATTCCCGGTGCTGCGGACCGTTGGCTCCGGGTCCTGGCTCATCGAGCGTGTCCGGGGTCGTGGCATCGGGGTGGCGATGCGACTCGCGGTGCTCGGGCTGGCGTTTGACCACCTCGGGGCGCTGGCCGCGGTGACGTCGGCCCGCACCGACAACGCTGCGTCGCTGGGCGTCTCCCGCCGGGTCGGATACGCCGACAACGGCGTCAGCCTGACCGACTCGGCGCAGGGCGTCGTGGAGCTGAGCCAGTTTCGGCTCACCGCCCCGGTCTGGCAGGCGGCCGGACACGGCGGCGAGGTGACGGTGACCGGTTTCGAGCCGTGCCGTCCGTGGTTCGGCCTCGGCGCCCCGGAGCCTGACCAGGAAGCGGATCGGACGGCGGCGCGCTAGGCCAGAACCGCGGCGAGCTGGTCACGCGCCTCGTCCTGAATGCGCGCCAGATGCCCTGGTCCGCGGAACGACTCGGCGTAGAGCTTGTACACGTCCTCGGTACCGGACGGGCGGGCCGCGAACCACCCGGACTCCGTTACCACTTTGATGCCACCCAGCGGCTCACCGTTGCCGGGGGCCTGCGTCAGCCTGGCGACCACCGGCTCACCGGCGAGCGTCGTGGCACTGAACTGATCGGGCGAGAGCTGCGCGAGCGCAGCCTTCTGCTGCCGCGAGGCGGGCGCGTCGACTCGAGCGTACGCCGGGTCGCCGAGCTGCTCGGTGAGTGCGCGATACCGCTCGCTCGGCGTGCTGCCGGTCACCGCCAGGATCTCGGCCGCCAGCAGATCGAGGATGATGCCGTCCTTGTCGGTCGTCCAGACGCGGCCGTCCCTGCGCAGGAAAGAGGCGCCGGCGCTCTCCTCGCCGCCGAACGCGATCGTCCCGTCGAGCAGGCCCGGCACGAACCACTTGAACCCGACCGGTACCTCCACCAGTCGCCTGCCGCAGTCGTCCGCCACTCTGTCGATCATTGACGAGCTGACCATGGTCTTGCCCACTGCGGCGGCGGCCGGCCAGTCACTGCGGTGCCGGTACAGGTAGTCGATGGCAGCGGCGAGGAAGTGGTTCGGGTTCATGAGACCCGCGTCGGGAGTGACGATCCCGTGCCGGTCGGCGTCGGTGTCATTGCCGGTCGCGATCGCGAAGTCGGCCCGCCTGCCGATCAGCGACGCCATCGCGCTCGGCGACGAGCAGTCCATCCGGATCCGGCCGTCCCAGTCCAGCGTCATGAACCGGAATGTCGGGTCGACCTCGGGATTGACCACGGTCAGCTCGAGCTCATACCGCGCGGCGATCTCGGCCCAGTACGCCACGCTGGCACCACCCAGCGGGTCGGCACCGATCCGCACTCGTGCGGTGCGGATCGCCGCCATGTCCACGACCAGCGGAAGCGCAGCAACGTACGCGCCGAGGAAGTCGAACCGGCCCGCCGCGGCCCTAGCCTTGGCCAGCGGGATCCGGCGCACGTCACGCAGGCCCCCCGCCAGCAGCTCGTTGGCGCGCTGCTGGATGGCCGCCGTGATCGCCGACCCAGCCGGGCCGCCGTCCGGGGGGTTGTACTTGAAGCCGCCGTCCTCGGGCGGGTTATGCGACGGGGTGATGACGATGCCGTCCGCCAGCCCTGCCTGGCGGTCGTCGTTGTAATCCAGCACGGCGCGCGACAGCGCCGGCGTGGGCGTGTAGCCATCGCGGCTGTCGATCAGGATCTCCGCGCCGCAGCCGGCCAGCACTTCGAGCGCGGTGACCATGGCCGGCTCAGAGAGCGCGTGGGTGTCCCGCCCGACGAAGACAGGCCCGGTGATTCCTGCCGCCGCCCGATGCTCGCAGATCGCCTGCGTGGTGGCCGCGATGTGATCTTCGTTGAATGACAGCCGCAGCGCGCTGCCGCGGTGACCCGACGTCCCGAAGGTGACCTGCTGCGATGGCTCGGCCGGATCGGGGTGCTCGGTGAAGTAGGCGGTCACGAGCGCCGCCACGTCCACGAGATCGGCCGCGGAGGCCGGCTGGCCAGCCCGATCGTTCATAATCTCGCCGGGACCTCGAGCCGCGGCCCGTCACCGTTGACCGCTGCCGATGCCAGCAGCCGCTCGACATAGTCGGCGGTGTCTTGCCAGCACGTGACTTCCACGCAGCGGACCCCGACCGCTCGCACGGGGTAGTCGTTCCCGCCCGGCTCCAGTCGATCGCCGACGAACAGGATCTCGTCAGCGGCGATGCCGAGCTGCTGCATCAGCTTGCGCATGCCGTAGGCCTTGTCGATGCCGCGACGGGTTACGTCAACCGACGTTGAGCCGCCGACTCGAACCTCCAAGTCCGGCAGTCGCTCGGCAGCGTACGCGCGAAGGTGCTGCTTCTTCTGGTTGTCCGGGTCCCACTGGTACTTCTCGGTCGGCGGCGCCTGCTGGCCCAGGGCAGAGAAAGTGATCTGGCTGCCGCGGTCCTCGATCCGGTCACCCCACGCGTGGTCTTCCCACAGATCCAGGTCTCTCGCACCCTGCTCGAGGACAGTCACGATCCGGTGCTTGTCCTCATCGGCCAGGTCTTCGGCGTAGATCAGCTGCCAGTCCCCGTCGACCCAGCGGTAGTACCGGGTGCCGCAGGTCGGCATGAGGTGGAGCGCGGCCAGAGCCTGTGGGTCGGCCGTCAGGTGCTGCAGCACCTGGCTCTCGAACTGCTCGAACCGGCCGCCCGAGATGATGCAGACGTCGGTTGCCTGGACCAGGCGCGCCAGCAGGTCGGCCATCCGGTCGTCGATCCTGGACTTCGACACCGCGAGGGTGTCATCCAGGTCGAAGGCAACGGCCCGAACACTGTCTGTCACTGGCTAATCCTGAGGCCTCGTTGGATCTACCCGCGAAAGGCTACCGTTGCGCCGCCTTCGCACCGGACGCGGATGACCATATCGGAGGCGGGCCAGTGGCCGGCGGCTAGCATCGGGAGCATGAGTCAGCCGGAGGAACGGCGAGCAGCGTCCGGCCGAGACCTGATCACCTCGGCCGACAAGGTCTACTTTGCCGAGCACGGCGAGACCAAGGGTGACCTGGCCGATCACTACCTTCGGGTGGCCGAGCCGCTGCTGCGGGTGATGGGCGGCCGGCCAGTGCTGCTAGAGCGGTACCCAGACGGCGCCGGGGGGCCGTCCTTCTTCCAGAAGCGGGTGCCGAAGAACGCCCCTGACTGGCTGCAGACCACGATAGTGGCGACGCCCAACGGCACGACCTCGCAGGCCCTCGTGGCCGCGGACATCGACCACCTGCTGTGGGCGGTCAACCTCGGCTGCCTCGGCTTCCACGTCTGGCCGTACCTGGCCAGCGACGCCGAACATGCCGATGAGCTGCGGATCGACCTGGACCCGACGCCGGGCGTGACGTTCGCGCACATCCAGCAGGCGGCCGCCGAACTGCGCACGCTGCTGGCGGAAGCGGGCGTGACGGGCTACCCGAAGACGACCGGGAACCGCGGCTTGCACGTCTATGTCAGGTTGCAGCCGCGCTGGGACGCCTATCAGGTGCGCAGCGCTGCGGTGGCGATCGCCCGCGAACTCGAGCGCCGTCGGCCGGATCTGATCACGGCGGCCTGGTGGAAGGAAGAGCGCGGCCAGCGGGTCTTCGTCGACTTCAACCAGAACGCGCCGCACAAGACCGTCTTCGGTGCCTGGTCGGTACGCGCCCGGCCGGGTGCCCAGGTGTCCACGCCGCTGCGCTGGGACGAGATCGACCACGTCCATCCGGATCAGTTCACGATCTCCACGCTGCCTCGGCGACTCGAAGAGGCCGGCGATCCCTGGCAGCCCATGGCGGACGAACTGCAGTCGCTCGAGCCGTTCCTGGCCATGGCCGAGCGGGACCAGGCCGCCGGGTTGCCGGACGCGCCGTGGCCGCCGGTCTACCCGAAGCAGCCCGGTGAGCTGCCCAGGGTCGCGCCCAGCCGGGCGAAGAAGGCCTAACCCGGCCCGCGGCGTCAGCGTCGAGCCCCCGCTCGCCCGCGGTGGTCGCCGGACCGGCGCCGTCACCCACGTCACGCGGCGTCTTGGCTTCGCCGGCGCCACCAGAACACCACCTGCTGCCGCGCAGCTCGCCGGCGGTGCAGGGCAAGGACCGCAGCGGCGGCCAGGCCCGTTGCGATCGTGGCGGTCGCCGAGATGAGCAGGGTGTGCTGGGCGCCGAGCCAGGCGGTGAGCGGCCCGCCGAGCGCTGTACCGACCGGGGCTGCGAGCACCGTCAGCGCGCCCCGGGCGGCCAGCACCTGCGAGAGCAGTTCCGGCGGGCTCTCGCGCTGGAAGAAGGTGGCCGACAGGGCCGGGTACGGCGCATAGAGCAAGCCGCCGATGGCGAAGCAGGCCAGCGCCGGTACGGGCAGCCGCAGTAGGCCCATCGGGACAAGCGCCACGCCCCAACCGATCACCGCCACCACAAGGACCGGCCACAACGGGAGGCGGCGGGTCAGGCCAGCCACGATGCTGCCCGCGGTCGCTCCGATCCCGAAGACGGTCCAGAACAGGCCGAGCAGCGCGGCGCTGCCGCGAAGTTGCCCGGTCACGTACAGCGGCAGCGCCACCTCCACGGGTCCGTAGAGGAAGAAGTAGACGACGGTCAGGACGAGCAGCCCGGTGAGCGCCCTGCTGCGGCCGATCGCCGCGAACCCGCGGGCCCGATCCGCCTCGCCGCCCTCGCCCGCGCCGCCCTCGCCCGCGCCCGACGCGCGCTCACCATCGTCCGCAGACGCGATCCCGGCATCGCCGGACGCCATCCTGGCGTCGCCAGGCGCCATCCCGGTATCGCCAGACGCCCGCCGGGTATCGCCTGTCGCCCGTCCGCTAGCAGCGACCGCTGACTGCCCGCCGCCGGGCGCAGACCCGGTAGTCGTCGGCTGACCCCTGGCCGTGGCAGCCGCTAGGGCGAGGATGGCGAAGGACGCGGCGTCGGCGGCGACCGGCACGGCCGGCCCGGCGGTCGCCACCGCGACACCCGCGAGCAGCGGACCAATGACGTAGGCGGCCATGCCGAACCCCGAAAGCATCGAGTTCCCAGCGGTCCTGGCCTGGGGTGGCAGGTGCTCGGCGATCAGCGTGTACTGACCGGATATGCCCCAGGCGTGCAGCAGCGAGGACGCCGCCAGCAACCCCACGTACGCGCCCGCCTGGAGGGAACCGAACGCGTAAAGCAGCGGAATCACGCTCAGCGTCACCGCGCGCACCGCTGCGTCGGCGGCGACCAGCTGCCGGCCAGTCAGCTTCCGCAGCGGCCGAGCGAGCAGCACCGCGCCGGCGGCGCCCGGCAGCGTATAGGCGGCGACCGCCACGCCCACCACCAGGGCGCGGTCGGCGGGCGCCGCGATCCGGATAGCCAGCCAAGCCACGCCGACCGCGCTCATCCCGTCGCCGACCGCTGAGACAGCGAACGCGGGCAGCAGCCGCCGCAGCACCGGGCTCGCGAAGAGCGGGGAACCAGCCACCCGAAGCTCCGTGGCTGGCATGACGCTTCCCTTCTTGCCGGACGGTTGCCGGAACCTCGGCTCGGCCTGGCCGCCTGACGCCGGACGCCGGACGCCAGGCGCCGGCGCATGGCCGTCGCCTGGTACCAGCGCGCAACCAGGAGCTAGGGCTCAGATTCTGATCGTTACCCGGACTTCTGGCAAAAGCTGGTTATGCCCGGACTCGCCCCGCACTGGTACGTTGAAGTGGACTGACCAGAACTGGGCGAGAAGGGAACGGGGATGGACGGAACGCTGGCAGCGGCAGATCTGGAACTGCTACGCAAGGACTTCGCCGCCAATCCCGTTTACCGGCTGGCTCAGAACGCCGTTACCAGGGTCTCGGTCGATGACGTCGCGATCAATCGGGAGATCGTCAACAGCATCGACCACTCGCTGTCCACCCATCTAGACGACTGGAAGGTCACCAACCAGGAGCGCAGCGGCCGGTGCTGGCTGTTCGCCGGGCTGAACCTGCTGCGCGTCGGCGTGATGCGCAAGACCGGTATCAAGGACTTCGAGTTCTCCCAGAACCACGCGATGTTCTGGGACAAGATCGAACGCGCGAACTACTTCCTCGAAGCGATCACCGAGACGGCGGCCAGGGACGTCGATGACCGGACCGTGGCCTTCCTGCTGGAGTCGGTCGCCGGGGACGGCGGCCAGTGGAACATGTTCGCCGCCATCGTCGCCAAGCACGGCCTGGTTCCCAAGGCCTGCATGCCGGAGACGCAGAGCTCGGCCAACACCGGCCGGATGAACTCGGTACTGCGTTACCTGCTCCGGCAGGGTGCGAAGTCGGTGCGCGAAGCGGCCATTGCGGGTGGTCCTGACGCAGCGCAGGCGGAGAAGGCCGACATCATGCGCAGCGTGTACCGGGTCCTCTGCATCCACCTCGGCACCCCGCCGGAGCGGTTCGACTGGCAGTGGACCGACAAGGACAAGCAATTCCACCGCGACGGCGTGCTAACGCCGCAGGAGTTTGCCGCCAAGTACGTGGACCTGCCGATAGACGAGTACGTCTGCCTCGTGCACGACCCCCGCGCGTCCAGCCCAATGGGCCGGACGTTCACCGTTGAGTACCTCGGTAACACGGTTGGCGGCCCGCCAGTGACCTACCTCAACGTCGAGATGTCGCTCATCAAGGACATCGCCGCCCGGACGCTGCAGGGCGGCGAGCCGGTGTGGTTCGGCTGCGACGTCGGCAAGATGATGAGCAGCGACTACGCGATCTGGGACGCCAGCCTGTACGACCTGCCCGCCGTTTACGACACCTCGTTCGCGCTCGACAAGGCCGACCGCCTCGTCTACCACGAGACGCAGATGACACACGCGATGCTGTTCACCGGCGTCGACGTGCTCGACGGCGTCACCCGTCGGTGGCGAGTGGAGAACTCCTGGGGAGCCGAGCGCGGCAAGGATGGCTTCTACACCATGAACGACTCGTGGTTCGACCAGTACGTGTTCGAGATCGCGGCGCGCCGCAGCGCGCTGCCAGCAGAGTTGCAAAAGGCGCTGGCGACGCCTCCCATTGTGCTGCCCGCCTGGGATCCGATGGGGGCTCTCGCGAGGTAACGGGCTAGCTGGTGGCGAGGGCCGCGTAAGCGGCCGCCCGGATGTCGCGATGCACGAGCGGAAGCTCGGCTGACTCGAACAGGCGCTGTGTCAGCACGATGACGATCAGGTCCGCCGCGGGATCGACGAGCCACGATGTCCCGAAGCCGCCGTCCCAGCCGAACGCGCCCGTGTCCTGGATCGCCTGGCAATAGGACCACGACTGGTGGTCGAAGAAATTGAACCCGAGACCGCCATGCGCCTTCTGCTCGGGCGTCAACTGGTCGACCGTCATGGCAGCGACCGACTCAGGCGCCAGCACGGGCGCTCCGCCGCAGAGCAGCATCCGGGCGAACGCGTACAGGTCGCCCACGGTGGACACCAGTCCGCCCGCGCCGTCCTCGAAGGCAGGCGGCCTGCCCCACGCCCCGTCGGGCGGGTCCACGACCACCAGTTCGGCCTGCGCCGGTTGGTATGCGGTAGCCAGCCGACTCGGGTGGCTGGTCCAGAAGGCGGTGTCCGACATGTCGAGCGGCTCGAAGACCCGGGTCCGCAGCACCTCGCCAAACGACTGCCCGGCCGCGCGCGAGAGCAGCACGCCGAGGACGCACGCCCCGGTGTTGTACATCCAGCGCTCGCCCGGCTGCGCGAGCAGCGGCAGCGATCCGAGCCGAGCGAGCCAGGTGTCCGGGTCGGGCTGATGGGCTGGATCTGGCGGCCCGAACGCCGCCAGGTCGAGTTCCTCAGCCGCTACCTGGATGGGCCACGCCGACTCGGCCATGAACATCTCGGTCACTGCGCCGAATCCGAACGTGAATGTCAGCAGGTCGCGCGTGGTGATCGGCCGAGCCGCCGGGACTGTGTCGGTTAACGGTCCATCCATGCGCCGCAGCACCCGGGGCCTGGCCAGCTCGGGCAGCAAGTCGTCCAGCGGCTCGTGCAAGCCGATGAGGCCCTCCTCGATCAGGGCAAGCGTCGCGGCGCCGGTGACCGGCTTGGTGACCGAGGCAATCCGGAACAGCGAGTCCCGCCGGACCGGATGGCGGCCATCAACTGAAAGCGTGCCGAGCGTCTCCACGTGCACCTGCTCTCCGCTGGCGACCAAGGCGACGAGACCAGGCACTCGATTTGGCGCGACGTGCCGGGCTGCCGCGGCATGCAGTCCGGCCAGGCCAGTCGCAGTGAGCTTTTCCGGCATTTCGCCTCCCAGCGGTGAAACTCAGGGGTTCGCCGAGCCGTGGGTGTCCCGTTGCTATCGCTACCGCGATAGCAACGGGACACCCATGCAGGGTCCGCGCCGGAATCGCGGCGCGTCCCAGCGGACAGCATCGTCGGCGTCCACGCTCACCGGTTAGTCTGCCGGACATGACCGCGCTGACGCCCGCCGAAAAGCTGGCGCTCGCCGCGATCCGGGCCGAGCTGGGCAGGCTGGTCCGGTACGACGACGAGTCGATCGTCCACGCCAGGTGGGTGCGCCAGCGCTACGACTGCGGCTGCTACCCCAGCCTGGCACCGGCCCGGCGGGCGGCCGTGCGGACCGCCTGGCACGAGGCCGGGCACGCCATCGCGGCCCTGGCGGTTGGGGCGCGGTTCAGCTCAGCAAGCATCCATCACGGACACCGCAGCGAGGGCCGGGTTCACGGCATCACCGGCGCGGGACAGAACGCCTTCGTGGTCGATGCGGCCGGCCAGATCGGCGAGCAGTTGATGAGCTGGACCATTCTCGCCGCGGACACCGATCTGACGGTCTGGCTGGCCAAGTGGCGAGGAGACGGCGGCGATGCGCACCGGTTCCGGCGGTCCATAACGTCCCGGTTTGGCGTCAACGAGGTCGCCGCGTGGCGGTACAGCGAGGATCTCGTGACCCCGTTGCGGCAGCAGATACGCCAGCTGGCCAGAGCCCTGCTCGTGCATCCGCGGCACGTGCCGTACAACGTGGCTGCCGCCTTGGCTGCTGGCTGACGGCCGGCGTGCGCGTCTAGCGGGATCCGTCGCCCCGGTGCCGGCGCACCGGCCGCGCCAGGTCGGGTCGCGGGCGCACCGCGGACCGCGGCCGCGCCCGCGATTCCCGCGGGCCTGCGTCTGTGGCCGGGCTGCCGGACAGCAGCTCATCGGTGATTGCGGACCATAGCCGCTCCCTGGCGGCTACGAGCACCGCTGGGTCAGGCGGGTCCGCCTGGCCAAGCGCACGCACCACCGCTAGCGCGTCGACATCGGTCCGGTCGTCTGTCATGTCCCCTCCTCCGCCCCGTCCGTCGCCGTGGTCGCCAGTGCCATCCGCAGCGCAGCTCGGGCCCGGTGCAGCCGACTTCGAGCCGTTCCCTGCGGGATACCGACCACCGCCGCGGCCTCGCCAGGGGTCAGCTGCTCCCAAGCCACGAGCAGCAGGACCTCACGCTCGGCAGTCGGCAGCGCCCGCAGCGCCGGTCCCAGCGCTCGCGCGCCTGACGCCGAGTCGAGCCGGTCGATCACCTCGTCCCATGGATCCTCCGGCCGCGCAGCCGCCGCTCCGCACGTCTCGCGGGCGCTCGCCCGCCAGTGCGCGCGCAGCACGTTGCGGGCGATCCCGTACAGCCACGGCCGGGCATCGCCGCGCCCGGTGTCGTAGCCGATCCGGCCTGCGAAAGCGCGTGTCCAGACCTCGGCCAGCAGGTCGTCAGCGGCCTGCCGCCCCGCCCGCCGAGCCAGGAAGCCATGCACGGCGACCTCGTGCCGCTGCACGACGGCGACGAACGCTTCGGGCTGACCGCGAGCCGATCGCTCGATGAGGTCGGCGTCGGTGTCGATCACACTCATCATGGACTGACTGCCCGCGCTGCAGGCTCCCAGCCGAGTGCCAGCCGGGCGTGCGGGCGATCGATGGAAATCTCGCCGGCTTGCGGCACGGTCGGCTGGCCGCCTGGGTAAACGGCGAGTCGCAGCCGCGCTGTGCCCGGCCTGCCTTGCTCGTGCCAGTCGGCGGCCCGGCAGGCCAGCCGGGCAGCAAGTGCGGCTCCGGCCGGGCCGTAGCCTTGCACCATGATTCGCCGCGGTCCGGATCGCTGCCAGCCCGCGTCCGGGCTCAGGGTCGCAACACCGAGTGGACCGGTGCTCGGTACCGACACCAGGGCGCCGAGCGGCGCCAGTTCAGCAATGCGTCGCTGCGCCTGGTCGGCTTTGCCTTCGTGGCGGCCCAGCAAGCTCAGCCGACCGAGGCCGGACTCCGTCAAGGTAAGCCAGAGGTCCAGGTCGGCTAGTTCCGGAACATCAGCGACCTCCAGCCCGGTGACCACGTCCACGGGTCCGACTGACAACGCGCGATAGAGCGCGACCGGGTCCGGCGCCGGACCATCGACCGCATATGCGTGCAGGCCCGGCTGCGGGCCAAGCGCCAGCACAGACTCCGGTCCGGCGAGCCCGCCAGCGCCGCGAATAAAGCGGCATCGACGGGCCGACCTGCTCGCCCAGTGCCCACCCGCGCGCTCGAGCGCGACCGACACCTGGATGCCGCGGATCGCCAGCGGCAGCACCATACGGCCTTCGTCGCTGAGCTGGGCCAGCCACGCCGGCGGGATGTCCCAGATACCCGCCGTCGCGATGATGCGGTCAAACGGAGCGTGGTCACGCGCGCCGAGCGCCCCGTCACCAGTGAGCACGGTGACTTCGCCATACCCCGCGGCGGCGAGCGCGGTCCGCGCCCGGGCGGCCACGCCGGCGTCGGCCTCGATCGTGACCACGGATCGCTGATCCCCGATCAGCCAGGCGAGCAACGCCGCGTTGTACCCCGTCCCAGTGCCGATCTCGAGCACTCGCTGGCCCGGAGCCAGACCGAGCTGATCGAGCATCACCGCCATCATCGCGGGCTGCGTGGCCGCGCTGACCGGCAGCCCGTCGGCATCCGACTTGACGACGACAGCGGCGTCCAGGTATGCCGTCGCCACGCAGAACTCGGGCAAGAATAGGTGTCGCGGTACCGCCTGGAACGCACCCGCCACGCGCTGGCTGGCTTGGATACGCCCGGTCAGTTCCGTCCGTGCCACCGTCGCGCTCGCCTCGCTCATCTGTCGTCCCGTCTGCCGTCGCGGCTCTCTGCCTGGTTATTACGCGTGGCTATCGAGAGCGTTCGCAGCGACCACCGGGCTGCCGGTCAACTGACGCTCAGGACACCGGACGCGGCAGGCGCGCCATGGTCAGCGAGGTTTCCTGGGTGAGGTGTACCTCAGTCGTAGCCCGGAGCAGGTGACGCAGTTGTGCGGTGAACTCCCGGCGCGCTTCAGCCGGCCAGCTGAGCGACGTCGCCCTCGTGTTCTCCACTCCGATGACGGCCTCGGCGGGCCGGACGATGCGCTGCTCGTGCGTCCGGTGCACAGGGGTCTCGAACAGACCGGTGCGCGCGATGACCTCAGGATTGCCGAAATGCGGCTGGCGGAGCCAGGCACCGCGCTCGGCATCGCGCGCGGCCCATATCTCGCGCAACGCGGCGCCGAACGGGTCATCGTAGCGCTCACCCGTCTCCAGCAGCGCGAGCCAGCCGCCCGGGCGCAGCAGCCGCGCAGGCTTGGCGAACCTGACCTCCGGGTCGATCCAGTGAAACGCGGTGCCGGAGACGATCAGGTCAAGGGACGCGTCAGAAGCCGCGAAGTCCTCGAACGCGGCAACCTGGAACGAGACGGCCGATCCGCCGAGACGACGGCGGGCAGCGGCGATCATCGACACACCGATGTCGATGGCCGTCACTCGGAAGCCGTGGCCCACCAGGGCCTCGGTGAGCTGGCCGGTGCCGCATCCGACTTCAAGGACGTCACTGCCGGCGCCAGCCGACGCAGTGGCAACAGCGAACGCGACGATGTCGCTGGGGTAGCCCAGCCGGGAAGCGTCATAGAGCTGGGCGACGCCGTCGAAGAGCGTCCGCTGGTAACGCCGCTTGATACCCGCCAGCTCAGACTCGATTCCCATGCCCCCAGCCTGACATAACGCATCGAAAAGGTGCGTAGTCGTCGTCTGGGTCACAGGTGAGGGCGCTGGCCCTGCCGGCAGTGGTGGCCTAGGCTCAGCCTGTGAAGGCGACGATGCCGGCCACGTCCGAGAGCAAGGACGTCGCTATCCGCCTGCTGGCTGACGGTTATGTGGTCGTGACCGGGATGATGGACGCGACCAGCGTCGACCGCGCTCGCGCCGACCTGGACCGGGTGCTCGGCAGTACGCCGACGGGCCGGAATGCGTTCGAGGGCTTTACTACCCAGCGCGTCTATGCGCTGTTCGCCAAGACCAGGACGTTCGACGACGCGGCGACTCATCCGCTGCTGCTGGCGGTGCTGGATGAGGTCCTCGGCCATTATCAGCTCAGCGCGCCGGTCGGCATCCGGATCGGGCCAGGCGAGAAGGCGCAGATCCTGCACCGCGACGATGCCATCTATCCCGTTCCTGAGCCGCATGCGCCGCTCGTGGTCAACACCATGTGGCCGCTCGATCCGTTCACCGCGGAGAACGGGGCGACCCGGTTCATTCCAGGCAGCCACGCTTGGCCGCCTGGTCGCGTCCCGGCCACCGACGACCCGGTCGAGACGGCCGTCATCTCCCCCGGTTCGGCGATGTTCTACCTCGGCAGCTTGTGGCACGGCGGCGGGGCCAACCAGACGGCGGCACCGAGGCTCGGGGTGATCCTCGAGTATGCGTCGGGCTGGCTGCGCCAGCAGGAAAACCACTGTCTGGCCGTGCCCCAGCGCCTGGCCCGCGAACTGCCGCCCAGGCTGCAGGAACTGCTCGGCTACAACATCTACCCGCCGTTCGTGGGTTACGTCGACGGCAGCCATCCAAGAAAGGTGCTCTCGGCCGGGTCGTGAGGTGTCGATTTGTAGCCGGGCCGTTCGTGTACGGGCTGAACGGGCCATCGCCCGCACCGAAAGTGCTGCCCAGCGCCGCTTCCTGCGCGGCCGACAGTCAGCGCTGGCTGGCTAAGAGCCGGAAGCCCATGGGCCCCGCCAGTCCCGACGGAGCGCTGCCCAACCCGCAGCACCTCCGACAGCGACCGCTCCCAGCACCCGCCGATCGGGGGTATCCGCGCGTGAAGCAGCCGCCGCGGGGGAACGGCACTGTGATCCAGTCCGATTAGCCCACGTCATAGGTGCTGCCCATGCCAGCTGCCCCGATCCTGCTGATCGTCGATGACGACACCAGGGCACGAGACATGGTGCAGCGAGAGCTGCGCAAGCGCTACGAGCCCGATTACGAGATCATCTGTGTGGCATGCGCCGATGACCCGCTCGGCGTGCTCGCCAGCCTGCGCGACGACGGGCGCCCGGTCGCCATCGTGCTCGCTGGCCAGTCACCGCCGCACGTCACTGGGACAGGGCTGCTGGCCCAGGTTCGTGAGTTCCATAACACCGCCAAGCGCCTGCTGCTCACGGATCGACAATTCGGACCCCCTCAGGAGCCGATCCTTGAGGCCATCGCGCTCGGTCACATCGACGCCTATACCGAGAAGCCCGAGATTGTGCCGGCCGAGGGGTTCCACCTTGTGGTCACCGAGCTGCTTCAACAGTGGGCCTGGTTCAACCTGCCGGGGCCGGAAGTCATGCGGGTGGTGGGCGAGGAGTGGTCAGCGCGCTCACACGAGATCCGCGATCTGCTGACCCGCAACGTGGTCCCGTTCGGCTTCTATCCCGCGGAGGCTGAGCCAGGACAGGGACTGCTGGCACAGGTCGGCGTCACGGCGGCGCGACTGCCGGTGGTCATCATGTTCGACGGGCGGGTCCTCGTGGAGCCGTCGAACACTCAGCTAGCCGAGGCGATCGGAGTACGGACCAGACCTCCAGACAAGCTGTATGACATCGCGGTGATCGGCGCCGGGCCGGCCGGTCTGGCGGCTGCGGTCTACGGCGCCTCCGAGGGCCTGTCGACGGTGCTGCTCGAGCCAGAGGCCATCGGCGGCCAGGCTGGCACGAGCTCGCACATCCGCAACTATCTTGGCTTCCCCACCGGCGTGAGCGGCGAGGAACTCGCGCTGCGCGCCTACACGCAGGCCTGGAACTTCGGCGTTGACTACGTCTACGGAAGCGCGGCGACCGGCCTGCGCATCCGCGGACCCGAGCGTGTGGTGGACACGGCAGGAGGTGACGAGGTCCGCAGCCGAGCAGCGGTCATCGCCACCGGCGTTTCCTACCGTCGGCTCGGCATCCCCTCGCTCGAAGCGCTGACCGGCGCCGGAGTGTTCTACGGCGCCGCCACCTCGGAGGCCAGGGCCATGAAGAACCGGCAGGTGTTCGTGGTTGGCGGTGCCAACTCCGCTGGGCAGGCCGCCGTCCACCTCGCGGGATACGCCGCCAGGGTGACGATGCTGGTCCGGGCGCAGTCGCTGGCCGACAGCATGTCCGAATACCTCATCAAGGAGATCACCGGCACGCCGAACATCGCCGTCCGGCACAACACTGTCGTGACAGCTGGCACTGGCGCGTCCTTCCTGGAAAGCCTGACTATCCAGGACCAGCTATCCGGCCAGACCGAGACCGTTCCAGCCGCGGCTCTCTTCGTGCTGATCGGAGCAGAGCCCCGCACCCAGTGGCTGCCGGCCGACATCCTGCGTGACCGGTGGGGGTTCGTGCTCACCGGTCCCGACCTGATGACGGGCGGGCACCCGCCGGACGCCTGGTCCCTCCCCCGTGCCCCCATGCTCCTGGAGTCCAGCCTGCCTGGGGTCTTCGCGGCCGGCGATGTGCGGAGCGGATCGGTGAAGCGGGTGGCGTCGGCGGTCGGCGAAGGATCAGTCGTCATCCGCCTGGCCCACGACTGCCTACGCGGCGATCGCGCCTGACCAGAGACCCACCGGCCCGGAACCGTGCCGCCCGGCTAGGACTGGCCAGCGAGCCGGGACTGCATGCGTCGCATCCCGCGCAGCCACCGCTCGCGGTCCGAGGCTCGCCGCTGCTCGTACGTCGCGACCTCCGGGTGCGGCAAGATCAGGAACTGCTCCGTGCCGATCGCGTCCAGCGCCGCATCGGCTACCTGCTCCGAGGTGAGCACCCCATCGACCGCCGCCTGCGCCGACCCGCCGCTCGTGCCGCCACGCAGCGACGCGCCACCGAGCTCCCGCACGCTCGTATTCAGCAGGTTGCTGGTGAACGCCTGCGGGCACAGGCACGACACCCGGATGCCCTGGTCCCCGTGGGCAATCGACAGCCACTCGGCCAGCGCTACGGCGGCGTGCTTGGTGACGGCGTATGGTGCCGAGCCGAGCTGCGTGAGCAGCCCTGCCGCCGAGGCAGTGATCACGAGGTAGCCTTCGCCCCTGGCCAGCATGCCAGGCAAGACGGCGCGCGCGACGTAGACGTGACTGTGCACGTTGACGGCCCAGATCCGCGACCATGCCTCGTCGGAAACCTCGGGGCCGCCGCCCACGATGAGCCCGGCGTTCGAGAAGAACAGGTCAACGGGGCCGAAGGCCGCCGCTGACTCCGTTACCAGATCAACGACGTCCTTCTCCCGCGACACGTCAGCGCGGACGGCGAGCGCACGGCCACCAGCCTGCTCGACCTCGCCCGCCACCGCCGCCGCGCCGTCAGCGTCGATGTCGCTCACCACGACCGCCCCGGCGCCGCGCGCTGCGAGCCCGAGAGCGATCGCGCGTCCGGCCCCGCTGGCGGCACCTGTGACGACGGCCACCCGGCCGCTGATGTCCACGCTCAGCCCCTTTCGGTGTGGCGGACCGCCGCGTCTGCCCAGGCAGCAAGCTCGGGGTCGGACTCGATCAGGCTCGCAAACTTCTTCCTGGCCTCGTCCCGCTTGGCCGGGATGTACTCGGTCGGCCACAGGCCGGGATGCGGCTCGTATCCCTTGAGCACGTTCCTGGCGACGGTGACCTTGTGCACCTCGTCGACGCCGTCGGCGATCGCCATCGTCGGCGCGCCTGCGTACATGGCCTGCAACGGCGTCAGGTTCGTGGTCCCCAGCGAGCCCATGATGTGCAGCGCCCGGTAACTGACCTCCCGTAGCACCTTGCCCATGGTGTACTTGCACGCCGCAATCTGCGTCCGCGCCTCCCTGGTGCTGGAGTTGTCGATGGTCCACGCGGTCCACAGCACCAGCAGCCTGAGCATGTTGATCTCGGCGTAGGAGTCAGCGATCGCCTCTTGCACCATCTGATGCTCGGCGATCAGCTTGCCGTGCGACTCCCTGCTGAGCGCCCGCTCGCACATCATGTCGAACGCGAGCCGCACCTGTGCCACGGTCCGCATCGCGTGGTGGATCCGGCCGCCGCCGAGGCGGCGCTGAGCCAGTACCTTCGCGCCGTCCTCCGGCCCGAGCAGGTGGTCGGCCGGGACCCGCACATTGTTGTACCTGATGTGGTTGTGCAGGGGCGGGTAGCCCTGAATATCGACGCCAGGCGTTTCCCGCGGCACCACGAACATGCCGTTCGTGCACATCACGAAGATGATGTCGGCGCGGGCGCCCGCGCTTGTGAACCACTTCTCGCCGTTGATCACCCACTCATCGCCGTCGCGGGTGGCGTGTGTCTTGAACAAGTTCGGGTCCGACCCGCCCTGCGGCTCGGTCATCGAGTACGCCGAGAAGATCTCCTGGTTCAGCAGCGGCGTGAGCCAGCGTTCCTTCTGCTCCGGCGTGCCGTACGCGGCGAGCATCTCCATGTTCCCGGTATCCGGCGCGGCAGTGCCGAAGATCACCGGCGCGGACCGGTACCGGCCCAGAATCTCATTCACCAGCGCCAGCTTCAGCTGACCGAATCCCGGCCCGCCGAGCTCCTTGTCCAGGAACAGCGCCCACAGCCCCCGGTCCTTCACCTGCTGCTTGAGCGGGTCGGCGAGCGCCCTGGCCTTCGCGTTGCGCGACCACGCCGCGCCCGGAAACACCAGGTCAAGCGGCTCCACCTCGGTCGCGCAGAACTCGGCGACCCAGTCCAGTTGCGCCTGGAACTCCGGCTCGGTCGAGAAATCCCATGCCACGGCAGCCTCCCGGTTAGTAGAACCCGATTCTAAATTCTGTCCGGGGCCGGTAGCGAGGCTGTCACGACAACTGCCCGCAAAGACTGAGCGGCGAGCCGACACTAGTGCGGCCCTCTGCAAAGCCTGCTGGCAGTTTGGGGTTGCATAGGTTCAGCCGGCGTAGTCGCCCAGGAGCTGGACGGTCGCGGCCAGAGCCAACGTGCGGCCGCCGCGGATATCGTGCTAGCTGCGAGCCCGTCGGCGCCCCGAGCGCTGGACCTCGGCCATGAGCCTGGCCACGTAAGCCTCGCCGTCGGCGGGCGTGGCCCGCGCAGGGTCGGCGGGCTTGCCGGCGTCACCCGCGGCAGTCTGCAAGCCGGTTGCATCCCAGTTGGCCGCGTCCCAGCTGGTTGCGTCCCAGGTCTCCGCGCGCCGGCCGGCTGGATCAGGGCGCGCCGTCTCGACCGGGGTCGCACCAGGGTTCACGCTCGCCGCTGCGCTCGCCGTGGCGTCCGGCGCAGCCGGCCCGGCAATGCTGGACGGAGCAGGGGCGGCGGCAGGGGCGACGGCCGCCGCGGCGACGCAGGCCGTGGACTCGGCCGCCGCGCCGGCCGGCTGCTCACGCAGCTCGTCGCGCAGCGACTTGATCCAGAAGTACACGGTGAACGCCGCGAACAGCGGCCACTCGAACGTGTAGGCCCAGCTGAGCTCGTTTCCGGACTCCGCGCGGTGCAGCTGCCAGTCGCCCAGAAGGAGCATCCCCACCGTTGACACGACCACGAACGAGTGCCAGGCCAGCCATCGCGGCCGCAGCAGCAGGTGCCAGCGCGCCCCAGTGGCAACGCCCGAGTGCCCGGTGGTCACAGCCATGCGGCTACCCGTGCCAGAATCCATGCCACGGCAGGATGGCGGTGACGGCGACCGCAGCAAACAGCAAGGTCAGGTACGCGATCGACAGGTGGAACAGCCGCATCGGGGCGGCCGCCTCCCCCGCCGCAACCCGGCCCCGCAGCCGGTGCGCCTCAACCAGGAACCATCCGCCCAGCCCGAGCGCGCACGCACCGTACACCCAGCCTGCGTACGGAGTGAGCGCCAGGGTCGCGGCAACCATGCCGTAGGAGTAGAAGAGGATCTTGCGTGCGACGGCTTTCGCCGTGGCCACCACGGGCAGCATCGGCACGCCCGCCGAGGCGTAGTCGTCCTTGAACTTCATGGCCAGCGCCCAGAAGTGCGGCGGCGTCCAGAAGAAGATGACGGCGAACAGCACGACCGCGGGCCAGCCGACCGTGCCGGTGACCGCGGCCCAGCCGACGAGCACCGGGAAACAGCCGGCTGCGCCGCCGATGACGATGTTCGACGCAGTCCGCCGCTTCAGCACCATCGTGTAAACGAACACGTAGAACAGGATCGCCGCGTCCGCGAGCGCCGCCGACAGCCAGTTGGCGAGCAACCCGAGCAGGAGCGTGGCCGCGGCGCCGAGGAGCACGCCCGAAGCGAGAGCCTCGCCCGGCTTGATCGTCGCAGCATGGCCACTGGCGGCGACCAGCGGCCGACGGGATGTCCGCCGCATGATCGCGTCGATGTCCCGATCAAGGAAGCAGTTCAGCGTGTTCGCGCTGCCGGCCGCGAAGGCCCCGCCAATGAGCGTGACGGCGATCAGCTCCAGGCTCGGCACGCCGTGCTTGGCCAGGAACATGGTCGGCAGCGTCGTGACCAGCAGCAGCTCGATGATCCGCGGCTTGGTGAGCAGGAACAGCGCCTTGGCAACGACACTCACGGACCGCCTGCCGCCGGACACTGTGGCCTGGGCTGCACCCGCGATCGCGGTTCCCGCAGCGCCTGCTGCGGGAAGCGGACCGACCGGCGCGTCCGTCGTTTGCGTCACTCGCCGGCCCCGGCTCCGTCAGCTGGCGACTGACCGCCTTCGGTCTCGGCCACGTCGGCTGCCGACTCGGGCTCCGCGCTCGCCGCCTGGTGCGCGCCCGCGGGCTCGGCCGTCGACTCCGTCGCACCGCCACCGGGCGCCGTGCTGAGCCCGGCAGCGACCGACGCAGCGCGCGCGGTGCCGGCGTCCGGAGCCCGGGAACTCAGGCCGAGCGCGATGCGGCGGGCAGGCACGCGCTGGTGCGGCCGACCGAACAGCCCCCAGAGAATCAGCGCGATCACGATGAACAGCAGCATCGGGAACAAGAACGTCCAGTAGTACCCGGCCGGCGTGTTGTCAGGGGACGCCCCAGCGATCACATGCACAGCTGCCTCCTGCTACCAGTCATGAGCATCACCTTATGACTGGCCTGGACGGCCAGCCTCCGCGGCGCGTGCCTGTCAGCCGGTTCAGCCCGGCCGACAGCTCCGCCGAATCCTCGTTGTCCAGCCACTGCGACAGCAGCGCCACTGCGGCGGTGACCAAAGGTGGCAGCATGCCCATCCAGAGCACCGCGCCGGCCAGCTGCTGATCGTTCAGGACCGTCATGATGTGGTGCGCCGGGTTCGCGTAGACCGGGTACAGCACGTTGTTGCCGAACACGAGCACCATGCCGAGCACTGTCGACACACCCACGGTCCATATCACCGACACCACACGCCGCAGCGGCGTGCCCGGCGCGGTGAGCGGGCGCGAGGAGATCAGTTGCAGCCAGAGCAACAGCCCGGCCGCCACGAAGCTCGCGTGCTCGGCCAGCGCCACCGCGCTGTTTGCCTTGGCCAGGTCGAACAGGTACGGCACCTGCCAGCCCGCGAAGACGACGTTGAACGCGATAACCGCCGCGGTTGGACGGGACACCCAGAAGGGAACGGCGGTCACCGTGTCCGCGGTCGGCTCGCTGCTGCCCGGCCGCCAGAGCTGCCGGAATGCCAGCCACGGCGCGCCGAGCACCATCAGCCCCGGGCCGACGACGGCGACCACGAGCGTCTGCACCGCGCGCACCCAGATGTACTGATCGGAGTAGTAGCCGAGCGGCGTCACGAGCGCGAGCAGGACCAGGAGCAGGCCGAGCTGGAATAGCACCCCCTCGCGCCGCAGCACGGGCCAGCCGCCACCGCTGACTGGGCCGGTGCCACCCGGCCGCTGGGCGCGCATCCGGAGCAGACCCGCCAGGTGCCACGGCGCCACCAGGACATACCCGATGAGCGCTGGCCAGCTGGCCGACCAGTGAGTGAATACCGCGTGCATGCCGTTGCCTTAGTGGACCAGGTAGAACAGGATCCAGGAGACGACAGCAACTACCGCGAGGTAGTTCCAGGTCAGCGTGAACCCGCTCAGCGCGGCCTGGAAACGCTGCACCGCGAACGCCTCGGCGTAGGTCGGCGGCTGCTCCACGAAGGAGATCTGCGGGATCCCCCTGGCGCGCATGATCAGGGTCTCCAGCCAGACCATCGCGCAGAACGCGATCGTCAGATACACCGGCGTGAAGCCGACGAAGACGCTCGCGAATCCGCTGGCACCCGGCCAGAACGGGATGTACATCAGCTGCAGGATGGAGCACACGACCGCAGCCAGCCCTAGCACCAGCGCCACCACTGCTCCGAGCTGCCAGGCCGCCTTGTTGCCGCGCTTGATCATCTGCAGCACCGCCGACTGAAGCAGGGCGCTGACCACGACGAGAAGCATGATCAGCGTGCCCAGCCATAGCTGCGGATGGGTGCTCGAGGTGTACCAGAGGCCGTGGCTGTTCAGCGACCGCAGGTAGAAGAATGCGAACACGAAGGAGCCGAACAGGAACGACAACCCGCCGAGCGCCAGCCGCGTCCCGGTCCAGGCCGCGTTGAGCCCAGCCTCGTGGTAGTAGACCGCCTCTTCCTCCGCCGGGCTCATGGCCGCCGCAGCCGTTGTCTCGGCCATCCCTATGCCTCCGCTCTCGCTGATTCCGCCGCGATGGCCGCCGTCACGACGCCGACTGGCGGATGCAGGTCGGCCACTGGCTGTGCGTCCGGCACGCCGTAGTCGTACGGACCCGACAGCACGACCGGGATCTGGTCGAAGTTACCGGGCGGCGGCGGCGAGCTTACCTGCCACTCGAGGCCGCGAGACTGCCACGGGTTGCCGACCTCGCGCTCCCGCACGATGACCGTGGACCACACGAAGTTGATCACGAACAGCAAGATCGAGAAGCCCAGCACGTAGGACGAGATCGACACCCAGTCGTTCAGGCCTTGCAGGTTGGTCGCGTACTCGAACACCCGCCGCGGCTGGCCTGCGTCGCCCACCGCGAACAGCGGCAGGAACGTCGAGTTGAACCCGATGAACATGAACCAGAACTGCCACTTGCCGAGCTTCTGGTTCAGCGTGATGCCCGTCATCTTGGGCAGCCAGTAGTACAGACCGGCCATGAAGGCGAAGATCAGCCCGCCCATGATCGTGTAGTGGAAGTGCGCCATCACGAAGAAGCTGCCGTGCTCGGTCGTGTCCGCGGGCACGTCCGACAGGAACACGCCGGATATGCCGCCGATCAGGAAGTTGAAGTACATGCCGAGGCAGAACAGCATCGGCACGGTGAAGCGGATCTTCGCCTTCCAGAACGTGCCGAGCGCCACCAGGTAGATGAACCCGGTCGGGATCGAGATGAGCTCGGTGGTCACCATGAACAGCGGCCTCATGTCCGGGTTGATGCCGCTGTCGAACAGGTGATGCTGCCACACGAAGAAGCTGAGCAGCGAGACGCCGATCATGCCGGCTCCGGCCACCTTGTACGCGAACAGCGGTTTACGGCAGAAGACCGGGATCAGCTCCGAGACGATGCCGAAGCCGGGCAGCGCCAGGATGTAGACCTCCGGATGGCCGAAGAACCAGAACACGTTCTGGTACAGATAACTGCTGCCACCGAGCGTGTCATCGAAGAACGCAGTCTGCGCGGTCCGGTCCATGACCAGCATGTACATCCCGGCGAACAGCACCGGCGCGGCCAGCACGAACAGGAACGAGGTCGACACCATCGACCACACGAACATCGGCAGCCGACCCCAGCGCATGCCGGGCGCCCGGTAGCAGATGACCGTAACGATGATGTTGAAGCCTGCCAGCGTCACCGACACGCCCATGAGCCCGAACGCGACCGCGTAGGAATCTGCACCGACCGTGGCCTGGATGGAGAGCGGTGCGTACCCGGTCCACCCGAACGGGAACCCGCCCAGCATGAAGCCGGACAGCAGGATCAGGAACGCCATCGGGGTCAGCCAGAACGACAGCGCCTCGATCCGCGGGAACGCGACCCGCTTGCTGCCGATCATGATCGGTACCAGGTAGTTGCCGAACGGGCCGACGATGACCGAGGTCATCAGCATCATCATCATCGTGCCGTGCTCGCCGACGATCTCGATGTAGACCTGCGAGGTGAACACGTGATGCACCGGCGAGAGCAGCTCGGTCCTGATCGCCATGGCGAGCAGCCCGGCGGTGCAGAAGTAGATGATCATGCCGACCAGGTACTGCATGCCGACCACCTTGTGGTCGAGCGAGTACCTGAAGTACCTCGCGAGCCCGGAGGCCTCGTGCACCTGGCCGTTGCCGTTGCCGTGGCCGTTGATCGGCTTGCCGAGCATCTGCCGGAAGATGTCGTTGAACACCCCGAGGCCGGCCAGCCAGCCGATGATCGCGAGCACGTAGCCGAGCACGATCGGCCAGTCCTCCGAGTCGGACAGCGGGACGTTCGGGTACTGGTTCGCGGCACCCGTCGCACCGGTCAGGTAGTCGCCCAGCGCGTGGCCGACCAGGTAGCCGACCACTGCGCCGACGATCGCGGTGTGAATCGCCGGCCGCATCCACCACGGCCGCCCGCCGCCGGATCCGCTTGGCAGGCCGCCGCCAGAGCCCTGCGCGCGTTCCGGCTGTGTCTCGATGGCCATCAGGTCACCTCTTCGTCACGGTGTTGGCTGCAAGCACTGTCGTCGCTGTGGTCACGGCTGTTCCGGATCGTTGGGCGGGTAGTAGTAGCCGTTGGCGCCGGCGATGCCCGCCTTGGCCATGGCCTTGTTGATCTGCGCGATGGTCGTCGGGTCGTACGTCGTCGCATACGCCGGCAGCATGCTGGTGATAGATGCCAGCTGGGCCTCGGTCTTGTTCGCCCACGCCTGGAACGCCGACACCGAGACGACGTTGCCGGTGTTGAACATCGCGCCGTGCCAGAGCCCGCAGAGCTCGTCGCATCGCACCTCGAACGTCCCGGTGTGCTCAGCCGTCGTGTACGCCACGTTGTTCACGCCGGGGTTGGCGTCGGCCTTGACGCCCAGCTGGTACGCCCAGAAGTCGTGGATCACGTCGAGCGACGTGACGTTGAACTGCACGGGCTGGCCGACCGGCAGATACAGGGCCGTAGTCTCGAACCCGCCGTACTGCGGATAGCGGTAGGTGAAGCGCCACTGCTGGGCGATGACCTGGATCTGCAGCGGGTCGCCGTTCGGCTTCCAGATGGGGCTCGGGCCCTCGCCCGCTCCGGCGCCGGCGAAGCCAGGCGCCGCCAGCTCGTAGGTGCCGAACCCGGCGAGGAACAGCACGATCACCGCGCTGACAGTGATCCAGGTGGCCTGGATCCTCGCGTGCCCGTAGATGGCCGGGCCGTCGGTGTCGTCGCCCTCGCGGTGGTGCCACACGACAAACGCATACACGGCATACACCAGCACGAAGGCCATGACGGGCGCGGCCAGCACCGACATCACCTTGATGTCGAACTGCTGGCTGGCGGCGGAGTTGGACATGGTGCCTGGCGGCATGTGCGGCCCGTACACCCAGTACAGGAGCACGTCGGCGACTACCGCGATCGGCAGCCAGATCAGGAAGATCCGAAGGCCGTGGTTAGGCCCGGTCCGCTCCGTGGGCGGCGCGGCCTCCGCAGGAGACGCGGCCATCAGGACACCACCTCCATGTTGCCCGTCATGAAACCGATCGTCTGCATGGGACCGCCGAAGCCGTCGAGGAAGCCACCGCCGCACGGGACCCGGCACTGCCAGAAGTAGGTGCCCGCGGCCTTTGGCGAGTTGAAGCTGAAGGTCACTGTCCGGTGCGGGCTAGCCGTGGTGCACGGCGATGTGCCGCACAGGGTGGCGCTGAGGTCAGGTGTGGCCATCGGGACGTTCAGATTGATGCCGGGAATCGAGAACGTATGCCCGACGTGACAGGCCGACCACGAGTTGAGCTCGGTGTACGGCTTGCCGTTCACGTACTCGACGCCACCGATGGTGCCTGTGACCTTGCCGAAGTACGGGTTACGCAGCGGCGTGCAGCCGTCATAGCCGTAGATCGTCACGTCGATCCGGCTGCCCGCGGGCACCTTGAAGAGCGTCGTATGCACCCACTGATGCGTGCTGGGGTCCTGAATGAAGTACGAGACCCAGTCCGGGTGGGTGCTGACTGTATTCTGCGGGTCCTCCTGCAGCACGACGTGGACCGTGGCGCCGGTGTCCGCGGTCACGCCGGAGCTGTAGTCCACCGTTGGCGGACCGCCGAGGAAGTAATGCACTACTACGAAGGCCGCAAGGGCTGCCACGGCGAGAAACGCCACGACTAGCGTCACGACTCGGGCCGGCAGCGCCACCGGCCATCACCTCGCTTCTTCACCATCGGCAGGATCGCCAGTTCCCGGCATGGCAGACTGGCCACGCCCCGGTTAACGCAACAGATCTTCCGGGCGGGGTGACGCTGGCCGCAAGGACGGCGGCGCTGAATGACGAAATTGTCATAGTTGACAGGCGGGTGTCTCTCGGGGCCTGCTAGCCTGCCCGCCGAGCAAATCTGCAGGTAGCGCTAAGGTTTCAATCCGGTTATCGAGCTTGACCGGGCCGCCCGGATGGAGTAGACCCTTGGCGTCCGGGTCGTGTTTGTGCAATCGATTGGGGCCCCCGCAAATCATGAGCATCAGCCAGGTACTAGCCGGGCCGGTGCCCAGCCGCATCCTGGTCGTCGACGACGAGCCACAGATCAGAGATGTGGTGACTCGTGCGCTCCAGGCAGCGGGCTACGGGATCGACTCCGCCGCTGACGGCGAGGCAGGGCTGGCGCTCGCCCTCACCGGTGACTACCAGCTCGTCATCCTCGACATCTTGATGCCGGCCGCAGACGGCCGGGAGGTTCTCCGCCAGCTTCGGCGCCTGCGGCCCGACCAGCCCGTGCTGGTGCTGTCCTGCCTGTCCGACGTGACCGCCAAGGTGGACCTGCTCGACGCCGGCGCCAAGGACTACCTGACCAAGCCGTTCTCGCTGGACGAGCTTCTGGCGAGGGTCCGGGTTCAGCTGCGCGCGGAGCAGCCGACCGGCGAGCACCCGACACTCGACATCATCCGGTCCGGGCGGCTGGTGCTGGATCTCGGCCGGATGCAGGCCGACGTCGGCTTCGGCCCCGTGCCGCTGACCCGGCTTGAGGTGCTGCTGCTGCGCGAGCTGATGGAGCACACCGGCGAGTCGGTGCCCAAGGGCACGCTGCTGGCGTCCGTCTGGGGCATCGAGTTCGACCCTGGCTCGAACGTCGTCGACGTGTGCGTCAGAAGGCTGCGGTCCAAGCTCGGGTTCGACCTCATCGAGACGGTGCGCGGTGCAGGGTATCGACTCGCTTCCTGACTCCTCGCTGGCCGAGCGCGTCGGCGCGCGGCGATGGTTGCGGAGCGTGCTTACCTGGCGGCTGGACGTCACGCAGGTCCGGTCCTGGAGTGGCTGGATCGACCTGGCCTGGGTGGCGCTGTGGATTCTCGGGCTCGGCGGGATCGTCGCCTTCCAGCGCTGGGAGTCGGTTCCGTTTCACCTCATCTGGATCGCGTTCGCGCTGCTCTACAGCTTCCGCATCCGTAACACCGGCCGCACGCTGTGGGTACTCGCCGCCATGTGCGTGACCACCTTCGCCGCCATCGGCGCCGATGTGATACGCGGCACGGCGGCGGCCGAGGAGCTGACCGAGGTTCCGCTGATGGCGGCCATGTTCTGGGTGATGATGTGGCACGGCCGCCGGCGCCTCGCTGCCGACGCAGAGCTGATCCGGGTGAATCAGGAGCATGAGCGGTTGCTTGCCACCCAGCGCCGATTCCTCCAGGACGCCTCGCACCAGCTGAAGACCCCGATCACGATCGCCCTCGGGCACTCCGAGCTGCTCGCCCGCCATCTGGCCGACCGGCAGGACCAGCGCGACATCCACGTGATCGTCGGTGAGCTCAACCGGCTGCGAACGCTCAGCGAGCGACTGCTGCTCATCGCGGCGTCGGCCAATCCCGATCTCCTGCGCCCGGAGCCGATCGAGCTTGATCATTTCGCCGCCGACCTGCTGCTGCGGTGGCGGCCGACCGCCGATCGGTGCTGGCAGCTCGGGACGCTGGACCCGGTCAGCGCGCTCGCCGACCCCGAGCGCCTCGCACTCGCCATCGATGCGCTGCTAGAAAACGCGGTGCAGCACACCAGGCCCGCCGACCTCATCAGGCTGTCGGTCGCCGCACACGCCGATGGATCGCAGCGAGCCAGCCTCATCGTGCAAGACACCGGGGCCGGCATCGCGCCGGACGAGCTCACGAACATCTTCGAGCGGTTCGCGACCGGCTCGCAGCCGGTCGCCGGGCGCAGAGGGACCGGCCTCGGCCTGTCCCTGGTGCGAGCGGTGGCCCAGGGCCACGGCGGTGACGTGAGGGCAACGAGTGTGCCAGGGCTGGGCAGCAAGTTCGAGCTAATCTTGCAGGTGCGCCCGCTGCAGCTGCCGGAGCGCTCCGGGGCCGCGCTCGCCACGCCGGTACCGCCGCCATCGGTGCCGCCGCCATCGGTGCCGCCGCCGGCCATGCCCTGGCAGGCCGCGGGCTCCGCGGCAGCGGCTCAGTCCTCAGTCAGCCCGGTGGTAACGACGACGGCCGGTAAGCCCGACGAGTACCCTAGCGGCCGATGATCACGCAGCAGCACGACAACCAGCCGGACGCGAGCTCCGGCCGAGCAGGCACGTCCTGGGCGGCTCGGCTACTCCAGCTTCGCACCGTGAGCCGACGCGTGAAGATCGGCGTCGGCTGCTCGATCGCCGCAATCGCCGTAGCCATCGGGCTCGTGCTTGCGTCGGCTTCCGGGCCGACCAAGCCGGCCGGCCCGCCGCCGCTGGCGAAGACCTTCGCCCTGCAGGCCGTCGGGCAGCCCGGCCAGACCGTCTCGCTGGCCAGTTACGCAGGACGGCCAGTCGTCGTCAACTTCTTCGCCTCCTGGTGCGCACCCTGCCAGCGGGAGACACCGCTGCTTGCCCGCTACTACTCGAGCCAGCACGGACGCGTCGTGGTGATCGGCATCGATTCCAACGATGAGCTCGCCGCGGCGGTCCGCTTCCTGCAGAAGGCCGGGGTCCGTTACCCGGTTGGGTCCGATCCCTTCCCGGCCCGCATCACAACGTCCTATGGCGTGTACGCGCTGCCGCAGACGTTCTTCCTGAACGACCAGCACCGGATCGTCGCCCACGTGCTGGGACCGGTGACCGCGCGCGTGCTCGCCAAGGACGTAGCCCTCATGAGTCGTCGGACGACGCAGGATCGAGGCTGAGCGGTGGCGCGGTGTCAGTAACCCAGCAATCACCCCGCAGTCGGGCCCTGCCGAGCGGATGGCCGGTGCGCCGGACTCCGCGCTGGGTGCTGCTCGCTGTCGCGCTGGTGGTGGCGATCACTGTCGCGCTCACGCTGACGCACAAGCCCTCGCAGGCCGAGCAAGCCTCGGACATGCGCGGTTTCCTGCAGTACGTGACGGCCGACATCGAGTCCTGCGCGGGCGGCGTGGGCGAGTCGCTCACCGCGCTCCGGCTGGTCGAGTCGGGACAGGACACCAGCACCGATGTGAGCGATGGGATCAGCGTCGCCCAGCAAGGCGCGGCGAACTGCGAGCCGGCCAACAGCGAGCAGATCGCTGATCTGGAGTCCTACCAGGTGGAGCAGTCGCTGGACAGCTTCGGGCTAGAAGCGGCCGTGACCGACATGGTGACCTGGGCCGCGCCGGACGCCGTCAACGTGCAGACGGACGTGGCCGACGTGCTGGCGGCTCACACCGCCGCGGCGAAGAGCCGCGCACAAGCGCAGCTCACCCGTGACCTCGCCAAGCTGAACGCAGAGCGCGCCAAGATCGACGCCCCCATCAATAAGGCGATCAAGTCACTAGGCATGCACGCGGCGCCACCCAAGCTGGCCGGCTGACCGAGGCGGTGTAGATGCCAGGCATGAAGTCGGGACTGTCCGACACCAACCCGCTTATCGTCGCGGCGTTCAAGGCCGCACTGCTGCATCAGGGCCTGATCATCGCCGCCGTGCTGGCGCTGCTGGGCCTGGCCTGGGTCGCCGCCCGTGAGTTTGTGCCCGCTGGTGGCACCCGGTGGGCTCGGCTGAGCCCGCACGGCTCCGCGCCCGAGCCCACCGCCCGCCGCCTGCTGCGAGTCGGATTCGGCCTCCTGTGGGTCTTCGACGGGCTGCTGCAGGCGCAACCGGCCATGGCCGCCGGACTGCCGTCACAGGTAATCGCGCCAGGCGCGACTACCTCGCCGACCTGGGTGCAGCACGTGGTCAACTGGGGGGCGACCGCCTGGTCTTATCACCCGGTGCAGGCCGGCGCCGCCGCGGTCTGGATCCAGGTGGGCATCGGGGCGTGGCTGATCGCAGCTCCGTCTGGCTGGGCCTCGCGACTCGCAGGCGTGACCAGTGTCGGCTGGGGTTTGGTTGTCTGGGTCTTCGGCGAGGCCTTCGGCGGCATCTTCGCTCCCGGCCTGACATTCCTGTTCGGTGCTCCGGGGGCGGCGCTCTACTACTGCGCTGCCGGGCTGCTCATCGCGCTGCCCGAGGTGCGGTGGCGATCGACGCTGCTCGGTCGCCAAGCGCTGGCTGGGCTCGGGCTGTTCCTCGCGGGCATGGCCGTCCTGCAAGCGTGGCCAGGCCGCGGTTTCTGGCAGGGCACCCTGCGCGGTCAGCTGGGACCGCTCGCCAGCATGGTGTCCGGAATGGCCGGCACGCCGCAGCCGCACGCGCTGTCGGCGCTGGTGCGCGGCTTCGCCTCGATCGCCAGCAGCGACGGGTTCGCCGTCAACCTGATCGCCGTCCTGGTGCTCGCGCTGACGGGCGCCGCCTTCCTGGCCGGCGCCTTCGCTCCGAGTGCGCGGCTGACGGCGATCCGGGTCGGGCTGCTCCGGCCGGCGGTCGTCCTGCTGCTCGCCGTCTGCCTGGCGGACTGGATCTTCATCGAGGACTTTGGCTTCTTCGGCGGCCTCGGCACCGATCCGAACAGCATGATCCCGGTCGCGCTGCTTGCTGTCGCTGGCTATCTAGCGCTGACCCCCGTGCTCGCGCCCGCAGCGGCCGCCGTGCCTGACCCGGCGCCCGCCGAGCCAGCAGCTGCCGAGCCAGCAGCCGCCGGGTCCGCGGCCCCCGAACTGGCAACTGCCGCGTCCGTAGCCGCCGCGCCCGGACCGGAGGGGGAACCCGCACCGGCCACGGCGCGCCGATCCGGACAGCAATTGCCGCTGCCCATCCGGCTGACCCGGCGCTTCTCCGGCCTCGGACTACGGGCGCTGCTCACGCTCTGGGCCGCCGTGATCGTCGCCGTCGGCGCCGGCCCGATGGCGCTGGCGCAGACCGACTCCACGGCGTCACCGATCCTTGCCCAGGCCATCGATGGCAGCGCCGCGCCGCTGAACTTTGCCGCCCCGGCTTTCTCCCTGACCGACCAGCACGGCAACCAGGTAAGTCTCGCGAGCCTGCGCGGCAGGGTCGTCCTGCTCACCTTCCTGGACCCGGTGTGCACGTCAGACTGTCCGCTGATTGCCCAGGAGTTCCGCGACGCTGATCAGCTACTCGGTGCCAGCGCCAGCCGGATCCAGCTGGTGGCCATCGTCGCCAACCCGCTGTATCGCTCGGTGGCCTATACCAGGGCGTTCGACAGCCAGGAGGGCCTCGCGGGAGTGTCCAACTGGCTATTCCTGACCGGCTCGCTGACCGAGCTTCAGCAGGCTTGGAAGAACTACGGCGTGGCCGCCCAGATCCTGGCAGCAGGCGGGATGATCGCGCACAGCGACGTGGCGTACGTCATCGACCGGGCCGGCCACACCAGATCCGAGCTGGACTTTGACCCGGGACCTGGAACGTCAAGCACGCAGGCGTCGTTCGCGGCCGAGCTCGCCAGCGACGCGCAGCAGGTACTGAGGCAAGCATGACGACCACGGCCGATCGGACCCGGCGCGCCGCGCAGATGCTCGCCGTAGTGCTGGCGGGCGCGCTAGCGCTGGCCGCGTGCGGCAGCTCACGTCCGGCCGCGCGGACGGGCACGAGCGGCGGGGTGAGCCTGTCCGCGCCCGCGCTCGCGACGTCGCTGGCCGGAGCCGACGGCACCGGCTGGGTCGTCGTCCGGATGGGCGGTGCGGCCGCGACCTTCAACGACTTCTGGGAGCTGTTCGCGCGACCGGCCGGCAGCACCCAGTGGAAGCTGGTTACCCCCGCGGGAGTGGCAAGCAACGGCGGCCTGGTCATGACGCAGAGCGGGTCTGGCACCCTTGTCACCGGATTCCGGCCGAGCCAGGACCTGACGTTCTCGCCGCTCGCCGCCAGCGCTGACGCCGGCGCGGAGTGGGCGCAGCAGCCGCCGCTCAGCCCGGGCCTGGCCAATGTGCCAGGGGCCCTGGCCGGCAACACCGCCAGCCGGCTGCTCGCGCTCACCGACACGGGCGACGTCGACGAAGGAACCGGGGGCGGCTCGGCCTGGACCCGGCTGACCACGCTCCGGGCGCTCGCCAGCTCGTCAGCCGGAAAGGCCTGCGGGCTGACCGCGCTCACCGCGGTCGCGTGGACCTCGGCCGGGACGCCTATGGTCGCTGGTGACTGCAGCAAGCCAGGCGCGGTCGGGATCTTCGCGCTGACGTCCGGAGCCTGGCACACGGTTGCTCCGGTGCTCTCCGGCACCGCAGCCCGCGCTGGAGCCGACGTGATCGGGCTCGCCATAACAGGCGAGGACACGACCGCCGTACTTGCCGTCGGTAGCGGGCAGAGTGCCGCGGTGATCGACGCGTGGTCGGCGGATGGCGGCGCACGCTGGGCGCTGTCGCCAGCGCTGCACGGCGCCACCCTGACAGCCGGCGCGACGCCGTCGGTATCGTTCCTCGGCGACGGGTCGACCGGTCTCGTGCTCGCCCCGCCCACGGGGCATGCCAGCACGAGCGAGGCGTACACCATCGGCTGGCAGGGGAGCCAGTGGCACGCGCTGCCGCAGCTGCCCGCGGGGTCTGGCAGCGGCCAGCTGGCAACGCTGGCAGCGACTGCCGCTGGTGTCCCGCAGGCCCTCGTCGTCGACCGCGGCACGCTCACCATCTGGCAGCTGGGCTCTGACCAGTGGACGCTGCAGCAGACGGTGCGAGTTGCCATCCCCTACGGATCGTCAGGCTGAGCGGAGCCATGAGCTACATCCTCGACCACTGGTCCTTCGACCCGTTCATGATCATCGCGATCGTGCTCGTGGTCTGGCATGAGATCGGCCTGGCCCGGCTTGCAGCCCGGTCCGAGCGGGCGCAGACCAGGCAACGCCGACTCCAGTCCCTCCGGTTTTACGCCGGCCTGCTTGTGCTGCTGATCGCGGTCGAGTCCCCCATCGAGTACTGGGCCTACGACTACTTCTTCGTGCACATGATTCAGCACCTGCTGTTGATGTTCGCCGCCCCGACGCTCATCGTGACCGGAGCGCCCTGGCGGCCGCTGGCCGAGGGACTGCCGCGCCGGGCGGGCAAGACGCATCGCGGTGCGGTGCCGACCGCCGGCTGGACCAAGTCGACGCGGGCCGTCGGCGCGTTTCTGCTGCGCCCATGGGTCAGCGTCGCGCTATTCAGCGTAGCGATGATCTTCTGGCACCTGCCAGGTCCATACGACCTAGCCGACCGGAACCAGGTTGTGCAGGTCTGCCTCATGCACAGCAGCTTCATCGTCGTCGGCATCCTGTTCTGGCTGCAGTTCCTGCCCTCGCCGCCGTTCCGGATCAACATGAGGCCGGCCTCCCAGGCGGCCGCGCTCGTCGTGACGAACGTCGTTATGTGGGTCCTGGCGATGGCCATGGGGTTCCTGACCAGCACGTCGTGGTACTCGGTGTATAACCATGTGCCCGGCGTTACTCTGCCCGCCTTCGCTGATCAGCAAATCGGAGCGGGGATCTTGTGGATCTGCGGCGACTTCTGGGCCATCCCCACCATGGTCTTCGTGCTCCGGCGCATGATGGCAGAAGAGGGATCGGTTGGCGCCGCGCTCGACCGGGTACTTGGTCGCGGCTCCACCCGGTCTAACTGGGCAAATCGCAGCGCCAGGTAGCCTGGGCCGATGTCTCCCGGCGCCATCTCGGTCGACGATCCGACCGCACCCGACGTGCGCGACCTCGTGGCGCGGCATCAGGTCTTCGCCGCCTCGCTGAGCCCGCCCGAGAACGTTTTCGCCCTCGACGCCACGGGCCTGCGAAACCCGGACGTCACGCTGTTCAGTTGCCGGCGTGATGGCGAGTTGCTCGCCATCGGCGCGCTGCGGCACCTGGACGAGCGGCACTGCGAGCTGAAGTCCATGCACACCGCCGAGGCGGTCCGCCGTAGCGGTATCGGCCGGGCGATGCTGCGGCACCTGATCGACGTGGCCCGACAGCGCGGCTACCAGCGGATCAGTCTCGAGACCGGTTCGATGGCGGGGTTCAGCCCGGCGCGGGCCCTGTACACCAGCGCTGGCTTCACCGAGTGTGGGCCGTTCGGCGACTACCAGCCGAGCCCGTACAGCACGTTCTTGTCGCTCGAGCTAAGACCACCGCGGCCGGGCCAGCGGCAGGAGGCGCCTCGACCTCGTTCCCCTATGAAGTTGCCCGTTGGGAAGGGTGCGGGCAGGTGCGGTGTTGACTGTCACCATGGAAGTTGAGATCTGGGCTGATGTGGTCTGCCCGTGGTGTTACCTGGGCAAACGGCATTTTGAGCAGGCGCTGGACAGCTTCGACCACAGCGACAAAGTGCAGGTGGTGTACCGGTCGTTCGAGCTCGACCCGTCAGCACCACGCGGCGTGACCACGCCCACTGTGAAGGTGCTCGAGCAGAAGTACGGCATGACGCCGGACCGGGCGCGGCAGGCTCAGCGGCAGATGGAAGAGCGCGCTACCGCCGACGGGCTGACATTCCGGATGGACAAGCTGCGCAGCGGGAACACCAAGGACGCGCACCGGCTGCTGCACCTAGCCAAGGCCAGCGACCGGCAGGGCGATCTGATGGAGCGGCTGCAGCGGGCCTACTTCACTGAGCAGGATTCGATCTTCGACCACGACGCGCTGACCCGGCTCGCGGTCGAGGCCGGGCTGGATCCTGATGAGGTGACAGACGTGCTCGCCACCGACCGCTACAGCGACCATGTCGAGACCGACGAGGCAATGGCGCGGTCGCTCGGCGCAACGGGTGTGCCGTTGTTCGTCATCGACCGCCGTTACGGCATCTCCGGGGCGCAGCCAGCGAAGACCATCACCGATGTGCTGGAGCGCGCCTGGAGCGAGGCGGACCAGTGACCCAGCCGACGCTCGCGGGTCAGTCAGCAGCGCAGCCGGAGCCTAGGGCAGCACAGCCGCCGCAGGCAGCCGAGACAGCACAGCCGCCGGGCTGGTTCGCGGCGGCGCTGGCGGCTCCCGTCGAGCTCGGCGCCGTCAGCGTCGACGGGACTGAGGTTGCGTACCGAGCCTTCGGTGACAACTCCTCCAGCGGACTGGTCCTCGTCCACGGCGGTGCCGCGCACGCTCGCTGGTGGGATCACATCGCGCCGCTGCTCGCCGCCGATCACCGGGTCGTCGCGGTGGACCTGTCGGGTCACGGCGATAGCGGCCGCCGGGACGGCTACAGCCTGGACGGCTGGGCTCGTGAGGTCGTCGCAGCGGCGGCGGCCGCCGGGATCACCGGACCGCCGGTAATCGCCGGCCACAGCATGGGCGGTTTCGTGGCCCTGCGCGCAGCGGGCATCTTCGGCACCCAACTCGAAGGCATCGTGGTGATTGACTCACCGGTGCGCGAGTTCACCCCGGAAGACCAGGCTGCCCGGCAAGGACGCGCGTTCGGGCCGTTGCGCGTCTACCCGACGCGCGAGGCGGCGATGTCGCGGTTCCGTCCGATGCCGGACCAGCCAACCCTGCCGTACGTGCGCGAACACGTGGCCGCGACGTCGATCCGGCCGGTCGAGGGCGGCTGGAGCTGGAAGTTCGACCCCGCCGTGTTCGGCCGTACCCAGGGCACGCCCACGCTGCTGCGCCAGCTCGACTGCCGGGTCGCCCTGTTCCACGCCGAGCACGGCATCGTGCCGCCACAGACGACCGAGCTCATGTATGACAGCCTCGGGCAGCTCGCGCCCGTCATCGAGATCCCAGCGGCCGGGCATCACGTCATGCTCGACCAGCCCATCGCCCTGGTGACCGGGATCAGGACGCTGCTGGCCGACTGGGATCACTCCCGCCCCGCGCGGCGTTCGTAATCGCTCTATCACGGAACGGACTCGAACTCGGCGACGGCCGACCAAACCTTCGCCGCAGTACGGTTACCGGCCCGCCAAGATGAACAAGAACGGGGCGTGCCAGCCACTAAAACTCAGTCCGCGCCGACCGCGACGGACCCCATCAGCCAGTTCTTCGTAGACCTAGCCCAGCCAGGCCACCTCGCCACGCTCGAGTCGCAGTCCGCGACGCTGCGGTTCGACGTCAAAGACGGCGCGAGCAAAGACGGCGCGAGCATGGAGCACTGGTATCTCACCGTCCACGACGGCGACGTCACGGTGGCGCAGAAGAACGATCACGCCGACGCCGTCGTAACGGTGGAGCGGCCGCAGTTGGAAGCCATCGTGGCAGGTCAGATGAATGCCACCGCGGCCGTGCTGCGCGGCGTGCTCAACTGCGAGGGCAGCATGGCGGCACTGGTGATGTTCCAGCGCTGCCTGCCGGGCCCGCCTGGATCCACTGGCCGAGCGGCGCCGATCAGCTCGCAAACGGTCATGTCCTGGCACGAGCAGAAACCGCGGAGGGCGTCGTGAGCGACCAGCTAGTTCAGATCCTCGAGGGCAACACCTTCGTCGTCAGCGACGAGCGCGGCGACATCGAGGCGTCCAGCACCGACCCCACCGGGCTGTTCTCCTTCGACACGCGGTTCCTGTCCCGGTGGGTGCTGACGATCAACGGACAGCGGCTGACGGCCCTGTCGACCGACGACCTGCAGTACTTCCAGGCCCGCTTCTTTCTGGTGCCGGCCAGCGGGACGGTCTATATCGACGCCACGCTCTCGGTCATCCGCGAGCGCGAGGTCGCGGACGGCTTCCACGAGGACCTTCGGGTGCTCAACCACCAGGACCAGCCGGTCGAGCTCGACATCCGCATGGAGGCCGCGAGCGACTTCGCCGACCTGTTCGAGGTCAAGGACGCCCTCGCCAAGAAGGGCAGTTACCAGGCCCGGGTGGCGGGCAACAGCCTGGTGCTCGGGTACCGGAGGGAGACTTACGAGCGCGAGACCTGGATCTCCGCCACCGCGCCGGCTGCGGTGGACGAGAAAGGGATGTCCTTCCGCGTCACGGTGCCGCCGCACGGCGAGTGGAGCACGGGGCTGGACATCGTGGCGACGGCCAGCGCTCCGCACGAATTGCCGGGTGCGCCGATCGGAATCAAGGCGCACAGCACCCACGCGGTACGCCGCGACATGGCCCGCGGGCTGGCTAAGTGGCTGGAGCGTGCGCCCACCATCGAGTGCGACTGGAAGGCCGTGCAGCGCATCTACCGCCGGTGCATGACCGACCTCGCGGCGCTCCGGTTCTCCACACTGACCATGCAAGGCCGCGCGCTGCCTGCGGCCGGGCTGCCCTGGTTCATGACGATCTTCGGCCGGGACAGCATCTTCACCAGCCTGCAGGCGCTGCCGTTTACGTCCGAGCTGGCCGCGACCACGCTGATGGCGCTGGCCGAGCGGCAAGGCACCAGGATCGATGACTTCCGGGACGAGGATCCCGGTCGGATCCTGCACGAGATGCGGTACGGCGAAGTGACCGCGTTCGAGGAACGCCCGCAGTCGCCCTACTACGGGAACGCCGACGCCACCATGCTCTACGTGGTGCTGCTGGATGAGTACGAGCGCTGGACCGGCGACACCAAGCTCGCGCGGGACCTCGAGCGCTCCGCGCGGGCCGCGCTCAACTGGATCGATGAATACGCCGACCTGCAGGGCAACGGATACGTGTCCTACCAGACTCGGAACCAGCAGACCGGGCTGGAGAACCAGTGCTGGAAGGACTCCTGGGACTCGATTTCTTATCGCAACGGTGACCTGCCAGGCTTCCCGCGCGCGACGTGCGAGCTGCAGGGCTATGCCTACGACGCCAAAATGCGCGGCGCCCGGCTCGCCCGGCAGGTGTGGAAAGACCCCGCGTTCGCCGACCGGCTAGAAAAAGAAGCGGCCGACCTGAAGCGCAGGTTCAACCGCGACTTCTGGGTGGCCGACGGCGGATACTTCGCCGCGGCCCTCGACACCGATGGCCGACAGGTCGACTCGCTCACCTCCAACATCGGTCACCTGCTCTGGAGTGGAATCGTCGAGAAGTCCAAGGCCAAATCCATCGCCAAGCACCTGGTAGGGCCAAGGCTCTTCTCCGGCTGGGGTGTTCGGACGCTCGCTGAGGGCGAGGCCAGGTACAACCCCATTGGTTACCACGTCGGCACGGTCTGGCCGTTCGACAACTCCTTCATCGCCTGGGGCCTGCGGCGGTATGGGTTCAAGGAGGAGGCGGCGTGCCTCGTCGCAGGCATCATGGCGGCGGCCGAGGTGTTCGATGGCCGGCTACCCGAGGCGTTCGGTGGCTATGCGCGCAGCTCCACCATGTATCCGGTGCAATACCCGACCGCGTGCAGCCCGCAGGCATGGTCGACCGGCGCGCCGCTGCTGATGCTGCGGGCTGGCCTCGGCCTGGAACCAGAGGGCGAGCACCTCGTCGTCGATCCCGCACTGCCGCTGCTGTTCGGTCATCTGGAGATTCTCGACGTGCCGGGCCGCTGGAAGCAGATCGACGTCTGCGGCCGGGGCCACATCGACACCGACCGGGTGACCAAGACGCGGTAGCAGGCCCGGTTTACACCTGGGCGTACTGGCCGCTCGTCTCGAAGTTCAGGTGGCCGTCACGGACGTCGATCGTGACGTTCTGGCCGGGCCGGACCTTCCCGTCGAGCAGCATCTTCGATAGCTGGTTGTCCACCTCGCGCTGGATGGTGCGCCGCATCGGGCGGGCGCCGAACTCGGGCTGGTAGCCATGCTCGGCGATCCAGTCGACGGCCGCGGGAGCGAAATCGACGTGCACGTTCTGCGCGTGCAGCCGGCGTCGGGTCTCCTCGAGCAGGAGCTCGGTGATCTGGCGCAGCTCGACTTGGTCCAGCTCACGGAAGATGACGATTTCATCGATTCGGTTGAGGAACTCCGGGCGAAACGACTCACGAAGCCGGCGCATCAGCTGCTCCTCTAGCGCGCTGTCCAAACCGGCCGCCGAGGCCGCCGCATCGCCGCCGAACCCGACCGACGTGCCACGACGGCCGACCAGATCAGAGCCCAAGTTGCTGGTCATGATGAGCACCGTGTTCTTGAAATCCACGGTTCTGCCCTGGCCATCGGTGAGGCGGCCGTCGTCGAGGACCTGCAGCAGGATGTTGAATACGTCCGCGTGCGCCTTCTCGATCTCGTCGAGCAACACTACGGAGTACGGTCGCCGCCTGACCGCCTCGGTCAGCTGGCCTGCCTCCTCGTATCCGACGTAGCCGGGTGGGGCTCCAACCAGACGGCTGACTGTGTGCCGTTCCTGGAACTCGCTCATGTCCAGCCGGATCATCCGGCTGTCGGCACCGAACAGCGCCTCCGTCAGCGCGCGCGCCAGCTCGGTCTTTCCCACGCCGGTCGGGCCGAGGAACAGGAAGCTGCCCACCGGGCGATTCGGGTCGCCGAGGCCCGCCCTGGAGCGGCGAACCGCCTCGGCGACGGCCACTACGGCCTCGTCCTGGCCGATGATCCGCTCGTGCAGATGCCCCTCCAGCCCGAGCAGGCGGTTCTTTTCCTCCTCAGTGAGCTGGCTGACCGGGATTCCGGTGGCTCGCGACACGACCTCGGCAATGTCATCGGGCGTGACCTCAGGAACCGCTTTGTGATCGCGGGTAAGCTGCCCGATCTGCCGCCGGATGCCCTCGATCTCGTCGCGCAGCTGCGAAGCCTGCTCGTACTGCTCGCTGGCGACGGCCTGGTCCTTGTCCCGCTGCAGCTCCTCCGCGCGCCGCTCCAGCTCACGCCGGTCCATGCCAGGCGTCTTCATCCGCAGCCGGACCCGAGCGCCCGCCTGGTCGATCAGGTCGATGGCCTTGTCCGGCAGGAATCTGTCGGTGATGTAACGATCGGACAGCTCGACGGCAGCGCTCAGGGCTGCATCCTCGTAGCGGACCTGGTGGTGCGCCTCATACCGGTCCCGCAGCCCGTGAAGGATGGCCAGCGTGTCCTCTACCGTCGGCTCGGGCACGAGGATCGGCTGGAAACGCCGGGCCAGCGCCGCGTCCTTCTCGATGTTTTTGCGGTATTCGTCCAGAGTGGTCGCGCCAACGACGTGCAGCTCGCCCCTGGCCAGGGCCGGCTTGACCATGTTTCCGGCGTCCATGCCGCCCTCGGTGCTGCCGCCTGCGCCGACCAGCGTGTGCAGCTCATCAATGAAGATGATCAGCTCGTCTCCGTGGCTGCGGATCTCGTCGATAATCCGCCGCATCCGCTCCTCGAAGTCGCCCCGGTAACGCGTACCGGCGACGACGCCGGACAGCTCGAGCTGGACTACCCGCTTGTCCGCCAGGATCTGCGGTACGTCGTCGTTCACGATCCGCTGTGCGATGCCCTCCACGATCGCCGTCTTGCCGACCCCGGCCTCGCCGATCAGCACCGGGTTGTTCTTGCCTCGCCGGGACAGCACCTCGATCGTCTGCTCGATCTCGCCGTCCCTGCCAATGACCGGGTCGATCCGCCCCTCCCGCGCCATGGCCGTCAGGTCACGGCCGAACTCATCCAGCGTCGGGGTCGCCGACCGGCCATCGCCTGGTGGCACGCCCTGGCTCGTCATCCCCGCCTGCAGCGACTCGGGCGTCACCCGGGCCGAGCCCAGGATCCGCCCCGCAGCCGACTCGGGGTTGACCGCGAGCGCGAACAAGATGTGCTCGGGACCGATGTAGCTGGACCCGAGCGTGCGGGAGATCTGATGGGCGTCCAGCAGCGCGCGCTTGGCCCCCGGCGTCAGCTGCGGCGGTCCGCCCGGCCGCCCCGTCGGTTCGGTCTGCTGCTCGTCCGCGGCCCGGGCGAGCTCGCCAGGATCGGCGCCCGAGCGCGCCAGCAGGTGCCGGGTCGGCTCCACCGTGGCCGCGGCCCACAGCAGTTGCTCGGTATCCAGGTCCACGCCGCGCTCGGCAGCCCTGGCTGCCGCGGCACCGATCAGCTCACGGGCGGGGCCGCTCATCAGCCGGGTGATGTCGACCCGGTAGCCCGGATTCTGCGGGCCAGCCGAAGCTCCGAAGATTCTGGCGATGAAATCGTCGAACGGGCTGGACCCAAAACCTTGTGGTCCAAAGAAACCGCTGCTCATCGCAATGCCTCCCCGTTGGCACCGACCGTGGCGACCCGCAGCCGCCGCACCCCGCCTGGCGCCGCGATTCCGGCACGTAGCTACCCTGGGTTCCGAGGGAGCTTTGCCATGACCGAACGCAAACCGGCCGACATGAGCTTCACCTCGTGGATCGACAAGCAGATCGCCGAGGCGACGGAGCGCGGCGCTTTCGATAACCTTCCCGGCGCGGGCAAGCCCATACCTCAGCACGGGGACGAGGACGCGGCTCAGGCCTGGCTGCGCGGATACCTGCGCAGAGAGGGCGTATCGGCAGAGGCGCTATTGCCGGCGCCGCTGCGGCTCCGCAAAGCCATCGACCGGCTGGCGAGCGAGGTGCCGGGCATGCCCTCCGAGCAGGAGGTGCGCCAGGCTGTCGGCGAGCTCAATTATCAGATCCGGGAGTGGCGGCGGATCCCGGTGGGACCGCCGATCTTCGTGCCGCTGGTGGACGAAGAGGCGATGATCAGCCGGTGGCGGGCAGCCCGGCCACTTCCGCTGGTAGCCGCCAGCTCGCGGTCGGCGCAGCCGGCGAACGGCTCTGCGGCGGCACCGGCCGGGGGTCGCCCCCGCTGGTGGCGCCGGCGCTCAGGGCGCCGCCCGCTGCCCTGACCGGCACTCAGGTGAGCTGCTCGTGCGCGATCGGCTCGCACGCCGCCGGACTAGCCCGCGTCACGCGGATCTTCCCCGACCAGCCCGTCGACCGACTCTCGGATCAGGTCCGCGTGGCCCACGTGGCGGCCGTACTCCTCGATCATGTCCATCAGCAGCCGCCGCAGGCTCGGCGCACGGCCGTCGGGCCAGGTGAACGCCGCCGGCCGGTCGAGGCCACCGTCGGCGAGTGCGCCGGCCACCAGCGCGCGAGACCGAGCCACGGCGGCCTGCCACAGCGACATGAGCTGCTCTGGGCTGTCGCTGGCCGCCGAATGCCACTCCCAGTCCGGGTCTGCGTCCCAGTCGATCGTGTTCCACGGCGGCTCCGCATCCGCGCCGTACAGCTTGACCGAGAACTGATTGTCCTCGACAGCGGCCAGATGCTTGAGCAGCCCGCCGAGGGTCATGGTCGACGGCCCGAGCCTGGCCGTCAGCCCGGCCTGATCCAGCCCTCCGCACTTCCACGCGAAATATCCGCGCAGCCGCTCCAGCTCGCCGAGCACCGTGTCGACCTCGCTGCCGGCCACCGGTGGTTCGGTCACAAACGTCTCACTCGCTCCATCCATGGCCGAACCGTAGCCGGTAATCCGGACGGTTTGCGTCCGGGTGCAATCCACGTGGGCGGCGTCTTATCCTGCCCCGGTGGAACTGAAGTTCACCGGTGAGATCTGGTTCTGGCGCGGACCGGCGCCGTGGCACTTCGTCACTGTCCCGGAACCGGAAAGCGCCGAGCTCGAGGCGACGTCCGCCTTGGTGAGCTATGGCTGGGGCATGATCCCCGTCACCGCTCAGATCCGGAGCACGCGGTGGGCGACCTCGCTCTTTCCCAAGGAAGGACGCTACCTCGTGCCGCTGAAGGCGTGGGTGCGGCGAGACGAGGATCTCGAGATCGGCGACACCGTGACGGTCCGCCTGACGGTACGCCCACCAGCGGGTGGTAGCTGGGCTGCCACGGTACCGAAGTCATGAGCTGAGCACTTCCGCGCGGCCACGGGTCTGTCTACTGTTTGCACCAGGCAGCGCCTGTCAGCCCCGCGGGAGGTGCCGCGCGCGGAGCGTCCCTGCGGTCTTCTGTCCGCCGGTGAAGGGAACAGAGCATGCCACGGTTATTCAGCCCGGTTCGCAGCGTTGCCGACCGCGCCGCCGACGGCAAACAGGCAGATGACCTGCAGCGGCGACTCGCGGGCCAGCTCACCGGCGTCGCGATCACCTTCGTCGATCACAGCGGCGCCGGCCGGATCAAGGTCGTGCCGCTGGAGGCGCTCGCCAGGGCGGCCCGCACCGGGGTGGGATTCTCGCCAGTCATTGACGCTTTCACCAGCGATGGCGGCATCGACCCCGCGTCGCCGCTCGACCGGCCAGACGGCGACCTGCGAATGGTGCCTGACCTAGAGCAGCTGGTTGTCCTGCGCGACCCGGCAGGCTGGGCCTGGGCGCCTGGCGACCGCTTCACTCAGGACGGCGCGGTCTACCCAAACTGCCAGCGATCCTTCGCCCGCCGACAGGTCGCCGCCGCGCAGCGGGCCGGGCTGAGCGCGCTGATGGCGTTCGAGATCGAGTGGATGGTGGGTCGGGACGCCGACGACTTCGTGCCGGCCTTCGGCGGCACCGGCTACGGCGTCAGCCGGTTCGTCGCCGCCGCCGATTACACCAGGGACGTGGTCGACAGCCTGACGGCCGCCGGCGTGGCGGTCGAGCAGATCCACCCGGAGTACGGCCCCGCCCAGTTCGAAGTGTCGGTCGCAGCGGAGGACCCGGTCTCTGCCGCGGACACCTGCGTGCTGGCGAAGCTCGTCATCTCCGCGGTGTCGGCGCGGCACGGGCTGCGAGCGTCGTTCAGCCCGGCCGTTCTCACCGACAACGTCGGCAACGGCGGCCACCTGCACGTGAGCTTCTGGCAAGACGGTGGCAACCTGCTGGCCGGCGGTGCGGGCCGACATGGCCTTACCTCGCAGGGCGAGTCGATCCTGGCGGCGCTGCTGGCCAGCCTGCCGGCTCTGCTCGCGATCGGCGCGCCCACGCCTGCGTCGTACCTGCGGCTCCAGCCGTCGCGGTGGGCCGGCGCGTACCAGGTCTGGGGCTTGGAGAATCGCGAGGCGGCGCTGCGGTTGATCGCCCCGCCTGGCACTAGCACAAGCAACGCCAACGTGGAGATCAAGTGCTTCGATCTGAGCGCCAATCCGTATCTGGTCACCGGCGCCGTCATGGCGCTGGCGCTCGCCGGAGCCGGACATCCCGCCAGCCTTCCGGCTGAGGTCAGCGGTGATCCGGCGGCGCCAGGTCACCCACTGGCCGACTCAGCGGTGCGGCTGCCAGCCAGCCTTGCCGACACGGTCGAGGCGCTGGAGCGAAGCGAGGAGCTACGGGATGCTCTCGGGGCGGAATTGCTCGGCTCGTACACCGCGGCCCGCCGCGCCGCCATCACGCTCGCGGCTGGACAGCACGACGAGCAGGTCATCGCCGACGCACGGTGGCTGATCTGACGTGACAGACGCGAGTCTCGTCCTCGTCGATCACCACGTACACGGCGTGCTGCGCGCCGACCTCGATCGGGAAGCAATCGAGGCGCTGCTCACCGAGTCGTCGGCGCCGCCGCCCGCCGGGACGACGGCCTTCGACTCGCAGCTCGGCTTCGCCGTCCGGCGCTGGTGCGCTCCTGTGCTGGGCCTCGACCCCCACGCGCCCGCGGACGACTACGTGCGCCGCCGCCAACAGATCGGCGCGGCCGAGGCAGCGCGGCTGCTGCTGTCCGGCGCCGGAGTCGCCACCTGGCTGGTGGACACCGGATACCAGAGCGATGACGTAACGACGCCCGGCGAGCTGGCGGCGATCAGCGGCAGCCCGGCCCGTCAGGTCGCGCGGCTGGAGTCGGTCGCGGAGCGGGTAGCCCACTCCGGTCCGCCTGCCGCGCGCCTCGGCGCCGACCTCGCGGCGGCGATCCAGCACGAAGCGCAGACTGCGGCCGGGTTCAAGTCGATCGCCGCGTACCGCTGCGGGCTTGACTTCGAGCCGACCCGGCCACGGCCAGCTGACGTCATCGCCGCGGCGGACCGGTGGCTGCGCGCCATCGACGCGGGCGCACCTGTCCGGCTCGACGATCCGGTACTGATCGGCCACGGCATCTGGGCTGCCCTTGATACCGGCTTGCCGCTGCAACTGCACACCGGCTACGGCGACGCGGACTCGCGCCTGCACGCCGCAGACCCAGCCCTCCTCCAGGACTTCCTCGCCGCGAGCCAGCACACCGGCGCCGCGGTGATGTTGCTGCACTGCTATCCCTATCACCGACAGGCCGGCGCGATGGTGAACCTGTTCCCGCATGCCTACCTCGACGTCGGCGAGGCGCTCAACCACGTCGGCGCTCGGTCGGCGGCCATTCTGGCCGAGGCGCTTGAGCTGACCCCGTTCCACAAGATGCTCTACTCCTCCGACGCATTCGGCCTGCCGGAGCTGCACTATCTGGGCGCGGCGGCGTTTCGGCGGGATATCGCCGCCGTCACCGCCGCGTTCGTAGCGGACGGGGCGTGGCGCAAGACGGACGCCACCCGGGTGGCCCAGCTGATCGGGTCCGACAACGCCCGCCGGGTTTACCGGCTGCCGACGCCATGAGCCGGGCCCGCCGCGCGCGGGCGGTTACCGAGAGCCCGGTGAACGCTCGGCACTAGCCGCGTTGTCGGGGGCCTGGGCGGCCAGGCAGGCCGCGCCTAGGCAGCGACGACGCCATAGATCGCCCGGACGTAGCGCTCCGCTCGATCCGAGCCGATGAGGCCAGGGCCCATCTTGTTCATCATGTATGAGATCGTCATCCGGCGGCCGACGTCCATGATGATCACAGAGCCACCCCAGCCACCCCAGAAGCAGATCTTCTCGGCTGGGATGTACGGAATCGTGGCGAGCTCCGGGAGCCCGTACCCGATGCCGAACCTGAGCGGAACTCCCAGCACGAGGTCAATGCCACTGGCCTGTTCCCGGAAGATCAGCTCGATGGTCTCCGGACGGAGCAGGCGCACGCCGTCCACCTCGCCACCGCGCGAGATCACCGAGAGGACGCGCGCGACCGAGCGCGCGTTGCCGTGGCCGTTGGCCGCGCCGATGTCGGCGCGCCGCCAGGCCGGTGTGTTCGCCTCGGTCGCCTCGATGAACGGGCCGGTGAGTGTCTTCACGGTGATGCTGTCGGGCCCGAGCGCGGCGAAGTCGATCGGCAGCGGTGGCGGCGGCACCACATCGGCGATGCGATCCCAGTCCTGCTCCGCGGCGCCGATCTGGAAGTCCGCACGGAGCGGGCCGGCGATCTCGTCCGCCACAAACTGCTTGAGCGTCGTGCCGGTGACGCGCCGCAGTACCTCCCCCATGAGGTGGCCGAAGTTGAGCGCGTGGTAGCCAGAGGCGCTGCCTGGCGACCACCACGGAGTCTGGGCCGCGTACCTAGCGGTGGACTTGTCCCAGTCGTACAGGTCCGCACCGAGCGCCGGCTGGTCGAGGCCAGCAACTCCCGAGGTGTGTGACATGAGGTGCCGGACCAGCACGTCCTGCTTGCCAGCGGCACCGAATTCCGGCCAGTATCGCGTAACGGGCGCGTCGACGTCCAGCTCACCGCGGTCGACCAGCATCAGCGCGGCGAGGCTCGTCACGGTCTTGGTCGACGACCAGACGTTGGTGATGGTGTCCCGCTGCCACTGCTGCGTGCGAGCCTCGTCCCGATGACCGCCCCAGATGTCAACGGCCAGCTCGCCGTCGACGTCGACCACGATCGAGGCGCCCAGCTCGTCGCCGCTGTCCACGCACTCCTCGAACTCGTGCCGTACCGCAGCAAAGCGCTCGTCGCATTTCCCGTCGACATTGGCCATCGCCGCCCGTCCTTCTGGCCGCGCACGGCCCGGCTCCCTGCCCGCGTCCTGATGCGCCGGCCCCGGCTGGCAGCGTAAGGCGTGGCGTCCGACGACACAATGGGCTGTTGGGCTGGGCCGCCGGTGCCAACGGGCCCGCGGGGGGCACCGACTATCGGCGCGACGGGCTACTCGGCAGCGGCGCGACGGGCTACTCGGCAGCGGCGCGGCTGACGGCGCGCCGCTTCCTGACCGCGCCGGCGAGCGTCGCCAGCACGTCGGCCGTCGTATCGATGTCCATGCAGGCGTCGGTGATGCTCTGGCCGAACACCAGCGTGGCCGGGTCGGTTAGCTCTTGCCGCCCCGCCGCCAGGAAGCTCTCGAGCATGACCCCGACGACGCCCTGATCCCCCGCCGCTACCTGGTCGGCCAGCGCCTGAACCACGACCGGCTGCCTGCGGTGATCTTTACCACTGTTGCCGTGGCTGGCGTCGACCATGAGCCGGGCAGGCAGCCCCGACTCGGTCAGGGCCGCCAGCGCGGCGCGCACGTCGGCTGCCTGGTAGTTCGGCCCGGAGCGGCCGCCGCGCAGCACGACGTGGCAGTCCGGATTGCCCGCGGTGGTGACCACGGCAGCGGCCCCGAACGGCGTGACGCCGAAGAAGCGGTGCCTGGTAGCTGCCGCGCGGCACGCGTCGATGGCGACCTGCACGTCACCGTCTGTCCCGTTCTTGAACCCGACGGGCATGGACAGGCCCGATGCCAGCTGACGGTGCACTTGGCTTTCCGTCGTGCGAGCGCCGATCGCACCCCACGCCACGGTGTCGGCAATGTATTGGGGAGTAACGGGGTCAAGCCACTCGCAGCCGACCGGCAGGCCGAGGTCGAGGGTGTCAAGCAGCAGCCGCCGGGCGGTACGCAGGCCTCGGTGCACATCGTGCGTGCCGTCGAGCCCTGGGTCGTTGATCAGGCCCTTCCACCCAGTGACGGTGCGCGGCTTCTCGAAGTAGACCCGCATAACGATGAGCAGGTCAGTGGTCAGCGACCGGGCCAGGTCACGGAGCCGCCCGCCGTAGTCAAGCGCGGCCTTCGGATCGTGCACCGAACACGGGCCGACCACCACCAGGAGCCGGTCGTCCGCCCGGTCCAGCACCGAGCAGATATCCACTCGGGCCTGCTCGACCGCCTTGGCCAGGCCGTCATCCAGCGGCAGCTCGTCCAGCAGGGCAGCGGGCGCAAGCAACGGATCGTAGGCCTGGACGCGCGTATCGCTGGTGTGTGGCATCCTGCGTTCCTTCCCGGCTCCCCCGACGCCCTCACCGGGGAGCCAGGTCCCATTACACGCGAAAGGACAGAGACGACGGTCTCTGTCCTCCTGGCTCTGAGTGGTGGATCAGCGCATCGGCCGCTCGCCAGCCCCACTCAGAGCCAGCGTAAAGCGCCAATACCACCGTGACATGGCTGTCATGTTACCCCACCGCACCGAACGACCGGGTCGCAGGCGACCCCTGGGCCGCCGCCATAGGATCGCCTCTCACCACTCGACGAGGGTCCAGATCTCGGGCCGGGGCCCGGCACCCGCGTCCACGGCGGCGAACCGCCGGGCGGCCTCCTTCAGGTGCGTCAGCGCCTCATCCTGCCGCCCGGCCGCGTGCAGCAGATCGGCCAGGTTGGTGTGCAACGCGGCGAGCCGGTGCTGATCTCCGAGGTGGCCGCCGGCCGCCAGCGCTTCCTCGGCAGCCGCCAGCGCCTCGTCCACCCGGCCTGCCTCCGCGAGCAGCCGACCGAGGTTGTTGAGGGCGGCGACGACCGTTCCGGACTCGCCGAGCTCGCGGGCCGACGTCAGGCTGTCGCGCAGATAGCGCTCGGCGTCGGCGGCCAGGCCCTCGCTGGCGGACACCATGCCGAGGACGTTGAGCGCCTGCGCACCAGCCCCGCCGTCGGCCGCCTCGGTGGCTGCGCGCAGGGCGGCGCTGCCGAGCGTCGCAGCTGTCGCCCCGTCCCCGGCCCGGAAGGCAACTAGGGCCTGGTCTGCGTAGGCGCGGGCGCGCAACCCCGGCTCGTCGCTCGGGAGCAGGTCCTGCACTGCGGACAGGTGCGCGGCCGCGAGGTCCCAGTTGCCCAGCCGATGCTGAATCTCGGCGAGCTTGTGCTCGATGAGCGCGAGCAGGGCCCGGTCTCGCTCGGCGACGAGGGCCGCGGCCGTCTCGAACTCGGCGAGTGCCTCGGTGTAGCGGCCAAGCGCGATCAGCACCTCGCCCAGCGCGATCCGGCCAGGAACCTCGGGGTAGCCGAGCGCCAGCGCCCTGGCCAGGTGGGCGCACGCGTCGGCGTGTGCGTACAGCTCACGGGCTCTGGTCGCGGCCAGCCACCACCAGCCCGCGGCCTCGCTGTCGCGGCCCGCTCGTTGCAGATGGTCGGCGATGACAGCAGTGGCGGCCGACATCGGGTCCCGCTCGTGCCGCCGGGCCAGCGCATCGGCGGCCCGGCTGTGCAGCAGGCGCCGCCGGGCCAGCGTCGCCAGGTCGTAAACCGTCCGCCGCAGCGCCTGGTACGGGAATTGGTACGACGGCGCGGTCCCGCCCCCGGCCGGGGCCGCCTCGGCCAGCAGCAACCGCGCGACCGCGTCGTCGATCGCCTCGACGACCTCCTCGTCGCCGCGTCCGCTCACCGACCGGAGCAGCTCGGCATCGCACCCGCCCCCGCCCATGACGGCAGTGGCCGTCAGCACCTGCATCGTGCGCTCGCTCACCGCCTGCAGCCGGTCCCTCAGCAACTCGCGGACGGATCCGGGCGGCCACCACTCCCCGCTCGGCTGCTCACCTGCCGACTCGCTAGTGCCTGGCTGCTGGGCTGAATGGGGCCGCGCCTCCCGTACGTAGGCACGCACCAGCAGCGGCAAGCCGCGGGTCTCACCCAGTAGCCGGTCGGCATCTACATCTGGCCTGCCGACGGCGCGGAGCAGCGTCGCCAGCCGACGAGCGTCCAGCGGCGCCAGCTCAATCAGTGTGCCCCGGCTTGCTTCGGTCTGCTCGGCCACGGCAGCCCGGAGGCCGCGCAGCCTGCTCGCGTGCTCGGGCCGCCAGGTGAGGACCAGCAGCGCAGGCAGCTCGGTCACCCGGCGAACCAGGTAGCCGAGCAGGTCCAGGGAGGACCCGTCCGCCCAGTGCGCGTCCTCGACCAGCACGACGCCCCTGGCTGGCGGCTCACGCCGGGCCGACCGGGCTGCGTGCTCCGGGACGTCGGGCCGCCCCGGACCGAGCGCGGCAGCCAGCGCCTCGGCGATCGCCGCATACATCCGGGTCACCGCGACCGGGCTGTCCAGCGGCGGCCGGGCGACCTCCGGGTGCGCGGTCGCCAGCCTGGGCACCAGCCTGCCCACCAGGGCAGCGGTGTCTGCGGAGAGCACCTCGGGCAGGTCGGGCCGCACCGACAGGCAGCCGCGCAGCAGGTCGGCCGCGAGCACGAACGGCAACGCCTCCTCGCCCTCGTGACATCGTCCGGCGATGACACCGCTGCCTGCATTCGCCGCGGCCAACGTCACCTCCCGAACCAGGCTGGTCTTGCCGCTGCCAGCCTCGCCGACGACCGCCGCCACCCGGCCGGTCGTTCCCGCCGATCGCATGGTCGCGGTCAGCGTGGCGAGCTCGCCCTCCCGCCCCACGAGCGGCCACGGCTCCCCGGCGACCCCGGCCTGCTCCTCGGCCTCCGGCTCGGATGCCGAGCCAGCGGCCGGCGGCAGCCCGAGCTGATCGGTCCTGATCTGCTCGTATAGCTGCGTGGTCGCAGGCAGCGGGCGGACCGCGAGCTCGCGGTCGAGCACTCGCACCACGGTGCGGTACTGCCGCAACGCAGCCGAGCGCTGCCCAGTCCAGCCGAGCAGCCGGATGACGGCCTGGTGGGCTGGCTCATGCAGCTCGTCGAGTGCCAGCCAGCGGCGCGCATGATCAAGCGCGGTGTCCAGCGCCCCTGCCTCGGTACAGCTGGTCACGAGCCGCTGCAGCGCGCGTGCCAGCAGCTGGCGCAGCCGCGCCGCCTCCGCTGCCTGCCACTCTTCGAACTCGGCGCAGTCGCGCAGCGTAAAGCCGGCGAGGAAATCGTCCCGGTACAGCCGGACGGCCTGATCCAGCGACGCGACATCGGAACGTGCGACCAGCGACTCGAAGTCGGTCACATCTGCCCGCACCGTGCCGTCGGCGAGGGCGACGGTCGAGCGCGTGATGATCAGGCTCCCGCCGAGCTGCGCTGCGGTCACCGACAGCGTCCGTCGCAGGGAGCCCCTGGCGCGGACCAAGTCGGCGTCGGGCCACAGCAGCGCAGCCAGCTGATCGCGGCCGTGTTCCCGCCGACTGACGGCGAGCAGCGCCAGCAGCGCGACGGCCTTGCGGGTATCGAAGGTCACCGGGACGCCGTCGCGCTCGACCGCGGGCGGCCCGAGCAGGACCAGGCGTACCACGCTCATCCGGTCAGTCCTCCGAGTCTCCTGGCGAACCGTAACGGTGCCGCGTTAAAAGTAATACGAGGGGACCTTCCAGCCGTAACGATCTCGTAGCGCCGGCTTCCTACGCTGGCGTTGCGTTCAGTTCCGGAGCGCCACGTGGGGAGCGTGACATGCCTAACCGGGCTAGCGAAACCAGTACAGAACAGACTGCAGGCACGGCCGTGCTCGGCGAGCCGCCGCCGACTGCAGTGGCGCCGGACGGCGAGCCCGGCGCCGGCGCCGACCGCTCCGTCGCCGCGAGCGCGGACCCGAGAGCAGGAGCGGGTCTGCCAGCGGCAGCGAATGGTCAGAGCGCGGACATAGTTACCGTCGAGCACACCATCCGGCCCACCGGCGCGCGGCTCCGCGGCCGACTGCGTCGCCGGGCGACCACCGAGGCCATCCCGCCGAAGGCCGCGGCGGTCGTCACCGGACCGGACGTCGAGCTCGCCGCGAATGATCCGCTCGTGGCTTACCTGCTGAGCCACGCGCAGGCGGTGGACATCACGGGACTGCAGCTGGACTCGCCCGGCCTGGCTGCGCTGCGGGCCGCCGGCGCCGTCCTGCTCATCCCGCTGATCTCCTCGGGCAGCCTCGTCGGCCTGCTGAGCCTGGGTCCGCGCCGGTCCGAGCGCGGCTACTCCTCGGAAGACAAGCGGCTGCTCACCGCCCTCGCCGGTTATGCCGCTCCGGCCATGCGCGTCGGCCAGCTCGTCCGCGAGCAGCAGGCGGAGGCGCGCAGCCGGGAGCGTATCGAGCAGGAGCTGAAGATCGCCCAGATCATCCAGCAGCAGTTCCTGCCGTCCAGTCTTCCTGATCTGCCCGGCTGGAACGTTGCCGCCTTCTACCGCCCGGCGCGGACGGTGGGCGGAGACTTTTACGACTTCATCCCGCTGCCGGATGGCCGGGCGATGTGCGTCGTCGGCGACGTGACCGACAAGGGCATCCCGGCGGCGCTGGTCATGGCCAGCACGCACGCGCTCCTGCGGGCCGCGGCGCCGCAACTGATGTCCCCTGGCGCCGTGCTGGCGCAGGTCAACGAGCTGCTCTGCGCCGACATTCCAGCGCACATGTTCGTCACGTGCCTCTGCATGGTGCTCGACCCGGCGGGCGGCAAGGTGGTGTTCGCCAACGCCGGGCACGACGTTCCGTACGTGCGCACGGCCGGCGGGATCGCCGAGCTGCGCGCCCGTGGCATGCCGCTCGGCCTCATGCCGGGCATGACGTACGACGAGCAGTCCTTTGAGTTCCAGCCCGGCGACTGCGCCCTGCTGCACAGCGACGGGCTAGCCGAAGCGCACGGACCAGAGCGGGAGATGTTCGGCTTCCCGCGAGTCTCGGCCCTGGTGGCCAACGGCGCGGTCGGTGCCGAGCTGATCGACCTCTGCCTCACCGAGTTGCGCGAGTTCACCGGGCCCGATTACGAGCAAGAGGACGACATCACCCTCGTCAGCCTGCAGCGCTCACCGGCCGCCCGGCACGGGGATCCAGCCGATCAGCCAGCGCTCGCCGGAAGCGAGGAGGTCGCCAGATGACCAGTTCCGCACCGTCAGCGCGCCGCCAGCTCGTGGCGTTCGCCGTGCCTAGCGAGCCGGGGAACGAGCGGCTGGCACTGGCGAAGGTCGCGGAGGCGGTGAGCGGACGGGGCCTGACGGCTGCGCGGCTGGAACGGCTCAAGACCGCCGTCGCTGAGGCTGCGATGAACGCCATTGAGCACGGCAACCACAACCAGGTCGAGATCCCCGTCGAGGTCGAGGTGCTGCAGTCCGGCAGCGAGATCGTCGTCGGGATCAGCGACTCCGGCGGCGCCGCGGCAGACGTCCGCGCCGACGAGCCAGACCTGGCCGACAAGCTCGAGGGCAGGCAGAGCCCGCGCGGATGGGGCCTGTTCTTGATCCGCAACATGGTCGACGAAATGGACGTGACCACCGAGGGGGCACGGCACACGGTCTGGCTGACCATGCACACCGCTGCCCCGGCAGCCGAGGGAGCTGGGCAATGAAAAGTGGATGCGCCGCCAGGACGCAGACCATCGGCACCGTGGCCGTTATCGAGCTGTCCGGGGAGGTGGACGGCTCGGCGGCGGAGACGCTGACGACCTCGTATCAGCACGCGGTGGCCGACGGCCAGGCGCGCACCGTCGTGCTGGACTTCGCAGCGGTCGACTACATCAACTCCACTGGCATCGCGCTGATCGTCAGCGTGCTGGCCAGAGCACGGGCCGAGGGCCGGCCAGTGGCGGCGTGCGGGCTGTCGCCGCACTACCGCGAGATCTTCGACATCACCAGGCTCTCCGACTTCATCGAGCTCTTCCCCGAACTCGACGACGTCGTGAGCCAGCTCAAAGGCGCGGCAAGAGCCTGACGGCGATCGGCACGGCATTTCAGGGAGGGAAACCAGATGGGCAGCTCGGCAGTCACGATGGATGTGCGCCACGTCGGTGACTCGGTCGCCGTCGTGGACATCAAAGGCGATGTCACGGCGGCGTGCGAGCCAGTACTGATGTCGGCCTACGAAGAGGCAGGTGCCGCTGCGAGCAGGTTGGTGCTTAATTTCGGCGGCCTGGAGTACATGAATAGCGGCGGCATCGGGATGCTCGTCACCCTGCTCGTCCGCGCGAACCGGCAGCGCCAGCAGCTCGCCGCCTTCGGACTCAGCACCCACTACCGGGAGATCTTCGAGCTCACCCGGCTTGATGAGGCGATCACCATCTACGACACCGAAACGGCGGCGCTCGCGGGCGTAGCGAGCTAGCCGGATGAGGGGGGAATCTCATGACCGAGCAGACTGGTCCCGAGGCAGCGGCCTCGGCCCTGGAGATTGAGCTGAGCCTCAAGGAGGCGACGGCACCACCGGTGCCACCGGCCGGGCTGACCGACACGACGCCGCGCGACGCGGCCAACTGGGCGACCAAGGTAGACCGGCTGCAGGTGGGGCCGCGCGACGGCGTACGGGGCACCAACGTGGCCGGGCGCCGGCTGGCCGGCCCGGTACAGGGCTTCGGGAGGATGTGGCAGAAAACCTATCGCATGCAGGTCGGGCCCGACGTCGCGCCCGAGACGGCCATCGCCACCTGGCGCGGGCACTTCCCGGAGTTCTGGCCCAAGGGCAACAAGTTCGCCGCGCCGCTGACCGGGATCAACCCCGGCGATGTAGCCCTGCTGGACATTGCCATCGGCGGCGGCGTCAAGCTGTCTACGGGGGTCATGGTGCTGTACGCCGACACCGAGTCCTTCACGCTGATGACGCCGCAGGGCCACCAGTTCGCGGGCTGGATCACCTTCTCGGCCGAGCGGGCGGAGGAGGTGACCGTCGTCCAAGCGCAAGCGCTGATGCGGGCCAGTGACCCGCTGTATGAGCTGGCGATGCCGGTCATGCACCGCAAGGAGGACCAGTTCTGGAGCCAGACCATGGTCACCCTGGGCAACCGGCTCGGCGTGCCAGACCCGACCGTGCTGGTCACCACCACGTGCGTCGACTCCCGGCGGCAGTGGCGGCACGCACGCGACGTCTGGCACAACGCCATGATCCGCAGCGTGCTGCAGACCGTCACGGACCCGGCTGGCCGCCGATCTCGTCGCCGCCCCGAGGACGTCGCGGCCGGCTGAGCGCACCGATCAGTTGGGGGAACGCGGGTGGATTACGACGCCGTCGTCGTAGGCAGCGGGCCGAACGGGCTGGCCGCGGCGGTCACTCTCACGGCGGCCGGGCTGCGGGTGCTGGTCATGGAGGGGGCGACCAGCCTTGGCGGCGGCTGCCGGACCGAGGAGCTGACGCTGCCCGGCTTCTGGCATGACGTGTGCTCGACCGCGCATCCGCTGGCTGCGGTGTCGCCGTTCTTCCGGCGCTTCGGCCTCAAGGCGCGGGGCGTGCGGTTCGTGAACGCGGAGGTCGAGTTCGCGCACCCGCTCGACGGCGGCCGCGCCGCTGTGGTCACCCGATCGGTCGAGGACACCGCCGACCGCCTCGGCCCGGACGCGAGCGCCTACCGCCGGCTGCTCGAGCCGCTGGCAGCCGGAGACAGCGGGTTCACGAATCTGCTGCTCTCGCCGATCCGGCTGCCGCCGACCCGCTATCCGCGTGGCCTGGCCCCGTTCGCGCTGCACGGGCTGCGCAGTGCGCAGGGGCTTGCGCGGCGGTTCCGCACTCCGGAGGCCCGCGCGCTGCTCGCAGGAGCAGCGGCGCACGGCATGCTGCCGCTGACAGCGGTGCCGTCGGGCGCAGTTGGCCTGATGCTGACCGCGCTGGCGCACGAACCCGGCTGGCCGTTTGTGCAAGGCGGCAGCGCACGGATCATCGACGCGATGCGGGACGCGGTCGTGGCGGCTGGCGGTCACATCGAGACCGGGCACTGGGTTGGATCGCTCGCCGAGTTGCCGCCCGCCCGCGCCGTCCTGCTCGACGTCGCGCCGCGGGCGCTGGCCAGCATCGCGGCCGAGCGCCTGCCTGCCGGATACCTGCGTGCCCTCGGTCGGTTCCGCTACGGCGCCGGGGTCTGCAAGATCGACTTCGCGTTGTCCGGCCCGGTGCCGTGGACGAACGAGGCCTGCCAGCGGGCTGCGATCATGCATCTCGGCGGCACATTCGAGGAAATCGCCGCCGCCGAAGCCGAGATCGCAGTCGGCCGACACCCGGCCGCGCCGTACGTGCTGGCCGGGCAGCCGTGCACGGTCGATCCCGCGCGGGCGCCGCAGGGACAGCACGTGCTGTGGACCTACTGTCACGTGCCGTCCGGCTCGGACGTCGACATGACCACTCCGGTCGAGGCGCAGCTCGAGCGGTTCGCGCCAGGCTTCCGTGATCTGGTGCTGGCCAGCACCGTGCGCACCGCTGCCCAGCAAGAGCAGTACAACCCGAACTACGTCGGCGGAGACATCGCAGCGGGCGCCCAGACGCTGCGGCAGACCGTGGCCCGCCCTGTCGCGCGCTGGAACCCGTACCGCACCCCTGCGCGCGGGATCTACCTGTGCTCGTCGTCGGCCCCGCCGCTGCCGGGCGTGCACGGCCGCTGCGGCGAGCTCGCGGCCCTGACCGCACTCCGCGACGTCTTCGGTGTCCGGACCGAGCCGGACCTCGGCAGCGTCGGGCTGGACCGCACGGCCAGGCGCCTGGCAACCACCGTTGACGGATCGAAATGAGCGCCGCGGCGAGCGGCCGCATCGGCAGCCGCGGACGACTGGTGACGCCGACGTTCGCCGCCGGCGCGCTAGCCACGGTGGCCGTGCTGCTGGACGTCGGCCTGGTCCTGATGAGGATTCCCGCCCACCAGAACGAACTGGCTAACTTCGCTCAGGAGATCCTGACCGGTCCCCTGCTCGCGGTGCTGGGCTTGCTGAACTGCCGCGAGCGGCGCCCTCGAACCCGCCCGGCTATCCCTCTGGCTCACCGGCGGCCTCTCATGATCGCGAAGACTTTGCGTTCAGCGGAGACTTTGCGTGCTCTACGCACGCAAAGTCTCCGTGATCATGGGCCGAATGCGCGCTGGCCGCTGGCGCTCAGCGTCGCGGCCCGGCAGAGCGTGCTGGACAACTCCATCCAGAACCTCGCGTCGAGTCTGCCGTATGCGGCGGTCGGCATCGTGGTCATCAGGAGGTTGCCGCGTAACCCGGTCGGCTGGCTGCTTGCCGGCATCGGGACCCCGTCCATCGTCGCCACCGACGCGGGCTCGTACGCGCTGCTCGCGCACCAGGCCGGGGCCCGACTGCCGCTAGGCCTAACAGCGGCATGGCTCGGTGAGAGCTATCGCCCGGTGGCTGTCTTGTTGCCGCTGGCCATCCTGCTGTTCCCGGACGGGCGGCTGCCATCTGCTCGCTGGCGCTGGGTGCTGCGCGGCTACCTGGTATTCAGCGCTTCCTACGTGCTCGTGCTCATCGCGTGGGCAGTGTCAGCCGCTACCAGAGGCGGCCAGATCGACTCTTCCGGCGGCCTCACCGCGATCGACCAGCCACACGGCTGCAAGACGCCACCGACCCCGACGCGGTCCGGTCCGACCTCCTCGGCACCGTCCACCACGCCCTCGAACCCGCCCACGTATCCGTCTGGACCTCCGGGCCGGCCGGATGACGATGCACAACGCCGCCAAACCGAGCGAGAAGGGAACCCGACCATGACCATGTACCTCGTGAAGTTCAGCTACTCAGCGGACAGCTGGGCCAGGATGCTAGCCAACCCAGAAGACCGGCGCGAGGCGCTGGCGCCGCTCTTCGAAGCTGCAGGCGGCGAGCTGCACGGCCTCTGGTACGCGTTCGGCGACGCGGACGGATACGTGCTCGCCGAGATGCCGGACGCCGGCACCGCGGCGGCCACGCTGGCCCGGGTGGTCGCGGCCGGCGCAGGAACCGTGTCGACAACAGTGCTGGTCACAGTGGAAGAGATGCTCGAGGCGCTGCACCGCGGCATCGGCTCTGGCTACCGCGCTCCGGGTGTGGCGCCGGCCGGCTAAGCGCCGCCCGCGGCGTGCTGGCGGAGCTCATCCAGCAGCTTGACGCAGGCGTGCATGGCCCGTACGGCGGGAACGGGCTCGTTCAGGTGCTCGGCGAGCTCTACCACCGCGCCGGTCATGCACTCGAATTCCAGCCGTTTGCCCGCCTCCAGGTCTTGCAGCATCGACGTCTTGTGATCGCCGACGGCGAGCCCGGCTTCGAGCCGACGGTCCAGTGACACCGGGAACGTGATGCCGAGCCGGTCTGCCACCGCGGCGCACTCGGCAAAGATGGTGAGCAGCAGTTCCCGCATCTCTGGAACCAAGCCCAGCTCGCCCAGCGTGGCACCGGTGAGCGTCGTGATCGGGTTGAACGCCACATTGCCGACGAGCTTGAGCCAGATCTGGTCCCGCAGCCGGGCCTCGACCGGCGCCCGCAGGCCCCCGGCCGCAAACGCGGCCGAGATCTGCTTGCACCGCTCCGACTCCGACCCGTCTGGCTCACCGATGGTGAATCGAGTCCCTTCGATATGCCGGATGACGCCAGGCTCCACGATCTCGGTCGCGCTATAGACAACGCAGCCGACGTTGTGCCGCGGCTCGATTGACGCGGCGATCACCCCACTGGGGTCAAGGCTCTCCAGGCCGGTCAGCCCGCCAGGTCCGGGCGCCGACTGGAAGTACCACCACGGGATGCCGTTCTGCGCCCAGACGACCGCAGCGTCAGGCGCGAGCACACTGCCCAGCCGGGGCGCGATCTCGGGCAGGCTGTAGGCCTTGAGCGCGACGAACACGACGTCCGCGTCGCCGATCGCCGTGATGTCGTCGGTCGCGTGCGGTCGAGCGGTGAAATCGCCGCGGGGTGAGTGCACCCGGACCCCGTCGGCGGCCATGGCGCGCAGGTGCGCTCCCCTTGCGATCAGCGTCACGTCCGCGCCGCCGCGGGCGAGGGCGGCTCCGACGTACGCCCCGATCGCGCCGGCGCCAAGCACTGCGAATCTCACGGCGCCGCCAGCTGCTTGAGCACCACCTCGGCGACCCGCCGTCGCTGGATCTTGCCGGTCGCGGTGCGCGGGATCTCGGTCAGCACGTCGATCCTGGCCGGCACCTTGAATCCGGCGAGCTGCTCCCGGCAGTGCGCGATCAGCTCCGCCGCCTCGGCATCTCGGCCGAGGGTGACCGCGGCTCCGACGAGCTCGCCGTACTTGTCGTCGGGCACGCCGAAGCAGACGGCGTCGCGGACAGCGGGGTGCGACAGCAGGACCTGCTCAATCTCCGCGGGCGCGATGTTCTCCCCGCCGCGGATGATCATCTCCTTGAGCCGACCCTCCAGGATCAGGTAGCCGTCGCGGAACACGCCGCGGTCGCCGGTACGGAACCAGTCGCCAAAAAATGCCTCCGCGGTTGCCGTCGGATTGGCTACGTAGCCCGACATCACGCCGGGGCCGCGGATCACCACCTCCCCGGCCGTGCCGTCCGGAAGGAAGGCGCCGACAGGACTGACAATGCGGATCTGGGTGCCGGTCGGCACACCCACCGAGCCCGGCAGCCTGACTCCCGGCGGCAGCGGGTTGGACGACATCTGGTGGCTCGCCTCGGTCATCCCGTAGGCCTCCAGCATGGGCGCGCCATACTCACGTTCGGCTCGTTCGAGCAGCGCGGGTGACAGCGCCGAGCTGCACGACCTGGTGAACCGCAGCGCCCCGAGCGGACCGGCGTCGTCGCGGCGGTCGAGGATCATCTGGTGCAGTGTCGGCCCCGCCGAGAGCCAGGTTGCGCCGTGCTCGCGGGCCTGGGGCCAGAACCGGTGCGGCGTGAACCGGCGTGGCGTGATGACCGCACCGCCTGCGGTCAGCGCGGCGAAAGTCGACGCCACCAGACCGTGGATGTGGAACAGCGGCATCACGCAGAAGGACACGTCCCCCGGACCGAGCCGGTAATGCGCGCCGATCGTGCGAGCCGACGCCATCAGATTCCGCTGCCGCAGCGGCACCTGCTTGGGCCTGCTGGTCGTGCCGCTGGTGTGCAGCACGAGCGCGACATCATCCGGGCCGCCCTGCTCGGCCGGGCGCTCGGACGCCGCCGACCCCGCCGGGCCAGCGAGCTCAGGCGGCCCGCCTGAGCTGGGCTGCACGCCAGCAAGCGTGGTGCCGGAGGCCGCAGCGGCAGCACTCGCCGCAGCCGAGCCCGTGGCGGGAATCAGCAGCAATCGCGGGGCGATGTCGGCCAGGTAAAACTGGTACTCCGGCTCGGTATAGCCGGGATTCAGCGGCGCAGCCGCCGCGCCGAGCGCGGTGATAGCGAGTAGCAGCAGCACGACGTCCGGGCCGTTGGGCAGCGACAGCGCTACCCGCTCGCCGCGTCGGACGCCCAGCCCCGCGAGGCGCCGCGACAACGTCTCGACCTGGCTCGCGACCTGCGCGTACGTGAGCAACTCGCCGGTGTCGGGCACGATGAGCGCGGGACGAGCCGGATCCCCGGCCACCAGCACAGCCGTCAGCGCCTCCGCGGTGATTCGCCCTGGCGCGTCGGGCTGTTCTGCGCTGCTGATCTGGTCTGCCATCGGCCGGCCTCCGCTCTGGCGCTCACCCTGTCTGCCTGAGGTCTAGTCTGCCTTGCGGCTCACCGGCGTTCCCTCCCATATCAGCCCACAACGAGGCGAGCCATGTTCGCCAAGACGCCTGCTCGGTGCAGACCTGTCACGTGGCGCTGGCGCCCCACAATTCCTTCGAGGCGATCCGCGCACCCGCAGCGAGCGAGGCGAGCTTCGCCCACTGCACTTCTGGGTGGACGCGCCGCATGAACGATCCCTGGGCGAAGCCACAGTCGGTGCCGCCGATGACGTTCTCTCTCCCCACCACGTTCGCCAGCCGAACGATCCGCTGCGCGACGAGCTCGGGGTGCTCGACCACGTTCGTGTGATGAGTGACGACGCCGGGGATCAGCTTCTTGCCGTCGGGCAGCTTCACCTGCTCCCAGACCCGCCACTCGTGCTCGTGGCGGGGGTTGGCTTGCTCGATCGCGTACGCACCCGCGTTCACCGCGAGCACCAGATCGACAACATCGGCCAGCGGCGGGTCGAAGGCGTGCGGCCCGTGCCAGCTGCCCCAGCACACGTGGTAGCGGACGCGCTCCTCGGGGATGCCCTGCAGCGCGTGGTTGAGGGCCCGCACCCGCAACTCGGCCCACCGCCGGTAGTCGACCCACGACCCGCCCTTGGACATGATCGTGTCCGCCTCGTGCATCAGCACGGCGTCATCGACCTGCAGCATGAGCCCGCTGTCCACGATCGCCTGGTACTCCTCGTGCAGCACATCGGCCAGCGCGAACATGAATTCCTCGTCGTCGGCGTAGTACTCGTTGAACAGCCAGTAGGTGCTAGCCGGAGCCACGACCGGCAGAAAGCCGCTGGCGTCTGGGTACTTGGCGAGCGCCGACTTCAGGTTCGCGATGTCCCGGTCCAGCGCGGCCCCGTCGTATCGCAGCGGCCCGGTGACGACCCAGGACACCGACAACCCACCCGGCGACTGGTCCTCCGGTGCGCCGCCGCCCGCGGCGAGCGTGCTGTTGCGAGTGGACTGCTCCTCGAGCGCATCGATCTCGGCGTACGCGCCGGGGAAGGCCAGCCGGTCCCGGCTCGCGGGCATGACGGTCACGCCCTCAGCCAGTACCAGCGGGCGGGCCTCAAGCCCGCTCACCCGCTCGTAGAGGTAGGTGATCCAGCTGGATTTGCCCATCTCGCCGTCATCGACGATGTCGATGCCCGCCTCCACCTGGCTTCGCACGATGTCATCCACCGTCCGCCGAAGGCACGCGGCGTAGCCGGCCTCATCGATGACGCCACCGCTTTCTCGTGCGGCAAGGAAGGAAAGCAACTCGGGCGGCCTGCCCAGGCTGCCCGTGTGCGTCGTCAGGATTCGGTCCATGGCTCTCCTCGTGATCGGGACACCGCCTATGCAAAGGGCCCAGACCCGTACGTGTCAACGATCGAGCGAGATAGCCGACCGATCACCGCTCGGCGCTAGTCGGCTTTGTCCCGGACGGACATCTTTGCCTGGTTACCCCGTCACGCAGACGAGACCATCCGCAAGAACGCGCCCGAATCACTCCGGGCGGGTGATGAGCGGCGGCTGGCCACCGATGAAGCTGACCTGACGGCATTGGTCACCGGACGGAGGCGAGCCATCCTTGAGCCTTGCCAAGCCCGTGCATGTAGCGCCGCGGCCCGTCGCCCCGCTGGAACAGGTCATCGGCGCGGAAAGATACCAGCGGCTGGTCGAAGCCGCCGATCAGTTCCGCACCGCGATGGCCGGACGCACCGTCTGGAATGTGAGCTCCACCGCGGTCGGTGGCGGCGTGGCCGAAATGCTGCAGGTGCTGATGGGCTACGTCGCTGATCTCGGCATCGCGTGCCGCTGGATGGTCATCACCGGCGACGCGGAGTTCTTCGTGATCACTAAACGCCTGCACAACGAGTTGCACGGGGACGCCTCGGGCGGCCTGCTGACCGCCAGTGACGCCGGCCATTACGCCCGGATGCTGGCGGCCAATGCCGTGGAGTTGCTGACCTACATCCAGCCCGGAGACCTTGTCCTGCTGCACGATCCCCAGACGGCCGGCCTGACCGAGTACCTGAGTCAGATCGGCGCCGACGTCGCGTGGCGGTCGCACATCGGTGTCGACTGGCATAACGACGCGACCGACGCGGCCTGGAGCTTCCTGCTCCCCAACCTCCAGGCTGCCAAGGGATTCGTGTTCTCCCGCCGTGAGTACGTACCCCCGGAGCTTCCGGCCGACAAGGTGGCGATCATCCCGCCGTCGATCGACCCGTTCTCGCCGAAGAACCAGCAGCTGGACGTGGACACCGTGCGCCACGTGCTGGCGACGATTGGGCTGCTCGACGGGATCACACCCCGCGAGCCCGCCGCATTCATCCGCCGCGACGGCGCCACCGGCCACGTGAGCAGGCAGGCCGATATCACCGCCGACAACCGGCCAGGACCCGACGACCCGCTCGTCGTGCAGCTGTCTCGGTGGGACAACCTCAAGGACATGTGCGGCGTCATGCGAGGGTTCTCGGACTATGTCGCCCCCTACTGCGACGCCTATCTCGTGCTGGCCGGCCCGGCCGTCGAAGGCGTCGCCGATGACCCGGAAGGCGCCGCCGTCTTCGGCGAGTGCTTGCTCGAATGGCGCAGTTTGCCGCCGCCGGTGCGGAGCCGGATTCTGCTCGTGACGCTGCCACTGGACGACACCGACGAGAACGCCGCGATGGTCAACGCCCTGCAACGGCACGCGACCGTCATCGTCCAGAAAAGCCTCGCCGAGGGGTTCGGGCTGACCGTCGCGGAAGGGATGTGGAAGGGCCGCCCGGTAGTCGGCTCGGCAGTGGGCGGGATCATCGACCAGATCACGCCAGGTACCGGCATCTTGCTGCCGGATCCGAGAGATCTGCCAGCCTTCGGCTCCGCCGTGCGGCTCCTGCTGGAAGACCGTGACGGAGCCGACCGGATGGGACAGGCAGCACAGGCCCACATCACCCGCGACTACGTCGGCGACGCACACCTACTGCGCTACGAAAAGCTATTCACGGGGATGGCGGACGGACCGCTGAGCAGCAGCCGCGGGTGCTGAACTCCCTGCGGCGCGCAGGCACGCGCCGCGTCCGGCCACCCCCTCGATGACCGGCCCAAGCAGCGTCCCGTGCCTGCCAGAAAGCTCCTGAGGCGACCGTAGGCCGCGGTCCGACGGCCTCGCTTCAGGGAACACCCCTAGTGCCGACGTTGGTGTCGTGGCTTCGCACCGGGTGCCTCCGTACACTCGCTGCCATGTTGCTCGGCCGTGGCTACGAGCAGGAAGCGCTCGTGCGGCTGCTCTCGGCGGCCCGTGTTGGTTCCAGCGGCGTCCTCGCGATCGTGGGAGAAGCCGGCATGGGCAAGTCCGCGCTGCTCACCTACGCCGAGGACCAGGCGAACGGCATGAAGGTGCTACGCGCCCGCGGCGTGCAGTCCGAGGCCCACATCCCGTTCGCCGGCCTGTTCGAACTGCTCCGGCCGGCGCTGCCCAGGATTGACGCGATCCCGGCCCCGCAGGCGGCGGCGCTCGGCAGCGCGCTCGCCCTCCGGCCGGGAAGCACGCAGGACCGGTTCGCGGTCGGGGCGGCAACCCTCAGCTTGCTGGCCGAGTACGCGGACTCAGCACCCGTCGCGGTATTCGTCGACGACGCGCACTGGCTGGACGGGTCGAGCGCTGACGCGATGCTCTTCGCGTTCCGCCGACTCATCGCCGACCCGGTCGCCGTGGTGCTAACCGTGCGGGAAGGAGAGTCGTCGCTGCTCGACGGCGCTGACCTGACGACCTTGCAGCTGCGAGGACTCGACCAGGCCGCGACCGCTGACCTGCTGAGCCAGCAGGAGGATGGGCCGCTGCGGCCGGACCTGGCCGAGCGGCTGCACAGAGAGACCGGCGGGAACCCGCTAGCGCTGCTCGAGCTTGGCGCCGAACGCAGGCGCATGAGCAACCTTCCCCCGGAAGCGCCGCTCGCCACCGGCACCAGCGTGGCCGCCGTGTACCTGCATCGATTCCGGTCCCTGCCGCAGCGCACCCGCCAGGTCCTGGCCCTGGCATCGGCGATCGACGGCGGCGAGGTGGCGGTGCTTGCTCGCGCAGCGTCACACCTGGGACAGGACCTCACCGACCTCGCTCCTGCCGAGGCCACCGGTCTCATCGCGGTGCACGATTCCCGGTTGGAGTTTCGGCACCCGCTCGCCCGGTCCGCCATCTACGGTGATACGCCGGCCGGGGCGCGACGTGCCGTGCACCGCGCCCTGGCGGATGCGTTTCCTGACGCGGACGCCGACCGGCGCGCCTGGCATCTCGGACTCGCCTGTCTTGGGCCCGACGACGCCGCGTCGTCGGCCCTCGAGCAGGCGGGCCTGCGGGCACGGCAGCGCAGCGCGTACGAAGTTGCCTCCCGCGCCTTTGAGCGCTCAGCCCAGCTCGCGGCCGAGGAGGCCAGGCAGGCCACGTTGCTCTGCGCCGCTGCCGACAACGCCTGGCTCGGCGGCCTCGCCGAGCATGCCGCAACCCTGCTGGACCAAGCCAGGCGGCATACCGCGGCACCGGAACTGGGCGTGCGGATCGAGCAGCTTCGCGGTCACATTGCCGCTCGCCGCGGACCTATCGGCGAAGCCCAGCGGATACTGCTGGCCGCAGCAGAACAAGCTGCGCCGATCGACGCTGCGCGAGCCGCGGTCATCCTGGCGGAGGCCGTCAATGCGTCGTTCTACGCGGGCGACGCCGCGACGATGCGCCTGGCCGCAGAGCGCGCCGCCTCGATCACTCACAGCGTCCCACCTGGCCGCGCTGCCTTCTTCCTGTTGAGCGCGCAGGGAATGGCGCTGATCTTCGCCGGTGAGGGTGAGCGAGGCGCGGCTGCATTGCGGTCGGCCGTGGCCGTGATCGAGAATTCCGACGAGCTCCGCGACGACCCCCGCCTGCTGGCCTGGGCCGCCATGGGTCCGCTCTGGCTGAGAGAAGCAGGCACCGGGCCGACGCTCGCGGATCAGGCGCTGGTGGTGGCGCGCCGTACGGCGGCGGTCGGGGTGCTGCCGTTCCTGCTCCACCACGTGGCGATCGATCAGGCGGACAGAGGTCGGTGGGCGGAGGCGCAGGCCGGATTCTCCGAGGCGATCGGCCTCGCCAGGGAGAGCGGCCAGCACACCGACCTCGTCGCGTCGCTCGGCAGGCTCGCGAGCCTCGAAGCGCGCCAGGGCAGGGCGGAGCAAAGCCGTCAGCACGCCCACGAGGCGCTGGTCCTGGCCCGCGACATGGGCCTGGGTCTGCTCGAGGTGTGGGCGATCGCCGCCCAGGGCGAGCTTGAGCTGAGCCTCGGCCATCCGGAGGCAGCACTCGCGCACTTCGAGGAACAGCGCGCGCTGCTCAAGTCGCACAACATCCTGGATGTGGACCTGTCGCCGGCGCCCGAGATTGTCGAAGTCTGCCTGCGCCTCGGGCGTGACGGCGATGCGGCCGAGGCGGCTGCAGACTATGTTCGCGACGCGGCGGCCAAAGCACAGCCGTGGGCACAGGCCAGGGCGGAGCGATGCCGCGGTCTGCTCGCCGCCGAAGGTAAGTCAGATCGCCACTTCGAGATGGCGCTAGCGCTGCACACACAGACCAGGGACGGGTTCGAAGCGGCCCGGACGCACGTGGCTTACGGCGCCCGGCTGCGGCGAGAGCGCCAGCGGCTCCGGGCACGCGAGCAGCTTCGCGCTGCGATCGACATCTTCGACCGGCTGGGCGCCGACCCGTGGTCCGACTCGGCGCGAGCCGAACTCGCCGCCACCGGCGAGACGGCACGGCGCCGGGACGCGACGACGCTCAACGACCTGACGCCGCAGGAACTGCAGATCGCGCTCAGCCTCGCCGACGGCCGCACCACGAGGGAGACTGCGGCCGCCCTGTTCCTGAGCCCGAAGACGGTCGAGTACCACCTGCGCAACGTGTACCGGAAGCTCGCGATCGGATCCCGGAGCGAGCTGAAGGACAAAATGGCGCCGCTCGCCGGCTGACGGACGACTCAGCGCGACCGCGGGCTACAACAACTCGGCCAGCAAGGCTGCAGCCCGCGCCGCACCCTCCGTCTCGACGGCTCGGTAGTCGACCTCGCGGCCGATCTCAGCGGCGATAACCTCGGCTAGCCACTCGGGATCGGTGTCGGCGTAGTCCACGCGTCGCCCGGCTCCGTTTTGGGCCAGTCGGTGCGCCACTTGATCTGCTGCTCGAAGTGGCGTGCAAGGAGCACATAAATGAAGGGCCTGCGCGCGGCGACGAGTTCCATGGTTGTGGCTAGGCCATCTTGCACGACGGGCAGGTGGCAGGCCGCTCCGCCCTTGCAAGACGGGTTGACAAACCCCTGGTGGAGCTGACCGGAAAATACCTCAGCGTGGAGCGCGGCAGCGAACGGTAGCTGGCGGCTGGGGTGTGACTATGCGGCGACGGGCGTGAGGGTGACGGTGTATCCGAGTGCTTCGAGCTGGCGGACATGGGTGCGGGTCCTGCGGGTTGTGTCGATCTTGCTGGCGT
>JASHOE010000090.1 GCA_030041275.1 Streptosporangiaceae bacterium
CGTGGCTGCGCTGCAGCGTCGGGATGACCCCGTACAACACGAGCACGGCGGCGCCGAGGATGCCCACGATGACCGGCGCCCCCTCGCGCAGCCAGCGCCAGACGAGGTAGCCGCCGCCGATCTCGGCGAGCCCGGCGGCGATGAACAGCCCGATTGCGCGCGCGACAGCCATGACCCGATTCTTCCCCGCCGGGAAAGGACCGGCGACCTGGTCAGCCCGTAGTCGGCTCGGCAGCAGACGGCGCCGCAGACGCTGCATCGATGGCGGCCAGGTAGCCGAACGTCATGGCCGGGCCGATGGTGGCGCCCGGCCCGGCGTAGCTGCGGCCCATGACCAGGGCGCTGGTGTTGCCGGCCGCGTACAGGCCGGGGATCACGCTGCCGTCCGCGCGCAGCACCCTCGCACGCTCGTCGGTGCGCAGCCCACCCTTGGTGCCGAGGTCTCCCGGCACCATCTTGACGGCGTAGAACGGTGGCTCGGCGACCGGTGCCAGGTTCGGGTTCGGCTTGTTTCTGGGGTCACCGTAGTAGCGGTCGTAAGCGGACTCGCCGCGGCCGAAATCCGCGTCCCGGCCGGTCCTGGCGAATTCGTTGAACCGGTCCACCGTCTTGGCCAGGCCGTCGGCCGACACGCCGATCTGGCCGGCCAGCTCCGCCAGCGATCCGGCGCGGAACACCGCTCCGGCTGCGTACCAGCGGCGTGGCAGCGGCTTGCGCGGCGGCACGCCGGTGAACACGTACCGGTTGCGGTAGCGCTGATCGCTGATCATCCAGCACGGGATGTGCTGGTTGTCGTCGGTGTGCCGGTCGTACATGGCGTGCACGGCGTCCACATAGGGCGCGGCCTCGTTCATGAACCGCTCCCCGGCCGCGTTCACGAAGATCGAGCCGGGCAGGCTGCGCTCGGCCAGGCAGAAGACGGGTCCGCTGGTCAGCGGGATCGACGGCCCCCACCACGCGTCGTCCATGAGCTCCAGCACGCCACCTGCGGCCTCGCCGGCCTCGATCCCGTCACCGGTGTTGCCGGGCGATCCGACGGTCCACTCGGTGCCGATCGGCACCCGCTGATAGCGCTGGCGCAGCTGGTTGTTGCGCTCGAATCCGCCCGTCGCGAGCAGCACTCCACGCGCCCGGAGCTCCACGGGTTTGCCATCGCGCAGCACGTGCACGCCAGTCACGCGGTCACCGGTGCATCGCAGGCCGGTCATAGGTGTGTTCAGCCAGACCGGGACCCCGGTCTCCGCAAGCCCGGCGCGCAACCCCGCAGCGAGAGCCTGGCCCATGCTCAGCAGCTGCCGATGCCGCAGCTTGCTCACGATCATCCGGCCGGTGACCCTGGCCGTGGTCGTCAGGGCGCGCGGGTGGCTGGTGCCGAGGCTGAGCCATCGGTAGTTGGCCTGCGTGACCGTGATCCCGGCCGGAGCGGGCAGGTAGGGCGGTCGCAGATGAACCAGCTCGGCGCCGAGCACCCGGGCGTCGAGCAGCTTCGGCTCGATCGACCGGCCGCCCGGCCGGCCGCCGGGCGCCTCCGGGTAGTAGTCGCAGTAGTTCGGCACCCAGGCGAAGTCCAGCGGCGTGTGAGCCAGGACAAGGTCGAGCATCGCTGGCCCGTGCTCGAGAAACGCAGCCTGCAGCCCGGCTGGTGTGCCCTGGCCCGCGACGTGACGCAGGTAGTTCCTGGCCTGCTCGGCCGTATCGGTCAGACCATGGCGGCGCAGCACGGAGTTGCCGGGGATCCAGACGCCGCCGCCCGAGCGCGCTGTCGAGCCACCGAAGTACTCCGTCTTTTCGAGCACGACCGTTCGGAGGCCGTGGAGCGCCGCGGTCAGCGCCGCCGTCATCCCGGCTGCGCCGCTGCCGACGACGGCGAGATCGAACTCCGGGTCATCGGCTGTCATCTGATCTCCGTCGTCCGTCCGCGGCCCAGGAGTCCATATTAGAACACGTTTCAGTTTTCGCCAGGTGCGGACAGCACCAGGCAGCGCGGGCGGTCGGGCTAACCGCGCTCGATCGCGCCACCAAGCAAGCCCAGTGCTGGCGAGCCCAGGCTGAGCATGGCGGCGTGGAACCGGCGCAGCGTAAAGGCTGCGCCCCACTCTCGCCTTGCCTTATCGCGCAGGGCCATGATCTCCAGCTTGCCCCAGGTGTACCGGCCGTAGCTGGGGTCGAAGGTCGCGCGCCGCGCCTCCGACAGCGCGGCCGGACCGCTGATGTGCGTGTCCGCCTCGAACCGCCGAGCCGCGTCTTCGACGGTCATTCCGGCGCTGTGCACGCCGATCGAACAGGCGAGGCGGGTCACGCGGATCAGCGCCTCGAGCCACACTCCGATCGCGAACCTGGGATCGCTGTCGAGAAAGCCCTCCTCGACGCACAATTCCTCGGCATAGTGCGCCCAGCCTTCGACGAAGGCGTTCGAATGCAGCAGGCGCCGGACGTCGGTGCCGGCCCGCCGGATGGCGCGCGCGTGCGAGAAATGGCCGGGTGCGACCTCGTGCACGGTGATGACGGGCAGCGTGGTGTCGCTGAAGACCTCAAGCCATTCTTCCTGTTGATCGTGCGGCCACGACGGATCAGGTGGCGTGATGTAGTAGAGCGACGGCGCGTCCGCCTCGCCCGGCGCCGCCGGCGAGATCATCGCCATGGCGAACCGCCTGCTTTCCGGCGCCGGGGCGACGAGGCATTCGCCGTCGTGGTAGGGCACCAGGTCGTGATCTCTCGTGAAGCCGATGGCGCGCTCGGTCCACGCTCGCGCCGCCGCGATGACGCCGTCGGCGTCGGGGTGCTGGCGGACGAGATCGCGGGCAACTTCCCTAGGCCCGCGGCTCGCGTCGATCGCGGCACAGCTGTCCGCCAGCCGAGCGAGCAGCCGGTCTCGCTCGGCATCCGCGCGCTCGGCGAGCCTGCCGACGTCCACCGCCATTGCCTCAGAGCCGCTCAGCAGCAGCGACAGCGCAGCGGTTCCGAGCGCCGGGTCCGGATCTCCGGTGGCAGCCGCGCGTTTGACCAGATCTATCAGCCGGGCGTGCGCGGCAATCGCCCGGCTCCGGACGTCCTCGTCGGCGTCTGCAGGGATTCCCGCAGGCAGCCCGGCGATCGGGCTCGACAGTGCCTGGGCGACCGGTGCGTTGATCCGATCCAGCGCCAGCACGGCTCCGTCGATGGCATCCGGCCACGCTGCCAGGTGCGCCGTGCGGGCCGCGTCCCGCTCGGCGGCCGGGGCGTACTCCCGGTCGTAGCTCGAGAGGTCGAGGTTCATGAGGTGATAGAGGGGGTTGCTGCGATGAAGCTCGAGCTCCCGGTATTCAACCTCGGTCCGGCGGATGAACGCGGCCAGCTGCGCCTCGTCGTGCCGGTCGGCCAGCGGCTCGTCGGCAGCCGCGGCGGCGGCAAGCGCGGCGAGACCCGACTGCACGCCCGCCGGGGACAGGTCCTGGACCTTGCCGTCGTACTCGTGCCGCCCGCTGTACTCGCGTACCTCGGGCACTTGAAGGTCACAGTAGGCACGCAGGCTGGGAGTCAGATCGCTCATTCCGTGACCATACCGGTGAAAGGCGCGCGGCTGCAGCGGCCGGACTGGTGTGCGGTCGCGCCGCGACCGATCACGTAGGGTGCGGACGTGGCCCCCCATGTGCTGCCCGTCCGCGAGGCTGTCGACGCCGTGATTTTCGACGCCGGCGGCGTCTTGCTGCTGCCCGATGCTGAGCTGGGCCGGTCGGCCATCGCCGCGCTCTACAGCGAGTCCGCACCGGCGGACTGGCATCGCGCGCATTATGCTGCGCTCCGCGCGGTGGAACAGATGGAGCCGGTCGACTGGTCAGCGCACCGCCGGGTGTTCGCGGCCGAGGTCGGCGTGCGGGATGAGCACCTGGATGCGGCCGCTGCGCTGATCGAGGACGTGATGACCGCCACCTGGGCACCGGTGGAGGGCGCCGCGGACACAATGCGGGCGCTCTCCGCGGCCGGCTACAAGCTGGCTGTGGTGTCGAACGCCTGGGGCACGATGGCCCAGTGGCTCGAGCAGCACGGAGTCTGCTCGGTCACCGACGACGAGCTGCCGCTCGTGGGCGCGGTGATCGACTCGCACGTTGTCGGGATCGAGAAACCGGACCCCAGAATCTTCCAGCTCGCGCTCGACGCGCTCGGTGTCGCCTCCGAGCGCAGCGTCTACGTAGGCGACACGGTCAGGTTCGACGTGAAGGGTGCGCTCGCGGCGGGGCTGCAACCGGTGCACGTGGATCCGTACGGTTTCTGCGACGGTCCGCACAGCCACATCGCGTCGCTGACGGAGCTGACCGACTGGCTGGTGGGAGACTAGCCGCGAGGCCGCGGCGGTGCAGCGGGTAGCAAGCGGCCGGGGCCGAAGGGGGGACGTCGTGGCCTTCGACGAGGTCCTGGCCGGCCGAACGCGCGCGGCGCTCGCCGCCGCCGGGCGGTCGGGCGCAGCAGAGAAGAAGATGTTCGGCGGCCTGGCGTTCCTGATCGGCGGGAACATGTGCTGCGGTGTGCGCGGTGACGACCTGCTGGTTCGGGTCGGCCCCGAAGCGGGACCCGGCGCGCTGGCCGAGCCGACGGCCCGACCATTCGAGATGGGCCAGCGCGGCCCGAGTGCCGGCTTCATCCTGGTCGGGCCGGACGGCACCGCGACCGACGAGGCGCTGGCTCGCTGGGTCGACCGTGCCCTGGCTTTCGTGGTCACGCTGCCGGCAAAGCCCTGAGGCGCTGGGTGCCCGGCTTGAACTAGCGGCGCTGGTAGTGAATTATCTATCTACAAATTGGCATGAAGCTATAAACGGGGCCCACTATGCGCTTTTTGCCGCCCGCCATCTGGCAGCGATCTCGACGATCTTCCCTGCTGGTCGTCGCGTCCGCCAGCGCACTCGGATTCCTGGTGCCCGCCTCATTCAGCGCGAGCACCGCGCAGGCAGCACCCTCCCCCGGATATACGGCCAGCTACCTCGCGGCCGGCACCGGCAGCCCGGAGGCGGTAGCGGTCAACACGGCTACTGACACGGTCTATCTCGGCGACTCGGCGGGCGATCTGGTGGTCATCGACGGCACCACTAACTCGATCGTCACCACGCTGACGCTCGCGGGAGCGGTGAGCGGCCTCGCGGTCGACTCCGCGACCAACACTGTCTATGCCGTCACCGCCGGGTCAGAGGTCACCGTGATCAACGGCGCGACGAACGCGGTCTCGACCACAATCCCGGCACCGGCCGGCGTTGCGCCGGAGAACGGCATCGCGGTTGACAGCACCACCGACCAGGTCTACGTCACCGACCAGGTCGTGGGCAGTAACGGGGCCGCGACAGGCGGCGGAGTCTTCGTCATCGGCGGCGGCACCGATACGGTGGTCAGTAACTTCAGCAGCGGCGGCGGCGACCCGCTCAGCATCGCCGTCGACGAGACGACGAACGTCGCGTGGGTCACGAACACGACCGGCACGGTCACCGCGCTCAATGCAACTACCGGAGCGACCGTCTATAGCGTCAGCGTCGCCGACAACCCGCGGTCCGTGGCAGTTGATCCGGCGACCGATACCGTCTACATCGCGTCCTCGGTGGCGGAGGGCGGGCTCACCGTCATCGACGGGTCAGACGGCGTGGTCACTACGAACCTGGCGATGTATGAGACGAGCGGCGTCGCGGTTGACTCGGCTGATGACGTCGTCTTCGTGAAGGCCGTGGCGCCGGGCTCGACCACACTCGGCACCGTCGTCATCGACGGCACCACCAACGATGTCGTGAACGACATCGGCCGGTTCGGAAACGCGGCGGTGGACGCGGCAACGGGATCGGTCTATGAGACCGCGTCGGCATCCGATCCTGGCCTATGGGTTATCACGCCCTCCGCTGCCGACGCCATGTCTCCGATCATCGAGACGCCGCCGTCCTCGACCTTCACCTTCACCATCGGCACGGCAGGGAGCTTCACCTTCTCGGTGAGCGCCTTGCCGGCAGCCACCTTCAGTGAGACGGGCCAGCTGCCGAGCGGAATCACGCTCAGTTCCTTGGGCATCCTGTCGGGAACCGCCGCCGCGGGGACGGCCGGCAGCTATCCCATCACGATCACCGCGAGCAACGGCGTCGCGCCGGACTACTCGGAACCCTTCACGCTGGAGGTGGCCGAACTGCCGACGGTGACAGTGCCCCCCACCGCCACCGTCCAGGTCGGCACGGCGGTCAGCATCCCCATCCAGGTGACCGGCGTGCCGGCACCGACCGTGCAGGTCCTCACTACGCTGCCGCCGGGCGTCGAGCTCACTCAGGTGTCTCCCGGAAGCTGGGAGCTGACCGGCACGCCCGCGCCAGACACAGCCGGCGTGTACCCGGCCGAGTTCTACGCAACCAACGCCGTCGGCACGTCCGCGACGTCCACCATGGTGATAACGGTGCTGGAAGCACCGAGCATCGCGGCGACCGCCGCGGCGACATTCCAGAGTGACGCGGCCAACAGCTACACCTTCGTGGCCGAGTGCAATCCTGCCTGCACGTATGGCGCCAGCGGTTTGCCTGCAGGACTGAACCTAAACGCGTCGGGCCTGCTTACCGGCGATCTTGTGGTAGGAACGTATAACTTCACGGTCACTGCGAGCAACAACCTAGGTGCCGCGACGCAGGAGTTCACGCTGACCGTGCAGCAGTCGTTCGCCATCGCGGATGCGATCGGCGAGCTGACGGCGGAAGCTCCGCAGCTCGACAACGGCGGGTGGTACAGCCTTGGCGGCACTATCTTCGCGGCGCCGGCCGTAGTGTCGCTTCCCACCCCGAGCGGGACCACAGCCGCGGCTCCGCTGTTCATCGGCACCGGGGTCAATGGGGAGCTGTACCTGCGGACGGCGACAGTCGGCTGGCAGCCGGTCGGTCCGTCGAAGGCGTTCTGCATCGGCGCCCCCGCCGCGGCGGTGACCGGAACCACGCTGACGGTGGCCTGCGAGGGCACGAACGGGCAGCTGTACTACGACACCGCGGCAGTGCCGGCCTCGGGACTGCCGCAATTCAGCAGCGGATGGAAGGACCTGGGCGGGGCACTGACCGCCGGGCCGGCGGTGGCACCGGTGGATGGCGTCATGACCTTCTTCGCCCTCGGCACTGACGGGCGTGTCTACACTCGCACGCTGACCACCGGCTTCAAAGCCACCTCCTGGCTGTGCATCGGGAATCCGGCCGCCGCAACAGACGCCTCCACCGGCGTCACGACGTTTGCCTGCCAGGGCACGAACCACGCGCTGTGGAAGGCGACCGACTCCGGTACGGGCTGGTCGGGCGCAGTGTCACTGGGCGGCACGCTGACTGGCGGCGGCCCGGCCGTCGCCGCCGGCGGCGGGGTGACGGAGTTCTTCGCCGAAGGCACCAACAATGGCCTCTGGATGCGGACCCCCAGCACCGGCTGGGTCAACCTTGAGGAGGGCACAATCTACGGCGTCGGCGCTGGCGCGCTCAACTGAACTCGTCACCTGCCGGGCAGCGCGATATCGGCCCACCGGGCTTCCCAGAGGGTGCTGACGACGACACGCAGACGGCCTGCCCGGTGCGACACGGCGGGCCAGAGCGTGAAGTCACCATGGCCCTCACCAGCTCCGTAATCGCGCCAGCTGCCCGCCTGGCCTTCGTGCTCGTGACCGAGATCATCGATCGCGCGCACCTTGAAGGAGGGAATCGCGGTTGGCCAACTCTGGCCGCCGATCCACGGCCACCCGTACATGTGCAGCTGGACGTCCTCGCCCCAGGCTGACATGCCCTCGATCACCGCGACTGCATGCTCGAATGGCAGCGCAGCGCAGAGCGCGAGCTGGAAATCGGGTGGTGTGCCGAGCCGGACTGCACGCGGCCACGAGGACGGCAGGGCGGGGTGCGTCGAGCGCCTGTGCCTGCCCAGGACTGCTGGCAGGAGTGGGCTGTGTTCCGGTATCGCGCCGACCGCCACGAGGCTCTCGGCCACCGCCGCGGTGACGTGCCGACCACCGCTCACGCCAACTGTCGGCGGCGGATCCTGCCTGCTGAGCCACGCGAGGTAGCACTCCGCTGGCGTCGGCCACGCCGGAGCGGCCACCCCCACACCGATGGCGGCCGGGGGCGCGAAAAAGACCCGGCCGGCCTGACCATCGTCATCGGCCAGTTCGAGCCAGGCCACATCCTGCGGGTGCTCGTGTTCAGAAATCGGCTCCGCGACGACCTCCCCCAGCCACAGGCGCGCGCTGCCGTGGCCGCTGCCCGGCCGCAGCCGGTACGAGCGCCCGGCGTCATCGGCGGCCGTCAGTCCAGCAAGCGCGACGTCGACCTGCCGCCCGACGGCGTGCTGGCCCGTGGCGGCCGCCTGGACCTGAAATCGCAGGCCAGCGCGGGCCGTGCGAAACCAGGCGCAGCGCATGTCAACGGCTGCCACGCAAACGCGCAGGTCGCCAGCTGCCACGGCGCGAGGGGCCCAGGCGAGTGCCTGCTGGCCGCGAGCGCGCACGTTCCAGTAGTCGTCCGGCGGTCGCGGCCGGGCCCCGGGCCCTGGGCCGCCGATGTGGCGGCGCGCGAACTCGGGCCGGGCCTGCGTCATGGCCGCCTCGGCACCCTCGACGCTGAGCAGGCCCAGCATCATGAACGCATGCGCGACAGCCTGGACACTGATCTCGGGCAGGAGAAGACGGCCCAGCGGCTGGCCACCGGCCATGTCGCCGGCCATGAGCCGCAGGTAGTTCTCCGGGGTCACTCGTAGGTCACGCTGACCTCGGGTGTGAGCGCGACCGACTGGCAGGCCAGCACGTACCCGTCGGCGAGATCCGCGTCGTCGAGCACCTCGTTGCTGACCATCTCGACCTTGCCACCGGTGAGCTCGCAAGCGCACGCGCCGCAGATGCCCTCCCGGCAGGAGTACGGCGGATCCAAGTCGGCGTCGATGAGCAGATCAAGCATCCGGACGCCGGCCGGCCAGTCCAGCGTCCGCACCTCGCCGTCCAGGGTGACGCGAAGCGTCGCCGCCACGCCGGCGAGCTCCGGTGTGGCTGCCGCGTCGAACGGGTTGTGCTGCAGGGACAGGAACCGCTCGACCCGGACCGCGCGCGGCGCTATCCCGATGGCCCGGGCGGCCTCCCGCACCACAGAAAGAAACTGATCCGGCCCGCTGGCGAGGATCTGGTATCCGGCGTACGGCCGGATCAGCGGCGCCAGCAGCGGCCCGGAGGGCACGCCCTGCAGCACGTCGAGCCAGTGCACGACCAGCAGGCGGCCGCCCGCCGCGGCAGCGAGGTCCCGGAGCACCGAGCCGAAGATCACCGACGGCTCGTCCCGGTTCGCGTACACCAGGACGACCCGGCCAGTGCCCGCGGCGAGCACTGACTTGAGGATGGACATGGCCGGAGTGATGCCGCTGCCCGCGGCCAGCAGCAGAATGTCGTCGTCCAGCGACGGCGGCACGAACATGCCCGCGGGCGGCAGCACGTCCAGCTCGGTGCCGGGCCGCACGTTGGCCGCAATCCAGCGCGACGCGTATCCCTCGGGTGTCTGTTTCACGGTGACGGTCAGCGGGTCGCCGGTGAGCGGCGAGCTGCACAGCGAGTAGCAGCGCGCCACCGAACCGTCACGGTCGCTCGGGATCCGCAGCGTCAGAAACTGACCGGGCTGGTATGCAAACACGCTGGCCAGGTCCGGCGGCACGTCGAACACGAGCGAGCACGCTTCGTCGGTCTCGGCGATCACGGCTGCGACGCGCAGTCTGCGGAACGCCCGCTCGCCGCCGGCGGCGGTCACGGCGGGGCCACCCGCAGCTGACCCTCGCGGACGGCGCTCTCGATACTGGCGCGCATCGCTTCACACCGCTCGATCAGGGCCGTCTGCTCTCCCGCGGCGGCGCGGCGGGTGAACTCGGCGCACCGGCGCACCGCCGTGGCGTCCCATTGCACGCTGGTGTGCTGGACGCTGAACTTCGCGACCTGCACCACCGCGCCGCACTCGGCACACCACACCGGGCAGTACTGGAACATCCGCTCGTCCGGCCGTGCAGCACCGGCCGCTACTGGCGCACCGGCGGCTACTGGCGCACCGGCGGCTACTGGCGCCGCCTGGCTTGCGCCCGTCATGCCGGGCCGGCTCCCGCCGCGGCGTCGGTGGCGGCCGACTGGCGCGCCGCCAGGTTCGCCGCGACCTCGGCCTCCCACGCCTCGACCGCGCGCGTGGTGTCGACCTCGAACTCATGGCGGGCGACCATGTCCGCGGGGATGGCGGCCACATCCAGATAGAACTGTTCATACCAGCGGCGCAACTGGTACACCGGGCCGTCATCGGCGCACAGCAGCGGGTTGTCGATGCGGGTCTTGTGCGTCCAGATCTCGACGTCCTGCTGAAAGCCCAGGCCGACGAACGTGGCGAACCTCGCCGCGACCTTGTCCGCCTGCTCGTCCGACAGCCCCGGCAGCTTCTTCACGATCACGCCCCACTGCAGGACGAACCGCTCCGGAGTCACCGGGTAATGGCAGTTGATCAGCACCGCGTCCATCGGGACGCCGTGGTAGTCATATCTCAGGTTGTCGATCATGTAAGACGGGCCGTAGTAGGACGCTTCTGACTCGAGCCCGATCTCGGCGCCGCCCGCTCCCGGTCGCCCCGACTCTGCCTCATAGTCCGGGCGGGACCGGGTGCGCAGGTACTGCGAGGCGATGTGGCCCTCGAAGACGTTCAGGAAGTACGTGGGGAACGCAAAGTGGATGTAGAAGAAGTGCGCCATGTCCACCACGTTGTCGACAACTTCGCGGCAATTCGCGTCCACCGTCAGCGAGTCCCAGGTCCAGTTCGACCACTCGTCGGAGTAGGCGCCGTCGATCCGCGGGATTGTGATGTGCGCCGGCGGCGGGTTCCCCTGCGGGTCGTGCCAGACGAACAGCTGGCGGTTGCGCTCCAGCGTCAGCCATGACCGGGTGCGGGCGGTCGGCGGCACGCGCCGTGAGTACGGGATCTTCGCGCACTTGCCGTCCGCGCCCCACCGCCAGTCGTGGAAGGGACAGGCGATCGCGTCACCCTTGATCGTGCCCTGGCTCAGGTCCCCGCCCATGTGCCGGCAATACGCGTCGAGCACGTGCAGCTCGCCGGCGGAGTCGGCGTACACGACCAGCTTGGTGCCGAACGCCTCGACGGCGTGCGGGCTGCCGTCTCGAAGCGGCGCGGCCAGGCCGAGGCAGTGCCAGCCTCGCGCGAACCGGGTCGGGGGGGCACCGACGTCAATGCTGCGGACTGCGCTCTGGCCGTTCATGCGCCCTCCCGCGATAACAGTCTGCTACCCCTAGACTAGAACATGTTCTAGTCTAGGGCTGCGGCGTCGCGATGGGAGGCCCAGGCAGTGGCGGAGAACGTCGGGCACGAGGTCGTCGACGGCGTGCGCGAACTGCTGCCGATGCTCCGCGACCGAGCTCAGGAGGCGGAGGATGGCCGGGCCGTTCCCGCCGACTCCATCAAGGCACTGGCGGAGGCGGGCTTCTTCCGCCTGCTGCAGCCCGCCGCCTTCGGCGGTCTTGAGGCTGATCCCCTGACCTTCTATTGCGGCGTTCGGTCGATCGCCAGCGCGTGCGGCTCCACGGGCTGGGTGGCTTCGGTGCTGGGCGTGCACCCGTGGCACGTCGGCCTCTTCACCGCGCAGGCGCAGCAGGAGGTGTGGGGATCGGATCCGGCGACCCGGATCTCGTCGTCGTACGCGCCGACCGGCAGAGCCGTCGCGGTGGACGGCGGGCACCAGGTCAGCGGCCGATGGAGCTTCTCCTCCGGCTGCGACCACGCCAGCTGGGTGCTCCTCGGCCAGATAGTCACCGACGCGGCGAACCGGCCGACCGACTTCCGCACGTTCTTGCTGCCGCGCAGCGACTACGTCATCGACGACGTCTGGGACACAGTGGGGCTACGGGGCACGGGCAGCAACGACATCGTCGTATCGGACGTCCTTGTGCCCGAGCACCGGTCGCTGAGCTTTGCAGACGTGTTCAAGCTGGACTGCCCGGGCCAGGAGCTGAACCCGGCGCCGCTGTACCGGCTGCCTTACGGGTCGGTGTTCTCGTACTCGATCACCGCGCCGATCATCGGTATGGCGACGGGGGCCTACGAAGCACACGCCGCCTACATGCGAGACCGAGTCCGGGTCGCTTACGCCGGCCAGCAGGCCGCGCAGGATCCGTTCGCGCAGGTCCGGATCGCCGAGGCGGCTGCGGAGATCGACGGCGCCTGGCTGGCGCTGGAACGGAACATGCGCGAGCTCATGGACCACGCGCGGGCCGGCGAGCGCATCCCGGTCGACCTGCGACTGCGAATAAGGCGCGACCAGGTGCGCGGCACCGGGCAGTCGATCCGGGCCGTGGACCGGCTGTTCGAGAATTCCGGTGGCCGGGCGCTGAAGTCGGGCACGCCGATCCAGCGGTTCTGGCGAGACGCGCACGCGGGCCGCGTGCACGCGATCAACGACCCGGAGCGGGCCCTGTCGATGTTCGGCGGCGGCGAGTTCGGCCTGCCGGTGCCCGCCGACGCGATGCTGTGACGGGGACACGACAACTCACCGGCGCGGTGCGCTGTGGGAGGCTCCGATGACTGAGTCTGTGGCCGATCCGGAGTTCGGTCCGCGGTTGTTCGATCCGGACGGCCACCCGGTGCGCTACTACGACTCGGGTCCGCACCTCGGCGCGCCCGCGGGGACCGGCCGGGGGGACGCGGACACCGTCGTCCTGCTGCACGGCGGCGGGCCGGGCGCGTCGGCGTGGAGCAACTTCGGCCGCAACATGCCCGTTATCGCCAAGCGGTTCCGTGCGGTGATGATGGATCTGCCTGGATACGGCGGATCGGCGGCCCAGCCGGGGGCCGGTCACTTCTTCACGCTCGCCGCCGACGCGCTCGCCGGGCTGCTTGACCACCTCGGCATCGCGAAGGCGCACCTCATCGGGAACTCGCTCGGCGGCGGCACGGCGGTCCGGTTCGCGCTGCGCTACCCGGACCGAACGGCGCGGCTGGTGCTGATGGGGCCGGGCGGGCTGACGCTCAATGTACTGGCTCCTGACCCGACCGAGGGTGTCCGGAGGCTGATCGAGTTCGCCGCCCCGCCGGGTCCGAGCCGGGCGAAGATGGAGGCATTTCTCCGGGTCATGGTGCACAACCAGCAGCTGGTCACCGACGAGCTCATCGACGAGCGTTATGCGGCCGCCTGCCAGCCCGAGGCGCTGGCCGGCATGGCCGCGATGGGCAGCTCGTTCTTCGGCGAACACGCCGAAGACGGCATGCTGTGGCGAGAGGCGCACCGCCTGAAGCACGATGTGCTGCTGATCTGGGGGCGCGAGGACCGGGTGAATCCGCTCGACGGCGCGCTCGTCGCGCTCAAGCAGCTGCGCCGAGCGCAGCTCCACGTCTTCGGCGGCTGCGGGCACTGGGCCCAGCTCGAGAAGTTCGATGAGTTCAACGAGCTGTCGCTGCGATTCCTGGCCGGGAGGACGGAATGACCGGGCTGATCAGCTCCCTGGGGTACCTGCGCGTCGAGTCCGCCGACGTGGACGCGTGGCGCGAGTTCGGCACCAAGGTGCTCGGCATGTCCGAGGGCCGGGGTCCCGATCCGGCGGCGGTATACCTGCGGATGGATGACTTCCCGGCCAGGATCGTGGTCGTGCCCGGCGAGCGTGACCGGCTCGCGGCGACCGGCTGGGAAGTCGCCAGCGAGCACGATCTCGCCGAGGTTGCGCGCGCGCTCGCGGACGCTGGCGTGGCCGTCAAGAGCGGCGACGCCGACGAGCTGACCGATCGGCGCGTCGGCGGGCTGCTGCACGCCGACGACCCGTCAGGCAACTCGCTGGAGATCTTCTGCGGCGCGGCTCTCGACAACCGCCCGGCACTCAGCCCGTACGGGACGGCGTTCGTCACCGGAGACCAGGGCCTGGGCCACGTGGTCCTGCCTGCGAGCGACGACGAGGAAACGCTGGCCTTCTACACCGGGCTCCTGGGGTTCCGGCTGCGCGACTCGATGCGGCTGCCCGGCGAGTTCTTTGGGCGGCCAGCAGGCGGCCCGCCCGTATGGATGCGGTTCCTCGGCTGCTGCCCGCGGCACCACTCGCTGGCCCTGGCGCCGATGACACCAGCCGCGGGCATCGTGCATCTCATGGTCGAGGTCGCCACCCTGGACGACGTCGGCCGCGCGCTCGACCGGTGCCGGCGCCGTGGGGCTCCGGTCAGCTCGACGCTCGGCAGGCACGCCAACGATCACATGGTGTCGTTCTACGTGCAGACACCTGGCGGCTTCGACATCGAGTACGGGACCGACGGGCTGACCGTCGACGACAGCACGTGGGTGACCAGGGAGACGACGACGGTCAGCCTGTGGGGTCATGTATTCGGCGCGGGCGGCGGTCACTGACAGCTACTCTGCGAGGCATGAGCGCACCAGGGCCGCGCGCATCGGCCGCCAGCCCCGACGGGTCAGCTGCCGCGGTCAGCGCCGGCATCGTCGGTGACGCGGCAGTGGATCCGCAGCGGTTTCGCCAGGTGCTCGGCCACTTCGCGACCGGCGTCACGGTGCTCGCCGGCCTGGATGCAGGTGAGCCGATCGGCTTCGCCTGTCAGGCCTTCGCCGCGCTCTCGCTGGACCCGCCGCTGGTGCTTTGCTGCCCGGCAAAAAGCTCGTCTACCTGGCCGCGGCTGGCCCGGACCGGCCGGTTCTGCGCCAACATGCTGGCCGCCGAGCAGCGCGACCTGGCCCGCAGGTTCGGCGTCAGCAGTCCGGATAAGTTCGCGGGCGTCACGTGGTCGCCGGATCCCTCCGGGCTTCCCATCCTGGCCGGCGTGCTGACGTGGGCCTCGTGCGCGGTGGAGACCGTGCACGAGGCTGGCGACCACTATGTCGTCATCGCCAGGGTCACGAGCCTAGGTGGCAGCACCGCGGGCGATCCGCTGCTGTTCTACCGCGGCCGGTTCACGCTGTCAGCCGCCACGGACGAGCAGTCGCCACCCGAAGTGGTGGACACCTTGCTCGCCTGGCCGCAGTTCGCGGACTGGATGTAGCGGCCGATCAGCGCGCGGGAGAGCCGGCCTCAGGAGCGCCGGCCTCAGGAGCGGCGGCCGTCGGCGCCGCCGTCTGCGAGCAGGCCGACGCCGATGCCGAGCATCCAGATGTCCTTGCTGATCGCCGTGCCGGCCCGGCTCGGCCAGATGCTTCCCGGCTCGCGCAGCGCGGGCGTACGCAAGTACAAGCCCATGAGGCCACCCGAGAACCCGGTGAGCGCGAGGCCAGCGAGCCGGTTACCGATGAAGGGTGTCAGTAGCGCTGCGCCGATACCGATCTCGGCGCCCGCCAGCACCTTCAGGAACGTCGCAGGCTCCACCTTCGCCAGTGCCGGGTAGGCACCCGAAGCCATCGCGTGCACGCCTTTAGCCTGTTCCTCCGTCCCGTTGTTCCACTTTGACAGGCCGGAGTGCAGGATGTAGGCGCCGGTCGCGACCCTGGTCGGAACGTTGCGCAGATGCAGGGACACCGTTGCTCCTTGTCAGCCCGCGTCCGGGCGCGGACTCATCGTCGACATCAAGACTCACGTGTGCCAGCGCGTACCGCGGTGCGCGGTGCCGCCGGTCCAGCGCGCTCGTCGAGCAGCGCCTGGGTCCGGGAGATGCGCGACTCGAGGTCCGCCAGGAAGCCTTCGATGCCCTTCCGCTTGGCCTCAACCGTCGCGCGCAGGCTTTGCTGGAGTTCCAGGCTCTCACGAAGCAGCTCCTGCCGTTCGTGGCGGCTGGTCCCTTCGTCGAGGTAGGCCCGCTTGATCTGTGCCATCCGGTCCTCGTCGCGCAGCACCCTGGCGATCTCGTCCAGGTTGAGCCCGAGCAGTTCCTGGAGCTGACGGATTCTGGCCACCCTGGCGAGGTCGTCCTCGGAGTACCGGCGAAGGCCGCCGGGCGTACAAGCGCAGGGCGTGAGCAGCCCGATCTGCTGGTAATACCGCAGCGCCCGCTGAGACACCCCGGCTCGCTCGGCCGCGGCGCCGATGCCAAGCAGGTGCTCCGCACCGGCGGTGGCCCCGGCATCCACGACTACCGGCTCTCTCCGAGCACGTCCGGCTCATCGGCCAGCTCGGCGTCGACTGGGTAGGCGACCATCTCGCCGATCACCGGATCCACCGGCGCCTCGGCCGATACCGGCTCGGCGTGCACGTAGCGCTTGCCCCGCAGCGCCGAGGCCACAATCGCGATGATCGTCGCGATGGCCGCGAACGTGAACGCCAGGTGCAGTCCGCCGGCGAAGGGCTGCTCGATCAGCTTCGGGAAGAACGACCGGCTCGTGAGACGGGCAACCTGGCTGGCCGGCAGCTTCTGCAGGACGCCGGTGGGGCCGAGCAGTTCCTTGATCGGGTTGTAGCCCAGGAAGGCCGAGAACAGGCTGCCGATGGGCGGCTCGTTCGCGACGGCGTGCGCGGCTGGAGCGGGCACGCCGTTTGCCGTCAGACCCCTGAACAAAGCGGACGGCAGCCGCGAAGCCAGGCCGAGCGTGACGATGGTGAAGAACAGGCCGAGCGACAGCACGGTCGCCGAGTTCTGGAACGTGTTGATCATGCCCGCGCCCGCGCCACGCTGGTCGGGGGGCAGGCTGTTCATGACCCCGGCCTGGTTCGGCGCGAAGAACAGCCCCATGCCGACGGCGAAGAGGAAGATCAGCAGCGCGAACCACACGTAACTGAAGTTGATGGGCAGCAGTTCCAGCAGCAAGAACGCGGCGCCGGACACCGCAAGGCCAGTCGTGGCGAACAGCCGAGCGCCGTGCCGGTCAGACAGCAGGCCGGCCAGCGGGCCGACAATGAGGAAGCCGATGGACAGCGGCAGCATCGCGATGCCCGCCCAGAGCGGCGTCTGGCTGAAGCTATAACCATGCTGCGGCAGCCAGATCCCCTGCAGCCAGATGATCAGCATGAACTGGATGCCGCCGCGACCGGCCGCGCCGAGCAGCGCGGCGATGTTGCCGAAGGTGAAAGCCCGGATCTTGAACAATCCGAGGCGGAACATCGGCGCCGGAACCTTGGTCTCGACCCAGGCGAACAGCACGAGCAGCGCGATGCCGCCGAAGACCCCGGCCAGCACCCAGGGGTTGGTCCAGCCGGTCGGATGCCCGCCGTAGGGCAGCAGCGAGTACACGATGCCGGTCAGCAGCGCGATCAGACCCGCCGCGAACAGCGTGTTGCCTATCCAGTCGATCTTGGCGGGGATGCGGATGCCGTTGTCCTTGAGCATGAGGTAGGCCCACACCGTGCCGAACAAGCCGAACGGCACCGAGACCAGGAACACCAGCCGCCACTCGATCGGGGCAAGCACGCCGCCGAGCAGCAGGCCGAGGAAGGAGCCGCTGACGCCCGCGATGCCGTTGATCCCCAGTGCCTTGCCGCGCTCTTCGACCGGGAAGGCGTCGGTGATGATCGCGGTCGAATTGGCGAACAGGAACGCGCCGCCGACGCCCTGGAACACGCGCATGATGATGATCCACAGGGCGCCCGCCGACCCGGTGAGGAACGTCACTGACAGCAGGATCGAGAACAGCGTGAACACCGCGAAGCCGAGGTTGTACATCTTGACCCGGCCGTAGATGTCGCCGACGCGGCCCAGGCTCACCACCAGCACCGCCGTCACGAGCATGAAGCCCATGAACACCCAGAGGAAGTAGGAGGTGTTCGACGGCACGAGCGGGTTGAGGTTGATGCCCCGGAACAGGTCGGGCAGCGAGATCAGCAGGATGGACTGGTTGATCGTGACCATCAGGATGCCGAGCGTGGTGTTCGACAGCGCGATCCACTTGTAGTGCCTCCCCCGGCCGACCCTGGCCCGGGTTGTTTCGAGGGACTGCTCGTCGACCGCCATGGGGCTCCTCATCACTTCTGCTACTACGCGTCCTGGCCAACCTTAACCTTGACGTTAGCGTCAGAGTCAGGCGACTCCCACCCGGTGTCCGGAAATTTGTCTGACCGCTAGCAAATTGTTGCTGCGGCGCCAGGTCCCGGAGGATCATGCTCCGCATGCCAGCAGACCGCGAGCCGGATAACCGGCCGGGCAGCGCGGCCGCCGCCATGCTGCGCGAGTTCCACGCAGCCTTCGCGCCGGTGACGGGGCCGCCTTCGGCCACCACCATGGCGACCCGGCGTGCCCTGATGGCCGAGGAGTACCAGGAGTACCGCGAGGCCGAGGAGCGCGGCGATCTGATCAAGATCGCCGATGGACTTGCCGACATCGTCTACGTCGCTTACGGGACTGCGCTGAACTATGGCATCGACCTGGACGCCGTGCTGGCCGAGGTGCACGCGAGCAACATGTCGAAGGACCCGCCTTCCGCGCCAGGCGGCAAGGCGGTCAAGGGCCCGCGCTACCGCCCGCCGGACATCGCGCCCCTGGTGGCCGCCACGCCCTGGCCGCGGGTCAGCTGACAGCTACCAGCTACCAGCCAACCTCGCGGCGAGGGCGTGGCCCATCGTCAGCCTGGCGCGGACACAGCGACCGGAGCGCTGACCGACCCGGCGTGCAGCCCGGTGGGCAGCAGCACCGCGCGGATCTGGTCGTTGCTCAGCCGCGCGGCGCTCAGCAGGAACGATGCCCTAAGCAGCGCGGTGAGCGAGCCCTGCCGCAGGTAGGTCCACGCGCCACCGTCGGCCGACACCTGCAGAACAACCACGTCACCGCGCTGGGCGTCCGGCGCGCTGACCGTGACCACGGCGGTGCTGCCGCCGCTTCCCACGTCGAGCGCGACCGACACCGTCGGGACCACGGTCACCCGCACGGCCGGGCTGATCGCGACGCCGGACACCGCCAGCCGGAAGTTCGCGTCCGTGCCGACGGCGGAGACCATGACGGCTCCGTTCCCCGCCGAATTTGTCAGAACGGACCCGACCACGTGCCAGGCCAGCGTGAGCGCCGGGCGCTCCAGCAACGTCATCGTCACGCCGCTGACGACGTGCCCTGGCCAGCTGAGCTGCCCGCTGATCACCACACTGGTGCCGGCCGTGATCTCCGCGCTGTCCGCTGCGGCTGACAGCGTGGCCGTGCCCGCGCCCGCAGCGGGGGCCGGCGCGCCGATGTTCGGCAGGCCACCCGACGGCGCCGGGCTCCCGGCGTTGCCCGGTGCGGTGGGCTGCTGGTCGACCGGCACCGTGCCGTGCCCGGATCCAGCCGACCCGGAGCCACCCTGGCCACCCGGCACACCAGCGAACTGGAACACGTCGTGCGCGAGGCGCTGCACGGGCGCGGGCAGAGCGGCGGCGTAAGCGGCAGCGGCGAAGCCGCCGCAGAGCACCACAGCGGCCGCCGCGACGAGCCGCAGGTTCCAGCGGCTCGGCTTGCGCAGTGCAAGGGGGCGGGTCGCGAACCACCCCGACGCCGGGGCCCAGCCGGCCGCGCCACGCGCACCGGCCAGGTCCGCCGGCGACGTCTGGCTAGCCCGGAACATAGCGACGGCTGCCTGCTCGCCCGCCAGCTCGGCCGGTTCGGCCGGGCCGGTAAGGGCCCGCATGAACCCGTCGAGCGCCGGCTCGTGAATGCCGCTCTCCTCGGTCACATCTGCTGCCATCGGTCCACCTCCTTCGGCATCCAGAAGACGTCAGCTCCGGACGGCGGGCCGGACGGCAAGACCGCGTTCGGCCGGGTGATCAGCGTTCCCGCGCCGTCGGCGGCGCCGAGCGCCGCGTCGACAGCTGGCGCGTGAACAGCCAGGGCACCGGGCTCGCCGCCCGCGGGGCCACCGCGGGTGGCAAGCTCACGCACCGCCGGATTGTCGGCGAGGGCCCGGAGCCCCCGGTGCAGTGCGACCCGGACCGCCCCAGCCGACTTGCCGAGGATCTTTGCCACGTCGGGGGTGTCCAGCCCCGCGAGAACGCGCAACGCCACGGCTTCGGCTTGATCCCTGGATAGCCCGCGCAGGAGGGTCACCGCCCGCTCGGCCGAGATGCCGTCCAGGACCTGGTCCTCAACCACGTGGGTGTCGGCCAGGATGTCGAGGCCCGCACTGGCCGCGCTCGCGGGTCGCCTGGACCTCGCCCTGGCCGCGTCGATCGCGCGGTGCCGGGCGATGGTGAACAGCCAGCGGCGGAAGTCCTCCTCGGTGCCGGAGAACATGCACAGGTCCCTGACAACGTGAAGCCATGTCTCGCTGGCGACGTCCTCGGGGTCATCGCAGCCGACCACGCGCAGGAACCGAAGCAGCCGGGGTTGCAGGGTCCGCCACAGCTGGCGGAACCCAGCCTCGTCACCCGCAATCGCCCGAGTCAGGGCGTCAGCGGGGAAATCGGTCTCAGTCACCATCGCGCCAGCAAGCCTCGCACGACGGCGACGGCGCCGGGGCCCGCTTGGGTGACCCCGGCGCCAGCCGCAGCGGCACGCCGGTCCGGTTCAGCGGACAACGACCCGAATAGGGCTCGCAGCCCGATCCAGGGTCGGGCTGCCGACAAAGACGAGGCGAAAAGCTGCGCCCACCACGACGTGTACCTGGAAGGCGACACCGCCGTCGGGGCCGGTCACATGGCTGCGGAAGAGCAACCAGCCGCCCGCACCCAGGCGCTCAAGCCAAACCAATCGCCCAGCGAGCGGCGCGTTGCCGTTGGCAGGCTCGGTCAGCCTGCCTGCGATCACTGCCGTCGTCTGCAGCGGGCGGTACACCGGCGGAGTCATCACGATGGACAGCGCGGTGACGGTTGCCCCACTGCTCCCGTTGGCTGCACTCGCGCCCGGCGAGGTGTCGTCGGTCGCGCCGGTGGTCTGGCTGGATGCGCCAGGCACGCTTGGCTGCGAAGCCGCGCTCGGCGCACTGGCGGGTGCCGACGACGCGAGGTCAGACGTGTTCGAGGCTGGGCTGACGCTGATGGCGGCAGGCCCGCAGCCGGCGATCACCGCGACAGTGGCGGCTCCGGCCCAGGCCGTCGCCAGGGTCTTCAGTAGCAGGCGCATGGGGGGCTCCTCAGCTATAGGCAGGTCCGGCGTTTGGGCGAGCGACGCTGCCGGACAACACCCGCTACAGCGACGGCGACCAGCGCCGCGTTACGCCCCTCGGTGTGACCTGCGTCACATCGGCGAGGTGGCGCCTGGTCGTGCGTTGAGCCCTGCGCGGCGGCCGAGCGCGCTGGCTGCGATCATCGGACCGTGGCTGACAGCGAACTCACTGAGCTTGCCCGCGACCTCAATGCGCGTTGCCGGCTCAGCGGGCGGTTCGTGCTGCGCTCCGGCCAGGTCAGCGACACCTATTTCGACAAGTACTTGTTCGAGGCCGATCCCCGGCTGCTCGCCCGTGTCGCCGCACGGGTCGCAGCGCTCGTCCCGGCCGGCACGCAGATCCTCGGCGGTCTTGAACTGGGCGGCATCCCGCTGGCCACGGTCGTCAGCCAGCTGACCGGCCTGCCGGCCCTGTTCATGCGCAAGCAGGCCAAGACGTACGGCACGCGCAAGCTCGCCGAGGGGGACGACCCGGCGGGCATGCAGATCACGCTCGTGGAAGACGTGATCACCGTCGGCGGCACCGTGGTCGCCGCCGCCGAGGCGCTGCGAGCGCTGGGCGCCACGGTCACGACGGTGGTCTGCGTGATCGACCGCAGCGTGCCCGGCGATACCCCGCTCGCCGCCGCGGGTATCCGGATCCTGCCGGTGCTGACGAAGTCTCAGCTCGACGCTTCCGACAGGGCTGAGTCCGGCTAGAACCGCTCGATGATCGTCGCCGTGGCCATCGCGCCCCCGGCGCACATGGACACGAGCGCGGTGCTGGCGTCTCTGCGCTCCAGCTCGTGCAGTGCCGTTGTGAGCAGCCGGGATCCAGTGCTGCCAACGGGATGGCCGAGCGCGATCGCGCCGCCGTTGACGTTGACTGTTTCCGGGTCTGGCTCGTGCACACTCGCCCAGGACATGACGATCGACGCGAACGCCTCGTTGACCTCGAAGATGTCGATGTCCCCGATGGTCATGCCGGCCCGCTTCAGGACCCGCTCGGTTGCCGCAACCGGGCCATCAAGGTGGAAGTGAGGGTCGTCGCCGATGAGGCACTGCGCGAGGATTCGCGCTCGCGGTCGCAAGCCAAGCTCGCGCGCCCTGGTTTCATCGGCGAGCAGCACCGCCGCGGCCCCGTCGGAGATCTGCGATGACGTGCCCGCCGTGTGCAGCCCGTCGGGCAGCACCGGCTTGAGCGTTCCGAGGGCCGCCATGCTCGTCTCACGCAGCCCGCCGTCCTTGCTGACGAGCTGGGATTCGCCGGTTGGCTTGCCGTCGGCGTCCAGTACCGGCGCCGTCACGGGCGCGACCTCGCGCCCGAACCGGCCTTCCGACCAGGCCCGCTGCGCGTTCTGCTGGGAGCGCAGGCCGAACGCGTCGACCTGCTCACGAGTGAAACCGCGTCGCCGCGCGATCCGCTCGGCGGCCTCGTACTGGCTCGGCATGTCGATGGTCCAGGCTTCGGGCTTGGGCGTGCCGAGGCCCGTGCCGATGTTGGCGCCGAGTCCGATTCGACTCATGGACTCGACGCCGCAGCCGACTCCCACGTCGATAGCGCCCGCCGCGATAAGGCCAGCGATCAGGTGCACGGCCTGCTGGGCCGAGCCGCACTGTGCGTCGAGGGTGAGGCAGCCTGTCTGCTGCGGCAGCCCCGCGTGCAGCCAGGAGGTCCGGGTCACGTTGCCGGCCTGCTCACCTGCCTGCGTCACGCACCCGCCGGCGACTTGCTCGACCTCGGCCGGGTCGAGCCCGGCGCGGTTCAGCACCGCGGTCTGCGCGTGCCCGAGCAGCTCAGCCGGGTGCAGGCCGGCCAGCGCGCCGCGCCGCCTGCCGATCGGCGTCCGGACTGCCTCGACGATGACCGCATTACCCACGGCTGCTCCTCGGAGTGAGTGATCTTGGGCTCGAGACGTGTGTGGGGAACTTTCCGGTCGGGCGGTTCACCGCTGGCCTGCCTCGTGCTTCAATCCAACTAGAACACGTTACAGATCCGGAGGCCAGTCATGGGACAGCCGCGGATAGCGTCAGGGCTTGACCTGACGGATCCTGACCTGTACGCGATCCGGGTGCCGGAGGAGGAGCTGGCCGAGCTGCGCCGCGCCGCTCCGGTGTGGTGGAACAGCCAGCCGACCGATATGGGCTTCGCGGACGACGGCTTCTGGGCACTGACCCGGCATAGCGACGTGGTCGCCGTGTCCAGAGACAGCGAGACGTGGAGCAGCGAGGAAAACGGCGTGATCATCAGGTTCCTGCGCGGCACGACGCGCGAGGAGATAGAGATGCAGCGCGTGATCATGCTCAACATCGACCCGCCGCAGCACACTAAGCTGCGCGGGATCGTGTCCCGCGGCTTCACCCCCCGCGCCATCAACGACCTGCGCGACGTACTCGCGCTGCGGGCCAGGCAGATCGTCACTGCAGCGGTCGTCAAGGATTCCGGCGACTTCGTCACCGACGTCGCGTGCGAGCTGCCGCTGCAGGCCATCGCCGAGCTGCTCGGCGTCCCGCAGGAGGACCGGCACAAGATCTTCTCGTGGTCCAATCGGATGGTCGGCTACGACGACCCCGACTACGCCGCCGATGAAGGCGACGCCGCGGCCGAGCTGCTCGGCTACAGCATGGTCATGGCTGCGGACCGACGCGCCTGCCCACGGGATGACATTGTCACCAAGCTGGTACACGCCCAGGTGGACGGCGGCGAGCTGACGGAAGACGAGTTCGGCTTCTTCGTCATCCTGCTAGCGGTGGCGGGCAACGAAACGACGCGCAACGCCATCTCGCACGGGATGCTGGCATTCCTCGACCACCCCGATCAGTGGGACCTGTTCAAGGCCGAGCGGCCGCCGACAGCCGTCGACGAGATCGTCCGCTGGGCCACGCCGGTGACGGTGTTCCAGCGCACCGCGACCAGGGATACCGAGCTGGGCGGGCAAGCTATCAAGAAGGGCCAGCGCGTCGGGCTGTTCTATCGGTCGGCCAACTTCGACGAGGACGTGTTCGATCACCCCGAGCGCTTCGACGTGCTGCGCAGCCCCAATCCGCACGTGGGCTTCGGCGGCAGCGGCACCCACTACTGTCTCGGCGCGAACCTGGCCCGGCTGGAGATCGACCTCATTTTCAACGCGATCGCCGACGCGATGCCGGATATCACCAAAGCAGGCGACGCTGAGCGGCTGCGCTCAGGCTGGCTGAACGGCGTCAAGCGCCTGCCGGTCAGCTACCGCTGACTGAACCCGCACATCGGTCAGCCCGCAGCACTCATCGGCCGGATGTCGTCCAGGGCGTTCCCGAGTCTGTCCTTCTCAATCTCGAGGTCGTAGCGTGCTTGCAGGTTCAGCCAGAAGCGCTCGGAAGTACCGAAGAAGCGGGCAAGCCGGAGCGCGGTGTCGGCAGTGATGCGCCGCTGGCCGTGCACGATCTCGTTGATTCGCCGAGGCGGAACGTTGATCTCCTTGGCCAGCTGGTACTGGCTCAGCGAGAGCGGAGCGAGGAACTCCTCGTAGAGGATCTCACCAGGATGAACCGGCTCCATCATCGCTTCCGTCGCCATGTCCCCTTCTCAGTGGTAGTCAACGATCTCGACATCCTCAGGTCCAGCATCCGACCAGCGGAAACAAACGCGCCACTGCTGGTTGATCCGGATGCTGTAAAGCCCGGCCCTACCTCCGGTCAGTTTTTCTAGGCGGTTGCCGGGCGGAACGCGTAAATCGCTCAGCACCTCAGCGGCGTCCAACATCGCGAGTTTGCGCCACGCTGTTCTCTGTATCGCTGCATCGAGCTTGCGGGACCTTCGCCTCTGCCAGACGGCCTCGGTGTCCCTATCTCTGAACGATCGGATCACACGACATAGTAACGCGGTGCGTTATTAACGCTCAACGTTATCATCCGTGTGTCGGGCGTGGCATGTTCCTATGGCGCTACGGGCTGAGCTAACGACCATGGGGCGCAGCCCATCTGCCAGGGACATTGAGGAGACGCAACCATGACAGCTCATCTGAGCGTGGGATGGCAAACCCAGGGGTCCCGGTCAGGTGCCGCTGGCGCAGGCGCGCTCGACGACAGCGACATAGCGTTCCCAGTCCGACTCCGTATCCGGCGGCTGCACGCCGAGCCGCAGCCGCTCCAGCACTCCCGGTTCGTAGAGCTCGTTGATGGCCCGGGCCAGGTCGGCGACGTCACCGGGGGCACAGAGGATTCCGTTAACGCCGTCTTCGATCGCGGCCCCGATCGCGCCGACCCGCGTGGCGATGACCGGCACGCCGAAGTGGAGTGCGAGGAGCGCGTTCTGCGACGCAGTGCCAGAACGGTAGGGCAGCACGAGTGCGTCGGCTGCGGCGAACTGGCCTGCGACCTCGTCGGC
>JASHOE010000013.1 GCA_030041275.1 Streptosporangiaceae bacterium
AAGGAGACCGGCGGCGAGTTCGTGGCTGCCGACGTGGCCGATGAGGACCAGGTCCGGGAGCTGTACGACGGGGTCGCCCGCCGGTACGGCCGGATCGACGTGGCGTTCAACAACGCCGGCATCTCGCCGGCCGATGACGACTCCATCCTCACCACCGGGCTCGACGCCTGGCGCCGGGTGCAGGACGTCAACCTGACGTCGGTGTACCTGTGCTGCAAGTACGTGCTGCCGCACATGCTCGCGGCGGGCCGGGGGTCGATCATCAACACCGCGTCCTTCGTGGCGGTCATCGGCTCGGCCACCTCGCAGATCTCCTACACCGCGTCCAAGGGTGGCGTGCTCGCGCTGAGCCGGGAACTCGGCGTGCAGTTCGCGAGGCAGGGCATCCGGGTCAACGCGCTCTGCCCAGGGCCGATCAACACGCCGCTGCTGCAGGACCTGTTCGCCGCCGACCCCGAGCGCGCAGCCAGGAGACTCGTGCACGTGCCGATGGGCCGATTCGGCGAGCCCGAGGAGATAGCGGCCGCCGTTGCCTTCCTGGCGAGCGATGACTCTTCTTTCATCACCGCCTCGCAGTTCGTCGTCGACGGCGGTATCACCGGTGCGTATGTGACACCGTTGCAGCCATGAGCACTCCACCGGTCATCGGGATCAGCGCGTACAGTCAGCAGGCCCGCTGGGGCAGCTGGGACCTGCCGACGGTGCTGCTGCCCAGCCGGTACACCGACATGGTGGCGGCGGCAGGCGGGCTGCCGGTGTTGCTGCCGCCGTTGCCCGTCGTGAGCGACGTCCTCGGCAGGCTCGACGGACTGGTGCTGTCTGGTGGCGGCGACATCGACCCGGCCGTCTACGGCGCCGAACGCGACCCGCACTGCGGACCGGCCAACCCGGATCGCGATGACGCGGAACTCACCCTCGCGCGGCTGGCGCTCGATGCCGGCCTGCCGGTTCTTGGCATCTGCCGTGGCCTGCAGGTGATCAACGTAGCCCTGGGCGGCACGCTCATTCAGCACCTGCCCGATGTGGTCGGCCATGACGGCCACTCGCCGGTGCCAGCCGGGTACGGCATCCACAAGGTCAGCGTGGCATCGGGCGCCCAGCTGGCCCGGCTGCTTGGCCGGACCGAAGCCGCCGTGCCCACCCATCACCACCAGGCCGCAGACCGGCTCGGTGACGGCCTCATCCCGACCGCGTGGGCCGACGACGACACGGTCGAGGCGATCGAGCTGGCCGAACCCGAGTCATTCATGGTCGCGGTGCAGTGGCATCCCGAGGCCGGCGATGACCCGAGCCTGTTCGACGCCCTGATCGCCGCGGCCGGCACGTACCGGCGTGACCCTGGCCGCTGAGCCGCGCCTCAGCTCGGATGCGCGGCGTCCCAGCGAGCCTGGTGGGCTGGGTAGATCTCCGCCAGGTCATGCGGCAGCGCGGCCTTGACCGCACGAGTGCGGTCGTCGCACAGCACTTCTTCGGCACCTGCCTCGATGCCGTCGAGCGCCTGATCGACCACGCGCTGCGGGCTGATCTTGGGCAGATCAGCGAACGCGGTGCCCATCTCGGTGTCGATGACCCCGGCGAATACGCCAGTGACCAGCGTCCCCTGGCGCCGCAACTCGATCCGGGCGGCGTTGGTGAGTGACCACGCCGCCGACTTGGACGCGCAGTACGAGCTGTTCTGCGGATTCGCGAACCACGACACGATGGACAAGACATTGACCAGCGCCCCGCCGCCGTTGGCCGCGAGGACGGGCGCGAACGCCCTGCACATGCGAAGCGTGCCGAAGTAGTTCGCCTCCATCTCGGCCCGGGCGTCGGTCATATCCGGCGCAGCGAGCAGCGGCGCGAATCGCATGATCCCGGCGTTGTTGATGAGGATGTCGACGTCCGCGCAGCGCTCCGCTGCGGCTGCCACGTCTTTCTCGCTGGTGATGTCGAGCCGCACCGGCACGAAACCCGCGTCGGTAGCGGCGGCAGGGGCCCGGACGCCGGCATAGACGGTGCCGGCGCCGCGGGCGAGCAGGCTCCCGGCGAACACCCGGCCAAGCCCGCGCCCCGCACCGGTCACGAGGACCCGCGCACCCTCGATCCGCACCGGCATTCACTAATCCCTTCCGAGGAACTTGACGAGGTCAAGGACGCACCGCTGCTCGGGTCCCGGCTCACCGGGACGCTCGAGCACGGCGGCCCGGACGAAGCCCGCCTTCTCCAGCGCGCGGATCGACCTCGCGTTGGCTACGGCAGGGCTGGCGACCACAGCCCTCGCTGCCGGGTGGGCGGGCAGCACGATGTCGCGGACGTAGCTCCAGATCAGTTGCGGCCCGACGCCACGACCGGTCAGCTCAGGCACGCCGATGGCGTAGTCGATCCCGGCTTCGTCCGGCGCCACGGGATAGTGCTGCAGGAATCCGGCAGCCCGCCCGTCGATGACGGCCACGTGCACGCGAACCAGGGACTCGCCGGCGATCCGCGGGGCGTACTTGCGCCGCGCGGCGGCCAGGCCTAGCCGCTCAGGGAACCACCTCTCGGCGTGCGCGGCGTGCTGCCAGCTGACGAGCGCGGGCAGGTCGGCCAGGCCCAGCGGGCGGAACTCAAGCTGGGGTGCCAGGGTCGTCTCGGCGCACCGGATGCACCCCGCGACCACTGCGGGCAGGCAGCGCGCCAGCGCGTCAGCAGCCGACAGCCACTCGAAGCGGTCGTGCTCGGCATCGACGAGCCGGGCCGGGGTGCCCGCCGCCACGTCCAGGCCGAACCGGGCCCACGCGCCGCTGAGGTCGAGCGGGCGGAGCCGATCTGGCGCCGGATGCAGCCCGCTCTCCTCGGCCAGCTCTCGCACTGCGGCGGCCAGCACCGCCTCGTCAGGCTGCCGAGAGCCAGACGGCGGGGTCCAGGCCCAGTCCCCGGCGTAATCCGGCCCCTGGTGGGCGCGGTGCAGCACCAGGTATTCGGGCTGATCGCTGCCCGCAACCGGTCGGCGCACCACAATCGTGGCGCCGTGCGGCTCGTCCGGAGCGATCGGCAGGCCGTCCCAGGTATAGCCGGAAACCGCCGTCACGTAGCGAGTATCGCAGCCGCGCTAACCCGCGCAATCCGGATACTGTGCTCCCATGGCGCAGACGGGGCACGAACCAGCGAACAACGCGGACACCGAGGCCAAGGAGACGGAGCTCAAGGACACCCAGGCCACGGACGCTGAGCCGACCGACGACCTGGTCACCACGCGGCACACGGTCACGCTCGAGGACGGCGAGCTGAGCTACACGGCTACCGCCGGGCGCATCGTGCTGCGCCAGGAAGGCAGTACCGACGACAAGTTCGACGGTGCCAAGGCCAGGGCCGAAGTGTTCGTCACCGCCTATACCGCCGACACCGAAGACCCCGTGGCCCGGCCGGTGACGTTCGCCTTCAACGGTGGTCCTGGCTCGTCCAGCGTGTGGCTGCACCTCGGCCTGCTCGGCCCGCGGCGGGTGCTGTCGGGTGACGTCGGTGCCCTCGAGCCGCCGCCATACGGCCTGGTCGACAACGCGCAGACGCTGCTCAGGCACAGCGACCTCGTGTTCATCGACCCGGTATCTACTGGCTACTCGCGTGCCGTGAAAGGCGAAAAGCCGAAGGACTTCCACGGCTACGGCGGAGACATCACCTCGGTCGGCGAGGTGATCCGGTTGTGGACAACTCGCAATGGCCGGTGGATGTCGCCCAAGTACCTGTGTGGCGAGTCCTACGGCACGACCAGGGCAGCCGGGCTCGCGAGTCACTTGCAGGAGCGATACGGCATGTACCTGAACGGGGTCGTGCTGATCTCCGCTGTGCTGGACTTCGGCTCGATCATCTTCAGCGGTGGCAACGACGACCCGTTCGCGCTGTACCTGCCCACTTACGCAGCCATCGCGCACTATCACGGCAAGCTCGGCGACCGGCCGCTTCGGGACGTGCTGACAGCCGCAGAAACCTATGCCGCGGGCGACTACCCGCGGGTTCTCGCCCGGGGGACCCGGCTGAGCTCCGCCGATCGGACCGCCGCGGCCGCCCGGCTCGCGGAGCTGACCGGCCTGTCGGCCGACTACCTTGACCGGGTGAATCTGCGGCCGGAGCACGTCAGGTTCCTCACCGAACTGCTCCGAGACCGACGGCTGGTTGTCGGCCGGATCGATGGCCGGTTCACCGGCTGGGACACCGACTACGGCCGGGAGACCTGGTCGGTCGACCCGTCCATGAGCGCCATCACCGGCCCGTATACCGCTGCGCTGAATCACTACGTCAGGCGCGAGCTCGGTTACTCGAGCGACTTGCCCTACGAGATACTCACCGACCGGGTGCGGCCGTGGTCCTACGCGGAGTTCGAGAACCAGCACGTGTTCGTGCTGGACAAGCTCGCGGCGGCGATGCGCACGAACCCTCACATGCGGGTGCACGTGGACTGTGGCTACTACGACGCGGCGACGCCCTACTTCGCGGCCGAGCACGCCGTCGCACACCTCGATATCCCGCCCGAGCTCGCCGCCAGCGTGACCTTCGGCTACTACGAGGCCGGTCACATGATGTACCTGCACGAGCCGAGCAGGCTGGCCCAGTCGCAGCAGCTCGCGCGTTTCGTCACAGCGGCATCGGGGTAACCCGCGCTCTCGCGGCTGCGGCGAGCCCCTAGACTCACGTGCGTGAACAACGCGCCGGCGGTCGAAGTCGACGGTCTGGTGAAGCGTTACCGGGACACCACCGCGGTCGCCGGGCTGTCGCTGCGCGCCGAGCGAGGCCAGGTCACCGCCATCCTCGGCCCGAACGGCGCCGGCAAGACCACCACGATCGAGATCTGCGAGGGCTATCGCCGGGCCGACAGCGGCACCGTCCGGGTGCTCGGCCTGGATCCCGTCTTTGACGCGCGGGAGCTTCGCACCAGGGTCGGCGTCATGCTGCAGTCCGGCGGCGTGCCGCCATCCGCGCGGGCTGGCGAGTACCTGCGTGCGCAGGCCAGCTTCTACTGCCGCCCCCTAGACCCGGCCGCCTTGTTCGCTGCGCTCGGCCTGACCGGCTCGGCGCGTACTCCGTACAAGCACCTGTCCGGCGGCCAGCAGCAGCGGCTCGGGCTGGCAGCCGCCGTCATCGGCCGGCCGGAGCTGGTGTTCCTCGACGAGCCGACCGCCGGCCTCGACCCGCAAGCCAGGCATGCAACCTGGGAGCTGATCGAGGGACTGCGGACCGCGGGCACGGCGGTGATCCTCGCCACGCACTACATGGAGGAAGCCGAGCGCCTCGCCGATCGGGTGGTGATCGTGGACCACGGCCGGGCCGTAGCCTGCGGACCGCCGTCGGAGCTGACTGGATCAGCCGGTCAGCTGCGGTTCCGTGCCGACCCGAATCTGGACCTGACCGGCCTCGTCGCCGCGCTCCCGGCGGACGCGCTCACCAAGGAATCACCGTCCGGGCACTACCTCGTCGAGGTGACAGGCCGGGTCGACCCGCAACTGATCGCCCTGGTCACCGCGTGGTGCGCCGAGCACGGCGTGCTGGCCAGAGAGCTGCAGATCGAGAGTCGCACGCTCGAAGACCTGTTCCTTGAGCTCACCGGGCGGGACCTGCGCTCGTGACCGAGAACGTGCTCGTGCGCCGGGACTGGCCGTCGCCCGCGCCCGGCGCGGCACCGCTGCCACGGATGGTGCGTGCCCAGTCGACCCTCGAGCTGCGCACGCTGCTTCGCAACGGAGAACAGCTGCTGCTGACGCTCATCATCCCGGTGCTGCTGCTCATCGCCTTCGGCCGGGGGAGCCTGGTTAGCGTGCCCGGCAGCCGGATCGGCTTCATCGTGCCTGGCATCCTGGCGCTGGCCGTGATGTCCACGGCATTCACCAGTCAAGCCATCGCCACCGGGTTCGAGCGCCGGTACGGCGTGCTCAAGCGGCTGGGCGCCACCCCGCTGTCCCGCCCCGGCCTCATCGCGGCCAAGACCATGACCGTCCTGGTGGTCGAGGTAGCGCAAGCCGCGATCGTGTTCGCGGTGGGTGCCGCGATCGGCTGGCGGCCGGTCGCCGACCCCGCGGCCGTCGTCTGGGTGCCGCTCTTGCTCCTGGCCGGCACAGCAGCGTTCAGCGGCCTGGGACTGCTGATGGCAGGCACGCTGCGGCCCGAGGCGACGCTCGCGGGTGCGAACCTGCTGTACCTGATCATGCTCGGCCTGGGCGCGGTGTTGTTCCCGCTCAGCAAGTTCCCCGCTGGCGCACGGCCGGTGCTGCGGCTGCTGCCCGCTGACGCGCTCGCGGACGGGCTGCGCTCGGTGCTCGACCACGCCAGCGGCCTGCCCGGAGTTGACTTGCTGGTGCTGTGCGTCTGGGCGGTCGCCGGGGTCGCGCTCGCGGCCCGTACGTTCAGGTGGGATTGAAAGCCCCCGACCGGACCGCTGGACCTACCCGGCTGGCCCCGCGAGTGGGTCCGGCGCCGGCGTCCGCGCTGGTCCTTGGCGGAATCGTCTCGGTCCAGCTCGGCGCGGGGCTAGCCGCCCGGCTGTTCGCCGACCTTGGCCCGGCCGGGGTCACCGGGCTGCGGCTGTGGTGGTCCGCGCTCATCGTGGCGGTCGCCGGCGGGCGGCCGGCCGTCCGGGCGGTGCGGGCTGTCGTCGCCAGCCACGCCTGGCGTGACCTCGCGGTCGCCCTGGCGTTCGGGGTCGTGCTCGGGGTGATGAATTTCTCGATCTACCAGTCGTTCGCGCGGATACCGCTGGGCGTCGCGGTCACGATCGAGTTCCTTGGCCCCCTCGCCGTCGCGGTGGCCTCCTCGCGCCGGCCGCTGGACGCCGCGTGGGTCGCGCTGGCCGCGGCTGGCGTGCTGCTGCTGACCGAGGGTGGTGCCGGGCAGGCCGACGGGGCCAGCCGGGCAGGCCCGGTGCTCGGGCTCAGCACGGAGGCAGCAGGCGTCGTTTTCGCGCTCATCGCCGCCACCTGCTGGGCGGCCTACATCATGCTGAGTCGCGCCACCGGTCGACGGTTCGGCGGTTCGTCCGGCCTGGTCATCGCCATGGTGGTGGCCGCCGTGCTGGTGACCGCTCCCGCCATCGCGGCGGCCGGCCCCGCGCTGATCAGGCCCAGCCTGCTCGCCGTGGGGTGCGTCATCGGCCTGCTGTCCTCGGTCATCCCGTACCGGCTCGAGCTGGAGGCGCTGCGGCGCGTTCCGGCCAGGGTGTTCGGCATCTGGATGAGCCTCGAGCCGGCCGTGGCGGCACTCATCGGGCTCGCGCTACTGGGTGAGTCGCTGCTCGCCCGGCAGTGGCTCGCGATCGGCCTCGTCATCGGGGCCTGTGCGGGGGCCGCCCGGCACAGCACCGCCTGAATGCCCCGACGGCTGCGCTACAGTGCTTCCTGCCATGGAACGTGCTCCCGCTGCTCGCAGCCATGCCCCCGCGGCCTGGTCGCGGGTGCTGGCAGACGCCCTGCTCGCCCCGACGCCGGCAGCCTTGCGGCGATGGGCTGCGGCGGGGCTGGTCACCTCGGTGCTCATCATCCTGACCGGCGCCGCTGTCCGGCTGAGTCAGTCCGGGCTCGGCTGCCCGGACTGGCCGGATTGCACCAGCACGAGCCTGGCGGCGGGCGGCACCACAGGTGACCCCCTGATCCACCGCTGGATCGAATTCGGCAACCGGCTCGTGACGGTCTCCATCTTCGTGGTCGCGGTCGGCGTATTCATCGCCGCCTGGCAGTACCGCCAGCGCGGTGAGCGCCGGCGTGAACTGGTCTGGCTCGCAGCCGCGCAGCCCGCCGGCATCGTCCTCCAGGCCCTGCTTGGCGGCCTCGTCGTACTCACCAAGCTGAACCCGGCGCTGGTCTCGCTGCACTTCCTGGCCTCCGTGGTCCTGGTCGCGGCCACCGTGGCGCTCTACGTGCGCTGCCAGGAAGCTGACGGCCCGGCCAGGCCGCTGGCGCCGCGGCCCGTCCGGCTCATGGCGCTCGCCATGGTCGGCGGAGTCGCCGTGATGATGGCGGCTGGCACCGTAGTGACCGGCACCGGCCCGCTGGCCGGCGCACGTGAGGTAGCGCGCTATCACCTGCCGCTCGAGGGCGTCACCCAGTTCCACGCCGACATCGGCTGGCTCCTCGGCGGGCTGACGGTCGCCCTGCTGCTGGGGCTGCGGCTCGGCGCCGCGCCGCGCCGCGCGGTTTGGCTCGGCTGGCTGCTCGCGGGCTTCATTGCGGCTCAGGGCGCCATCGGATACTCGCAGTACTTCTCCGGGCTGCCCGCCGGGCTGGTCTGGGTCCATGTCGCAGGGTCGGTGGCGATCTGGGTCACGGCCCTGCTCCTGCCCTACACGCTCCGCGACCGCAGCGCGGTATCGCCGGTCCTCGGGGCCGAGCCACTGCCCGCCCTGGGCGCAGACGCTGACCTGTCCCGCTAACCTTCCTGGCTTCGGCCGTTCGCGGTACGTTGTCGGCCATGTCGACGGCACTAATCAACGGGGTCACTGTTAGCTACACCGACACCGGCGGCGCCGGCGAGCCGGTGGTATTCAGCCACGGCTACCTCATGGACGCCACGATGTTCGATCCGCAGGCTGCTGCGCTGGCGCCGGAGTACCGAGTGATCACCTGGGACCAGCGCGGGTTCGGCGGTACCAGGGCCACCGGGGACTTCAGCTACTGGGATTCGGCCAGCGACGTGCTCGGTCTGCTTGATCACCTCGGCGTCGAGCAGGCGGTGCTGGCGGGTATGTCGCAGGGTGGTTTCGTCAGCATGCGCGCTGCGCTGCTCGCGCCCGAGCGGGTGCGCGCCCTCGTGCTGATCGACAGCCAGGCCGGCCAGGAAGATCCCGCCGTGGCACCCGCCTACGAGCAGCTGGAGCAGACCTGGCTCGAGCTTGGGCCGGCGCCCGTCCAGGACATCGTGGCGTCGATCATCCTCGGCCCGGCCGATGGCCCGGTCGACTATGCGCCCTGGTTCGCCAAGTGGGCGGCCGCCGACCGGCAGGAGTTGCTCCTGGCGTTCCGCTGCCTCATGGACCGCGATGACATCACCGGCAGGCTCGGCGAAATCAGCTGTCCGTCGCTGATCGTGCACGGCACCGCCGATGCTGCCATCCCCGTGGCGAAGGCGGAGGTCGTGCAAGCCGGGCTCGCCGGACCTGCCGAGGTGGTACTCGTCGACGGCGGCTCACACGCCGCCAACCTCAGCCATGCCGACCAGGTCAATGTGGCGCTGCTGGAGTTCCTTCGCTCACTGCCGTAGCCCGCCCTCCGGTCGCACTGCCGTGCCCCGGCGGATGCCTGCTGTTAACCCGCGTCGGGCACAGTTGACCGCGGGCGCCAGGGATAGGGTCGATGCCGTAGCTGCCTGCTGGGCGAGAGGGTCATAAGTCGGCGTGAATAGTGACATGCGTGCATGGACCGACCGTTCGCACCTGGACTGGTTCGCCGAGCAGGACGACGACTACCGCGAGCAGGTGGGACCGGCGCCGGTGTGCGCATGGGCCGGCATCGAGGCCGGCCTGACCCTGGGCTGGCGCGCGTACGTTGGTGACGCCGGAGCGTGCGTGGGGCTGGAACACGCTGGCGCGCCGGCCGACTACAAGAGGTTGTACGCCGAGTTCGGCGTCGCGGCCGAGCGCACCGCACGAGGCGAATGCCAGCCTTTCTGGGCTGGCATTCGCCAGAACCGACGGACTCGGGTAGAGACGGCGCACGAGGGCAGGAGCGATTGACATGACGACACAGACCGACACCCTCGCCCAGCTCACCGACTTGGGCGTATCGATATGGCTCGACGACATCAGCCGGGAGCGGCTGACCAGCGGCAACCTTGCCTCGCTCGTCCGCGACAAGCACGTGCGCGGCGTCACCTCCAACCCCACCATCTTCGCCAAGGCGCTAGGCAGCGGTAACGCATACCAGGGCCAGGTGAGCGACCTCGCGGTCCGCGGTGTGTCGGTCGCGGAAGCCTCCCGGCTGATCACGACATACGACATCCGGTGGGCGTGCGATGTGCTGCGGCCGGTGTTCGACGGCAGCGGGGCCGTCGACGGCCGGGTTTCGATCGAGGTCGACCCGCGGCTGGCCCGCCAGACGCAGAAGACGATCGCGGAGGCGCGGGCACTGTGGTGGACGGTGGACCGGCCGAACCTGTTCATCAAGATCCCGGCGACCAAGGAAGGACTGCCCGCCATCACGCAGTGCCTTGGCGAGGGCATCAGCGTCAACGTGACGCTCATCTTCTCGCTCGAGCGCTACGCCGAGGTTATCGACGCCTTCATGGCCGGCCTCGAGGCTGCTTCTGACGCCGACCTGCCGAGCCTGGCGTCCGTCGCATCGTTCTTTGTCAGCAGAGTCGACACTGAGGTCGACAACCGACTCGACAAGATCGGCACGCCGGAAGCGCAGGAACTGCGCGGCACGGCGGGAATCGCCAATGCACGGCTCGCGTACGAACTGCACGAGGAGAAGTTCGCCACGCCGCGGTGGGAGACGCTAGCCGCCCGCGGTGCCCGCACGCAGCGCCCGCTGTGGGCGTCCACCAGCGTCAAGGACCCGTCGTTCCCTGACACCATGTACGTGACCGAGCTGGCCGCGCCGGGCACCGTCAACACCATGCCGGAGGAGACCATCCACGCGACCGCCGACCACGCCAAGCTGCACGGCAACGCGATCGCCGGCACCTACGAGCAGTCGCGTGCGGTATTTCGGCAGCTCGAGGCGCTCGGCGTGCACTACGACGACGTCGTGACCGTGCTGGAGAACGAGGGCGTGGACAAGTTTGACGCGTCCTGGAAGGCACTGCTCGACACCATCAGCAAGGAGATGGCCGCGGGCGGAAGCACCACATGAGGCGCAACCCGCTGCGCGACCCGCGCGACCGGCGCATCCCGCGGCTCGCGGGACCGTGCGTGCTTGTCCTGTTCGGTGTCACCGGCGACCTGGCGAGCAAGAAGCTGTTGCCGGCCATCTATGACCTCGCCAATCGCGGGCTGCTGCCGCCGGGCTTCTCGCTCGTCGGGTTTGCGCGCCGGGACTGGGATGACGCGGATTTCGCGCACATCACGCACGACGCGGTCAAGGCGCACGCGCGCACCCCGTTCCGCGAGGACGTGTGGAACCAGCTGGCCGAGGGCATCAGGTTCGTGGCCGGCGAGTTCAGCGACGACGCGGCGTTCGATCACCTCGCGCAGACGGTGTCGGAGCTGGATGCTGAGCGCGGCACGGGCGGCAACTACGCCTTCTACCTGTCGATCCCCCCGAACGCGTTCCCCGTGGTGGTGCAGCAGCTCAAGCGGTCGGGGCTATCCCAGCCGACTGCGCCGCCGGGCGAGTTGCCCGGTCTCGGCCAGCCTTGGCGCCGAGTCGTCATCGAGAAGCCATTCGGTCATGACCTCGCCAGTGCGCAGGAACTGAACTCGATGCTTGACGCAGTCTTCCCGGCGTCTGCGGTGTTCAGGATCGACCACTACCTCGGCAAGGAGACGGTGCAGAACCTGCTGGCCATGCGCTTCTCCAACACTCTCTTCGAGCCGATCTGGAACCGTGGCTACGTCGACCACGTGCAGATCACCATGGCTGAGGACATCGGCATCGGCGGCCGAGCCGGCTACTACGACGGCATCGGCGCGGCCAGAGACGTGATCCAGAACCACCTGCTCCAGTTGCTCGCGCTGACCGCGATGGAAGAACCCCTGTCGTTCGCTGCCGAGTCACTGCGGGCCGAGAAGGAAAAGGCGCTCGCCGCGGTTCAGATTCCGGCTGACATCGCTCTCGGCACGGCGCGGGGACAGTACGCGGCCGGCTGGCAGGGCGGCATCGAGGTCCGCGGCTTCCTGGAGGAGGACGGGATCCCGGCGGACTCGGCCACCGAGACTTACGCGGCACTGCGGCTGACGATCGACAACCGCCGGTGGGCCGGGGTCCCGTTCTACCTGCGTACTGGGAAGCGGCTGCCGACCAGGATGACGGAGATTGCCGTCATGTTCCAGCGCGCCCCGCACCTGCCGTTCGACGCCACCGACACCCGTGAGCTTGGTCAGAATGCGCTGGTCATCCGCGTGCAGCCGGACGAGGGCATCACGCTACGGTTTGGCTCCAAGGTGCCAGGCTCAGCGATGGAGGTGCGGGACGTCAACATGGACTTCGCCTACGGCGAGTCGTTCACCGAGTCGAGCCCCGAAGCCTACGAGCGGCTGTTGCTCGACGTCCTCATCGGCGACCCGCCGTTGTTTCCGAGGCAGGAGGAGGTCGAGCTGTCGTGGAAGATCCTCGATCCGATCGAGGCGTTCTGGGCTGACCATGACAAACCCGAGCAGTACCCCGCTGGCACGGCCGGGCCGGAGAGCTCCGACGCGCTGCTGGCTAGGGACGGCCGGGCCTGGCGTCGGCTGTAGTGCAGGGATGACGCGATGTTGACCGACTTGACGGACACCACGTGCACGGATATCCGTGCTGCGCTCGCGCGGGCCCAAGGGCAGCTGGGCGGGCCGGCCACGGGCGTTGTGCTCAACTTGATCATCGTGACCGATGAGGCTGGCCAGCACGACGCCGTGCGCGCCGCCAGCCAGGCCAGCCGCGAGCACCCCTGCCGCGTGCTCGGGGTGATCGCCAGGGAATCGCGCGGCCCCTCCCGGCTTGACGCCGAGATCCGGTCGGGTGAGGGCACGCCGGGGCAGACTGTGCTCTTGCGGCTGTACGGCCCGATGAGCGAGCACGCGGATTCGGTGGTCGTGCCCCTGCTGGTGCCCGACACCCCGGTAGTGACCTGGTGGCACGGGGTGATCCCGGCCATCCCCTCCGCGCAGCCACTCGGTGTGCTCGCCCAGCGGCGGGTCACCGACGCCGCCAGAGCCAGGGCACCCGCCGCCGCCCTCGCCGCGCTGAGCGCTGGCTACGAGCCGGGCGACACCGACTTCAGCTGGACCAGGGCAACGCCCTGGCGCACACTGCTCGCCGCGACCGTGGACCAGGAGCCCTACCCGATCCGAGGCGGCCAGGTGGTTGCCGAGGAGCAGAACCCTACGGCGGATCTGATCACCGCCTGGCTCGGCAACCGGCTCGGAGCGCCGTTCAGCCGGGAGATCTCCGCGGGACCTGGCATCACCGACGTCACCTTGCACACGGACGGCGGTGACATCGTCATCAGCCGGCCCGACGGCCGCGTGGCCACCCTGTCCCTGCCCGGCCAGCCGGACCGGCACGTGGCGCTGCACCGCCGCGACATCGCGGATCTGCTCGCCGAGGAGTTGCGCCGGCTGGATCCGGACGAGGTATACGCCGAAGCGCTGGCGCTCGTCGCGGGCATTCCGGCGACGACTGGCTAGCCAGACGCGAGGCTCGCCTCGCGCGCGGGATGGCACGCCGTCGCAAGACTCGGCGGCAATGGGGGCGTCCGCGCCGTTAAGATCGCTTTTGTGCCACCGGTGCCGGGCGACCCGACGGGCCATGTCGTGATTTGCGGTGCTAACGCCCTGACCTCGCGGATGGCCGAGGAGCTGACGGCGCGCTATGGCTTAGCCGTGACGGCTATCGTGCCATCGACCGCAGACCGGCATGCGGCCCGCCTGACTGTGATGCCGGGTGTGCGGGTGCTCGAGCGGGCCGTGCTCGACAGCGATGCATTCCTCGACGCCGGACTGCCGACTGCACGCGGGCTCGCGATCCTGCACGAGGACGATCTCGGCAACTTCCACGCGGCGCTGCGCGCGCAGGAACTCAGCCCTGGCCTTCGCCTCGTTATCGCTATCTTCAATGTTGGCCTCGGCGTGCGAATCCGCAGCTTCTTCGCGGACTGCGCAGTGCTGTCGCAGGCTCGGACGGCGGCGCCCTCGCTGGTGGCGGCCGCCCTCGGCGAGCCGGCTCCGAGCCACCTCCGGATGGCGGGCCAGACCATGTACGTGGCCCGCCGGGAGCAGGTGGGCGCGGGCAAGATTATCTGTGGCCTCGCCGACGACATCGACGCTGAGGCGCCGAGCCTGCGGCCTGCTGAGGACGCCACATCGGGTGTCGTGCTCGCCGTCGCCGACGGGACGCCGCGCAACCCGCTGTTACGACGCGGCCGGCGTCGGCTCACCGCCCCGCTCCAGTTGCTGCGCCGGACGTTCGGCACCCAGCTTGGGCTGATCTTCGCCTGCCTGATCGCGGTACTCATTCTTGGCTTCGTGTTGCTGGCCATCGCGGCCAGGGTCACGCTCGCCGACGCGATCTACCTGACCATGATGGACACGACCGGGGATGCGGTTCCCCAGATCAGCATCCCGTGGGCGGCCAAGCTTGCCCAGATCCTGCTGACGTTCGACAGCCTGGCCTTCGTGCCGGTAGTCACGGCCGCGTTCGTCCGTTCACGGCTGCCGGGTATGAGTGACCGCGACCAGGCACCAGTCTCCGGTCACGTGATCGTGGCAGGACTTGGCACCGTTGGCACGCGCGTCGTCGGTCAGCTGTATGATCTCGGCCTTGAGGTCGCCGCCATCGACAAGAGCCCGGATGCGACCGGCCTGCCGCTAGCCCGTCGGCTCGGCGTGCGCGTCGTGATCGGCGAAGCACATCGCGACGAGACGCTCCGGGCCGCCGGAGTCACGACGTGCCGCGCGCTGGTCTCCGTCACTGACAGCGACGTCGCCAACCTGGAGACCGCGCTCAACGCGCGGGCGCTCGCACCGGAGCCCCGCATCGTCGTGCGACTCTACGATGACGACCTGGCCGCGCGAGTGCAGGCGCACATCAGTAACACGGTGTCCAGGTCCACGTCGTATCTGGCCGCACCGGAGTTTGCCGCGGCCGTGCTTGACCATCAGGTACTGCGCACGATCGCGGTCGGCAGGCACGTGCTGCTGCTGGCTGATGTGACCGCAGACGACGATTCCGAGCTAGCCGGCGAGCCGATCTCCGGGCTGCAGCGGCCCGGTCTGCTCCGGGTTATCGCCCTGCGCCAGTCCGGCAGCGCCGAGGTCGAATGGTCGCCGTCCCCGAGCTATGTCATTCGCACCGGAGACCGGGTCGTGGTCATTGCGACCAGACTGGGATTGTCAGGATTGCTGCGCCGTGACGATCCGGCCCGACTTCGGCCGGCCGATCCCGCCGCGCCCTAGCCGGGTTCCGTCTCATCCGGGGCAGATCTACCAAATACTTCGCTGTCCCACGGAAAGGGGACTCCCCAAATTCTGATGGTCGAGTTACGCTTCAGGGCAGATCTTCCAGGTGGTTCTGCTGAGCCAGGTGTGAAGACGAAGAAAGGGTCAGCGAGTGGCCATGCTTCTAACAGTGCCTGCCAGCGGCAGGCCGTGGCCAGCCGGGTTCACCCGCCCGGCACGACGCATCGCACGACCGGCCAGTTCTCGCGGCCTCCGACCATCCATCACGCCTGCCTTGCCCCAGCAGCGTGCTTGTGCCGGGCAGGCAAGCCCCACAGGAGGAGTCATTTGAGCACCACAGAGGATGCTCCCGCCCCGACATCTGTCCACGTCGTCGGTACCAGCATTGCTGATCCCGCGCCGCTCGGGCTCGCAGCCTTCGCGCTGACCACGTTCCTGCTCGGCTCGACGAGCGCCGGCTGGGCGAACAACACTTCAGGACTGGACTGGCTCGGCTACGCCTTCGCCTACGGCGGGCTGGTCCAGCTGCTCGCAGGCATGTGGGAGTTCAGGAACAGGAACGTCTTCGGGTCAACAGCCTTCTCGACCTACGGTGGGTTCTGGATCGGGCTCGGCCTGTGGGTGCTGCTGTCCCACGCGTCTACGACGGACAAGGACCTGGCCTGGATCTTCCTGGCGTTCGCGATCTTCAACACGTACATGCTGATCTTCAGCACACAGCTCAACATGGCCGTGTTCGGGGTGTTCCTGACCCTTGAGCTGACCGAGATCTTCGTGTTCATCGGCAACTTCAGCGGGAACACGACGATCGGCAAGGTCGGCGGGTACCTCGCCGTCATCACCGCGCTCGTCGCCTGGTACACCTCGGCCGCTGGGGTGATCAATGGCATGAAGGGCCGCGCGGTCCTGCCCGTGGGCAAGCCACTGTTCGACCTGTAGCCAGCCTGCGGTAGCGCACATCCAGAGCCCGGGACCTCCGTGGTGCCGGGCTCTGGCGTGCACATGGTCACACTGTCTGCCGGACCGCGCACCCGCGCGCCCCGATAGCGTGGAGGAATGGATCTCCAGGAACGTCGTCAACTGGACATGGCCAGGTTGACCAAGGTCCGCGTCAAGGCGCGGCCGTGGCGGTCCATTCTCGCGCTGATCCTGGCCATTGCCGGAGCGCTCGCAGCCCAGTTGTCGGGCGCGAGCTACCGGGCCTTCAGCTCCACAGCCAGCAGTTCGGCGGCCGCCACAACCAGCCACACCGCGAATATCGTCTGGCTCTGCGGCCTGGTCGCGTTTTTCGTCTTTGGCATGACCGCCACGATCGGACTGTCTACCCGGGCCCGGTCCGGGCTGCAGCCGCTGGTCGGCCAGGCGCACGCCGGCATTGTTCGGTACGTGCTGCTGCTGGCCGGGCTTTTTGCCGTCGCGACGATCTCGCTGTACCTGCTCGGCATCAAGCCGGACAAGCTCCTCGTCAGCGGCGCGGTCGCAGGCGTGCTGCTGGGCATCGCGGCGCAGCAGTCGCTGGCCAACCTGTTCGCTGGGCTGGTGCTGCTGTTCGCCAGTCCGTTCCGGGTGGGCGATCACGTGCGATTCCGGGCCGGCGCGCTGTCCGGCGAGATCGAAGGGGTGGTTACCGATCTCAGCCTGGCCTACGTGCGGCTGGAGACCGTTCAGGGCCAGATGCTGCTGCCCAATGCCCAGGCACTCGCGGCCGCGGTGCTGCTCATCCCCGACCAGCCACTCGTCCACGACCGCCCGCCCGTCGCCAGCACCGGGCCAGCAGCACCCGCCGCGGGCGGCGCCGATCAGGGTAACCGCGGGTCTAGTGCGGGCGAACCTGCGGCCTGAGGCCGCCGCGCCGGCACGGGCTGCCGCCCCCGCGCCCTAAGGCCCTGCGCCCTAAGGCCCTGCGCCCTAAGGCCCTGCGCCCTAAGGCTCAGCGCCCTAAGGCTCAGCGCCCTGGTGCGGCGCGCCTAGGCGCCCTAGTGGTTGGCTTCGTATTTCGCGATAACGTCCGCGGGAATGCGGCCGCGATCGCTCACTTCCATTCCGCTCTGCTTCGCCCAGGCTCGGATTTCGGCGCTGCGCTGCCTATGGGCCGTCGTCCGCCGCTTCGGCCTACCGGACCGACTGGTTACCTTCCTGGCCCGGTCAGCGAACCGCCCGACAACCTCATCGAACTTCTGGCTGTGCCGCTCGCATAGGTCGATCTCATAATCCCGGCCGTCCAGGCTGAACGCCCGAGTCATGTGCTCGCCTTCAGGAATCTCTTTCGAGTCGTAATCGCACGCGAACGTGACTGAGATCTTCTGAGCCACTTGCGGATCCCCCTTCCCCCGCGAATCTATGCCCAGCCCAACGGGCCTGTAACGGCGGCGGCACCTGGGTCCGCGCGATAAATAACCGAGCGGCGCTAGGCACCGTGGCAGGGCAACCTCTCCAGCCAGGATAATCCGCCTGAACTGCGGATTGGCAGTCGTCGCCGGGCGCCAGAACGGGCAGCGGCGCGGATCAGAATCTGGTCTGCCGACGCGGCAATTCCGGCCGCAGCAGGCTGTCGCCCGGGCGGCTAGCGATAGCGATACTCGGCACCGTAGGAATAGGCCTCCTCCGGTGCCGGCGAGTCCTGGTAGCGCTCCGCGGCCGAAACTCGCCGTCGATCGGCGGGATAACCGGCATCGCCGAAGTCAGGCTGATAGCCGTCGCGCGGACCACGATTGTCATTCCGGTATGACCCTGCGCTGTCGGCTTCATAGGGCGCGGCAAAACGCTCGGCGGCGTATGCCGAGGCGTCGGGCTCAGCGCCTGGCTGGCCGCCGACTCCGCGCGGCAAACCCCCATCATCGCGCCGATGACCGCCCGTCCGGAAATCCTGGCGATCGTCGTAATCGCTGGCCGGATAACCACGATCGGAACTTGCCCGACGGTCGCTCTGATGGCTCGGATACTCGCCTGTCAGGTAGTCCGCTTCGGCTGCTCCGTGGCCGCTCTGGGAATAGCCGTCCGGCTCGTAGCCCCGTCCGTAGCCACCATCGTCCGCAGACTCGCCCCGTCCGTAGCCCGCCGAGTATCCCTGGGTGCGGTAGCCATCGGCACCGCCCAGGCTCGAGCCCGCTGAGCCGTAGCTATTGGGGCTGGGGCTGTAGGCCGCATCCGCGCGGTCCTGACCGTCGTGGCCGACCTGTCCGTAGCCCGTGGTGTTGCCGTAGCGGTCGGCCCCAAGGTCCTCGTCCCGGCGCTCGGCCGGGACGGGAGGTCCGTAGCCGGCCTGCCCATAGTCTCCGGCACCGGGCTCGGTCCGGCCATGGCTGGCCCGCCCGCGCTCGGCAGGACCAGTCTCGGACCGGCCGTAGTCGGCCGGGTCGTAACCAGCCGCGTCGTAACCAGCAGGCTCGTAACCAGCAGGCTCGTAACTGGCGGGACCAGTCTCGCCGCGGCCATAGTCGGCAGGGTCGTAACCGGTAGCGCCGGACTCGCCGCGGCCGTGGCTAGCCGGATACTCCGACCGGCCATAATCGTCCGAGCGGCCGTACTCTGCCGGGTACTCGGCACCGCGGCCGTCACGGCCGCCCACCGCTCCGGGTGGCGCGCCGAGCTCCTCCTCGTCAGGTGCGTAGTACCAGTCCGAGTCGGATCGGCCGCTCTCCTCCGGCCGGGAGCCGCCCACCGGCGCCTGGCCGCGTGCTTGCGGTGCCGGGCCGCGCTCCAGGATCTCGATCATGCGGCTCAGGTCTGCCATCGGAAGCCGGAATGTGCCCGTGCACATGCCGGCCTGCCAGATGCTGAAGACCGCGACCCCGGTGTCGGCATACCAGCTCAGCCGCATGCTCCGCGAATTGCCCCGGACGTCAAAGAAGACCTCGCCGAGACGCGGCAGCGGCGCAGGATCAGACACGGACACGTAGCTTACCGTGGCCTGAAGCTGCGATCTGTCCAATTAGTGATTACTTAGTGTGACCTGGCGCACGCAGCAGCGCGTCACGGCAGGCAGTGGCGGCCGCCAGCGGGAGAACTCAGCGCCATGAGGCGGCCAGATTTCATGATCCAGGCTGCGCGCCATCGGCCGTGGTGACATGATTGTCCGGCGCACTCGGCGGCATCGCAGCCAGCGCGCCCGGCTCGCAAGAAGTACCCGTTGGGAACATCAGGCCAGCGCGACGCGTTGCATGATGCGACGGGGCAATTGCCGTAGCGCGCGAGAAATCTTCGTCTGGCTAGACCCTACCGTGTCCTGCGGGTCCGCTGAACGGCCGCGAGCGGTGAGCGCTAGCAAGGCACGGGATGACCGCACAACGGATTTGCATGTTTGAGCAACTACGTGGGACTTACGTGCTGTGGTCGATGACGACCACGGCCACCTGGCTGAGGAGAGCTATTCATGTCTGAGGTACGCCGCCAAGCTGCTGCCCTGCTGCAACGGCCGAACTGGGGCTGGCAAGACGAGGCTGCGTGCCGGGGCAGGGAAGTTGTGCTTTTCTTCGGACCAGACGGGGAGCGCCAGCCCGAGCGGGAGATCCGGGAGCGCAAGGCCAAGACCGTCTGCGCCGCGTGCCCCGTCCGCGCCGAGTGCCTCACCTACGCCATCAGCAGGCCGGAGAAGTACGGCACCTGGGGCGGCCTGAACGAGGACGAGCGCTCCTCCGAGCGGCGCCGCCGGATGCGGCGCGCCAACGCGGCCTGAGCACGGAACCCTGCCATGGTGTGCGTCGGCTGCCGGAGGCAGCGGCACGAGGAGTGCCGGGGCGGTAACTGGTGCGACTGCCAGCACCAGCCGCCAGCGAGACCAACCGAGGAGCGGCTCGGCTGGATCCGGCAGGGGTAGCGTCGGCTGACGGCGAGCATGTGACTTGTCTCACAACAAGCGCCGCGGTCCTCGGCTACCACAGGCCGGACCGGATAGGCTGCCACTGCGGGTCGACCGTCCGAGGAGGACCTCAGCGAGATGGAGAGGCTAGCCGCGCAAGCCGCCGACGCGCTGACCGGCGCGCCCGCCGACGAGGTCATCGCGTGGGCCGCGCGCACGTTCGGCCGGAAGATCTGCATCACCTCCTCCATGACCGACGCGGTCCTCGTCAACCTCGTGTCCAAGCACCTGCCCGGCATCGACGTCCTGTTCCTCGACACCGGTTACCACTTTCCGGAGACGCTGGGCACCAGAGACGCCGTTGCGGCCGTGCACCCAGTCAACGTCATCAACGTGACGCCGCCGACGACGGTTGCCGAGCAGGACGCCGAGCTTGGACCGCGGCTGTACAGCCGAAACCCGGACCTGTGCTGCTACTTGCGCAAGGTAGTGCCGCTCGAGGAGGCCCTCGGCCCCTATGACGCCTGGTTCACCGGCGTCCGCCGGGAGGAGACCGAAGCCCGGACCGACACCAGGGTGGTCGAGTGGGACGCCCGGCGCGAGATGGTGAAGGTCAACCCCATCGTGGAGTGGACCCAGCAGCAGGTCGAGGACTATATCGCCGCCAACAACATCCTCGTGAACCCGCTGGTATTCGACGGCTACCCCTCGATCGGCTGCCGGACCTGCACCTCCCGCGTCGCGGAGGGCGCCGACCCGCGGAGCGGGCGATGGGCGGGCACCGCAAAGAGCGAGTGCGGCATTCACTCCTGAGCTCCGCACGGCCTGACCGCCCGCCGCGGCGTGGTCCGATTAGGGTCGGGTTATGACAGCCCCTGGCCGCTCCGGCACCCACGATGTGGTTAATCAGGTCCCGCCGCTCGTCGGCTATGACGTTGCCGACGACGCAGCACTCATCTCGGGCCTGCACCGGGAGGGCGGCGGCTGGGTTGAGGCCGAGGTGCACCGACTGGGGACGCTGGCCGGTGCCGCGAGCACCCAGGAACACGCCCGGCTGGCGAATGTGCACAAGCCTGTGCTGCGCACGCATGACTCCCGCGGCCACCGGATCGACGAGGTCGAGTTTCACCCGTCCTGGCACCACCTGATGGGCATCGCGGTCAGCCACGGCCTGCACGCGGCGCCGTGGGCCGACAACCGGCCAGGAGCGCACGTGGCCAGGGCAGCGAAGTTCATGGTGTGGACGCAGGCTGAGGCGGGCCACGGCTGTCCGATTTCCATGACCTATGCGAGCGTGCCGGCCCTGAGGTACGCCCCCGACCTCGCCGCGACGTACGAGCCGCTGCTGACCGCGGCGGCCTACGATCCCGGCCTCCGGCTCCCGATGGCGAAGGGCGGCCTACTGGCAGGCATGGCGATGACGGAGAAGCAGGGCGGCTCCGACGTCCGGGCCAATACCACGATCGCGACGCCGGCCGGTGCGGATAGCTACGTGCTCACCGGCCACAAATGGTTCTGCTCGGCGCCGATGTGTGACCTGTTTCTCGTGCTGGCCCAGGCGCCGGAGGGGCTGACCTGCTTCCTGCTCCCGCGGGTGCTGCCCGACGGCAGCCGGAACGCCATGTACCTGCAGCGGCTCAAGGACAAGCTCGGGAACACCTCTAATGCCTCCAGCGAGGTCGAGTATGACCACGCCGTGGCCTGGCGGGTCGGCGAGCCCGGCCGCGGCGTCGCCACGATCATCAACATGGTGACCGCCACCCGGCTCGACTGCGTGCTCGGCAGCGCTGCGGCGATCCGCCAGGCGACCGTGCTCGCGGCGGACTACGCCCGCCAGCGGCGGTCCTTTGGGGCGACTCTCATCGATCATCCAGCCATGACCGGTGTGGTGGCCGACCTCGTGCTCGAGTCGGAGGCCGCGACCACCCTCGCGCTGCGGCTGGCTGGCGCTGCCGACCGTGCCGCCCGAGGAGACACGGGCGAGGCGGCGCTGCTTCGCGTTGCCCTGCCGGCCGCCAAGTACTGGGTGTGCAAGCGCACGCCGCTCATCACCGCGGAGGCGCTGGAGTGCCTCGGCGGGAACGGCTACGTGGAGGACTACTCGATCATGCCCCGGCTGCTGCGCGACGCACCGCTGAACTCCATCTGGGAGGGCTCAGGCAACGTCACGTCGCTGGACGTGCTGCGGGCGCTCTCGAGGGATCCAGCCTGTGCCGACGCGCTGCTGGCCGAGGTCGACCTGGCGGCCGGCGATGGCCGGGTCGCGGCTGCAGCGGACCGGCTCCGTGCGGCGCTCAAGGGACTCGCCGGCATCACCGATGCGCAGCACGACGCCCGGCTACTGGCCGGCCAGATCACTGTCGCCCTGCAGGCCGCCCTGCTGGCCAGACACGCCCCGAGCGCGGTCGCCGACGCGTTCCTGAGCACGAGGCTGCAGCCGACCAGCGCGTGGGCCGCACCGGCAACGCCATTCGGCAGCCTGCCACGGGGGCTCGACCTGGCCGCGATCCTGGCCAGGGCTCACGTACTGTCGCAGGCCCAGAGCGATCCGGCCAAGCCTGTTGCTACCGGCAGGTAGGGTCAACGGATGCACATCTGGCCGGGAGCGGCCTATCCGCTCGGCGCCACCTGGGACGGGTCAGGAACGAACTTCGCCCTTTTCTCCGAGGTCGCCGATCGGGTAGACCTCTGCCTTTTCGACGACGCCGACCGCGAGATCCGGCTGGAACTCACCGAGGTCGACGGCTTCGTGTGGCACGGCTACTTGCCCGGAGTCGGTCCCGGCCAGCGCTACGCCTACCGGGTCACCGGCCCGTACGACCCGCATCGCGGCCACCGCTGCAACCCGGCCAAGCTTCTGCTCGACCCCTACGGAAAGGCAGTGGACGGCAGCGTGCGCTGGGACGACGCGCTGCTCGGATACCGCCCGGACGCGCCCGACCGGCCGAGCGACACCGATAGCGCGCCATTCATGCCCCGTAACGTCGTCGTGAACCCGTACTTCGACTGGACGGGCGACCGGCAGTTGCGAACGCCGTACCACGAGACGGTGATCTACGAGGCGCATGTGCGCGGTCTGACCATCCGCCACCCGCAGGTGCCTGCCGAACTCCGCGGGACCTACGGGGGCCTGGCCTCACCTGCGGTAATCGAGCACCTCACCAGGCTCGGCATCACTGCGATCGAGCTCATGCCGGTGCACCAGTCGGTGCCTGAGCGCGAACTCGCCGCGCGCGGCCTGACGAACTACTGGGGCTACAACACCATCGGGTTCTTCGCCCCCCATAACGGCTACTCCGGGGCCGCGGAGCCGCACAACCAGGTTGCCGAGTTCAAGTCCATGGTCAAGACGCTGCACGCCGCGGGCATCGAGGTCATCCTGGACGTCGTCTACAACCACACGGCGGAATCGGGCGGGCTCGGGCCCACGCTCAGCTTCCGCGGCATCGACAACGCCGCCTACTACCGGCTCGACGACAACGACCCGGCCGATTATCTCGACTACACCGGCTGCGGGAACAGCCTCAACGCACGCCACCCGCACGCGCTGCAGCTCATCATGGACTCGCTGCGGTACTGGGTACTGGACATGCACGTCGATGGCTTCCGGTTCGATCTGGCTGCGGCGCTCGCCCGCGAACTGCACGAGGTCGACCGGCTATCGGCGTTCTTTGAGCTCGTGCAGCAGGATCCGGTCGTCTCCCAGGTCAAGCTCATCGCCGAGCCGTGGGACGTCGGCGCGGGTGGCTACCAGGTGGGCAAGTTCCCGCCCCTGTGGACGGAGTGGAACGGCAAGTACCGGGACACGGTGCGCGACCTGTGGCGCGGCCGACCCGCCACGCTGCCCGACTTCGCGTCCAGGCTCGCGGGCTCCTCCGATCTGTATGAGACCAGCGCTCGCCGACCAGTGGCGTCGATCAACTTCGTGACGTGTCACGACGGCTTCACGGTCGGCGACCTGGTGAGCTACGACCGCAAGCACAACGAAGCCAACGGCGACAACAACCGCGACGGCACCGACGACAACCGGTCCTGGAACTGCGGCACTGAAGGCCCGACCGACAATCCCGGGATCACTGAGCTGCGCGCCCGGCAGGTGCGCAACTTCCTGGTGACGCTGTTCTGCTCGCAGGGCGTGCCGATGCTGCTCGCCGGCGACGAGCTTGGCCGGACGCAGCACGGCAACAACAACGCCTACTGCCAGGACAACGAAATCTCCTGGGTTGACTGGGACACGGCCGGCAAGCACGCAGACCTGCTCGACTTCACCTGCTCCCTGATCGCGCTGCGCCGCGACCATCCGGTGTTCCGGCGCCGCCGCTTCTTCAGCGGCACCGCGCCGGGCAACACCGGCCTCGGTGACATCACGTGGCTGACCCCGGCGGGCGCCGAGATGACGGTGAGCGACTGGGGCGCGGACGAGCGAGCGCTGGCGGTGCTGCTCAACGGCAACGCCATCACCGAACCTGGACCACGAGGCGAGGCCATCGTCGACCAGAGCTTTCTGCTGCTCTTCAACGCTGCCGACCAGCCCGTCACCTTCACGCTTCCGGCCGCCGGGCCGGAAGCTGCCTGGGCCGTAGCCGTCGACACGGCCAGCCCGGAACCAGCGGACGGCGACTCCGTGCCCGCGGCCAGCGAGCTGACCGTCATCGGCCGCGCCGTCGTGGTGCTACGAGCCGACGCCAAGGATTAGCCGGCCCGGTTGCCAGGCCGTCCGGTAGCCGTCTGGTTGACTGCTGGCCGTGCGCCAGATCTTCCCCGTCCAGGGGCCCGATCTCGAGCCTGCGCCGAATGCGAGGCCGGGACCCCTGCCAGCCGCGGTCGTCGAGCTCGCGCGTCTGTACGGGAACGGAGCCGTAGCCGACCCGGCCGCCGCGAACGTTCGCGGTTGGGTGCGCGCCAACATGATCGCCAGCGCCGACGGCGCCGTCACGCTGGACGGCCGGTCCGGCGGGCTGTCCGGACCCGCGGACCGGACCGTCTTCGTGGTGCTGCGCAGTCTCGCCGATGTCGTGCTCGTCGGCGCGGGCACCGCCAGGACCGAGCACTACCGGCCCGTGCGCGCCACTGAGATCTGGCCAGGCCTGCGGCCTGACTGGGCAGCCGAGCCCCCCATCGCGGTCGTGAGCGCGAGCCTCGACCTGACCGGTTGCGAGCGGCTGCTGACCGCGCCGCCGGGCTCCACGCAGACCATCGTGATCACCACGCGCGCAGCGCCCGCCGACCGCAAGGAGGCTATCGGCGGTGCAGCCCGGATCCTCGAAGCCGGAGCCGACGTGGTGGACATCAGCGCGGCGCTGGGCATGCTTGCCGAACTCGGCTACCTCAACGTCCTGGTCGAGGGCGGCCCGATGCTGCTGGGCCAGTTGATCCAGGCTGGCCTCCTCGACGAACTGTGCCTGACCACGAGCCCGACGCTGACCGCCGGCTCCGCGGGCCGGATTGTGGCACCGGCGCCCGGCCCGGCGGCAGCCGCGGGGCGGCTGTCGCTCGCTCACGTGCTGGCCGATGACGACTTCCTGCTCTGCCGTTACCTAGCCGAATAGCATCGCCGTACTGGAGGGCCCATGCCGCTGCACACGAAGGTCGACGAGACACACGGGACCGCTGAACTCGACATCAACCCGTTTTGCAGTGTGGTCGAGCACGGGGTGCCTCGGCACCAGATCCCGTCTCAGGCCATGCCACCGGAGGTGGCGCTGCAGCTGGTCAGGGATGAGCTGATGCTCGACGGCAACGCGCGGCTGAACCTCGCGACGTTCGTGACCACGTGGATGGAGCCGCAGGCTGAGTTGCTGATGTCTGAGTGCTTCAGCAAGAACATGATCGACAAGGACGAGTATCCGCAGACCGCCGAGCTCGAGCGCCGCTGCGTCAACATCCTCGCCCACCTCTGGCACGCCCCGACTGCGCCTGATTCGGAATCCGCGGCGACAGGCTGCTCGACCACGGGCTCAAGCGAGGCGTGCATGCTCGGCGGGCTCGCGCTGCTCTGGCGCTGGCGCGCGCGCCAGGCTGCAGCCAAGACATCAGCGCAGCGGCCGAACCTGGTGATGGGTGCCAACGTCCAAGTCTGCTGGGAGAAGTTCTGCCGGTACTGGCAGGTTGAGCCCCGGCTGGTCCCGATGGAGCCCGGCCGCCTGCACCTGACCGGCCAGCCCGCGGCGGCGCGCTGCGACGAGAACACCATCGGAGTCGTCGCTGTGCTGGGCTCCACCATGGACGGCAGCTACGAGCCAGTCGCCGAGATCGCGGCCGCGCTTGATGACCTCGAGCGGCGGACCGGGCTGGACATCCCCGTGCACGTCGACGGCGCGTCGGGCGGCTTCGTCGCGCCCTTCCTGGCCCCGGACCTGGAGTGGGACTTCCGGGTGCCGCGGGTCGCCTCCATCAACACCTCGGGGCACAAGTTCGGGCTGGTGTACCCGGGCGTGGGCTGGATCGTCTGGCGGGACGCGGCGGCGCTGCCGGACGACCTGATCTTCCGGGTCAACTATCTGGGCGGTGAGATGCCCACGTTCGCGCTGAACTTCTCCCGGCCGGGCGCGCAGGTAGCCGCTCAGTACTACAACTTCCTGCGGCTCGGCTTTGACGGCTACCGCGAGATCCAGCTGACCTGCCAGCGCGTAGCCACCTATCTGGCCCGCGAGATTGCGGCGATGGGGCCGTTCGAGCTGCTGTCGGATGGCACCGACCTGCCGGTGCTCGCGTTCCGGCTGACCGACCCCCAGTCCGCCGGGTACAGCGTGTTCGACCTTTCTGAGCGGCTCCGGTTGCGCGGCTGGCTTGTACCTGCCTACACGTTCCCGGAGAACATGCAAGATACCGCCGTTCTCCGGATCGTGGTGCGCAACGGCTTCAGCACCGACATGGCCGACCTGCTGCTCGCCGACTTGCGCGCGCAGGTGGCAGCACTCAAGGCGGCGCCGCACCGGCCGATACCGCTACTGCCGGAGGGCCAGCGCCAGGCGTTCGCGCACTAGACCGTTACCCAGGCCGCTGGACGGCTCTCGCCGGGGGACTAGCGGCCGGACCGTACCGGCCGCTGGATGAAGCGCTCGCTGCCACATCGCGGGCAGATCCTGAGCATTCCAGCAACCTGACTAGCGAGGATCAGCGGCGACGCCTCCGCTCTCAGCCGCTGTGGCCTGGCCATGCACGCGGTCCCCGCGCTTTCCGCCCGCACCTGAAGATTCGACTGAGGCTTGCGCGCGGTCGACCGCGCCGACCGCCCTCGTCGCCATGCCGCTGCCCACGGCACCCGCCAGCGCAGGCCACACTCCGAACAGGCTCGCTCGTACTCCGGCGCTGGCCATAACGAAATCATGGTCACACGCTAAGTTCGGGGCGGCACCGTGGCAACACGACCGGACGCACAGCGCGAGCGCACCACCGCAGCTGCGCCTCGTTTCTCAGCTGCAGCTTGGTGAGCGCGTCAGGCAGGTTCAGGCCCCGCGGCGCAGCATTGACCCAGGCGTCTGGCGCAGCCGCTCGAGCGCCTCGGCGAGGATCGCGGCGCCGTCGGTGTCGTTGCGGCGCTCTTTCACATAAGCCAGGTGGGTCTTGTAGGGTTCGGCGTGCGGCGGCGCAGGCGGGTTAGCCTCATCCTGACCGGCTGGCAGGCCGCAGCGAGGGCACTCCCAGAATTCGGGGATGGACGCGTCCGTAGCGAAGCTGGGGATGGTCTGGTGCTGGTTGCAGCACCAGAACGAGACGCGCACGCGAGGAGCGGCCTCGCCTCGTTCCGCCTCGCCCATGGGCCCGGCCCCAACCCGGCTGCCACGAATGGCATTGCCACTGCTCACTGCTCACCCCTCGGTCACGACACGCCTGCCGCAGCGCTCGGCTGCGGTGGCACTACTTGTCCAGGATCCCCAGAGCCACGATGCAGACGAACCAGATGATGCCGGTCGCGATGGTGATCCGGTCCAGATTCCGCTCCACCACCGACGACTGGCCGAGCGACGACGAGATACCGCCACCGAACAGGTCAGAGAGCCCGCCGCCTTTGCCCTTGTGCAGCAGCACAAGCAGCACCATCAGCAGGCTTGTGATGATCAAGATCACAGAGAATGCGACAGTCACTGCGGTTACTCGTCTCCATATGTGCGGCGGCGCCGCCTAGTGGCCCGCCGGGGGTTCACCGGGAGCCGCCCCCCGGTACGTCACGGTACCGGCAGATCCGGACAAACTCGCTGGCGTCCAGGCTTGCACCGCCTACTAGCGCTCCGTCGACGTCAGGCTCGGCCATGATCGCGGGCATGGTGTCGGCTTTTACCGACCCGCCATACAGGATACGCATACTGCCGGCCACTACGTCCCCGTGAACGGCGGAAATCCGGCTCCGGATGGCCGCGCAAACCTCCTCGGCATCACCCGGCGTCGCCACCTCGCCGGTGCCGATGGCCCAGACCGGCTCATAGGCGATGACCAGCCTCGCGACCTGCTCAGCCGACAGGCCCGCCAGCCCGCCGCCCAGCTGGGCCAGCGTGTACTCCAGGTGCCCGCCGTTCTGGCGCACCTCCAGCGGCTCGCCGACGCACAACAGAGGCGTCATCTCGGCCTGGAGGATGGCCCGGATCTTGGCGTTGACCAGCGCATCGTCCTCGTGATGGTACTGCCGCCGCTCCGAGTGTCCAGCCAGCACGAGGTGGCAGCCAAGCTTGGCCAGCATGCGGGCGGACACGTCCCCGGTGTAGGCGCCGTCGGGGTGGGGGGAGACGTCCTGCGCCCCGTAGAGCAGCCGGAGGCGGTCTCCGTCGATCAGCGTCTGGACGCTCCGCAGCGCCGTGAATGGCGGCAGCACCGCGATGTCGGCCGCGGTGAAATCCTTGTCCACGAGGGCAAAACCCAGCCTCTGGGTGAGCGCGATGGCCTCAAGGTGGTTGTTGTGCATCTTCCAGTTACCCGCGATCAGCGGCTTCCTGGCGGCAGCTGCGGTCACCGGGGCTCCTGACCGTCGGCAAGTGCAACCAGGCCGGGCAGGCTGGCGCCCTCCAGGTACTCCAGGCTCGCTCCGCCGCCGGTGGAGATGTGGCTGAAGGCGTCCTCGGGCACGCCGAGGCGCCGGATCGCGGCGGCCGAGTCCCCGCCGCCGACCACAGTGAAGCCGGGCAGCTTGCTGATGGCCTCGGCCACTGCGCGGGTCCCGGCGGCGAACGCCGGGAACTCGAACACGCCGACCGGGCCATTCCAGAACACGGTGGCGGCGTCAGCCAGTTTCTCGGCATACAGCTTCCGGGTGGCCGGGCCCATGTCCATGCCCTCCCGGTCCGCTGGGAACGCCGTGGCCGGGTAGACCTGATGGGCAGCGTCCGCGGCGAACCCGGTCGCACCAACCAGGTCGACGGGCAGCACGAGCTCGACACCGCGGGCCTGTGCGTCGGCCATGATCTGCCGGACGTCGTCGAGCCTGTCAGCCTCGAGCAGCGACCGACCGACCTCCAGACCCTGGGCGGCCAGGAAGGTGTACGACATGCCGCCACCGATGAGGATCCGGTCCGCCTTGCCCAGCAGGTTCGCGATCACACCCAGCTTGTCTGACGGCTTGGCTCCGCCCAGCACGACGACGTACGGCCGCTCCGGGTGCGAGGTGAGCCGCTCCAAGACCGCGACCTCGGCCTGCACCAGCTCGCCGGCCGCGTGGGGCAGCAGCGCCGGGACGTCGTAGACGCTGGCGTGCTTACGGTGCAGCGCACCGAATCCGTCGCCGACGTACGCGTCGGCCAGCGCGGCAAGCCGCCCCGCCAGCTCGCCCCTGACGGTGTCGTCTTTGCTCGTCTCCGCAGGCTCGAACCGGACGTTCTCCAGCACCGCCACGTCACCGTCTGCCAGTCCCGCGGCGATCGCTCTGGCGGACTCCCCCGCTACGTCAGCCGCGAGCGGCACCGGACGGCCGAGCAACTCGGACAGCCTGGCCGCCACGGGGGCCAGCGACGGGCCGCCTGCCGCGCGCTCGGCATAGGCGTCGCCCTTCGGCCGCCCGAGGTGAGCTGCGATCAGCAGCCGGCTACCCCGTTCCCGCAGATTGTTGATCGTTGGCAGGCTCGCCCGGATCCGGCCATCGTCGGTGATCGTCGCGCCGTCCAGCGGAACGTTGAGGTCGGCCCGCAACAGGACGACCCGGCCAGCCACGGGGAGCGAGTCGAGGCCTTTCATCAAGCGGTCAGTGCTCCTTCGCCGTCATCGGTCCGTCCGTGACCTGCCATCGAAAACTCTATCGGACGCCGGTTCCGGCTCCTGGCACCTAGGGCACCAGCATGTCGGCCGTCAGGCCCGCTTCGGTGCCAGGCACGCCCAGCTCGACGGCACGCCGGTCGGCGAGCGCCAGCAGGCGCCTGATCCGCCCGGCGATGGCGTCCTTGGTCAGGGCCGGCTCAGCCAGCTGGCCGAGTTCCTCCAGGCTCGCCTGCCGGTGCTTGATCCGGAGCTGGCCAGCCATGATGAGGTGCTCTGGCGCCTCAGCGCCGAGGATCTCCAGCGCCCGCTCTACCCGGGCGCCCGCGGCCACGGCGGCTCTGGCACTGCGCCTGAGGTTCGCGTCGTCGAAGTTGGCGAGCCGGTTGGCGGTGGCCCGGACCTCGCGCCGGATCCTGCGCTCCTCCCAGGCCAGCACGCTGTCGTGCGCTCCTAGGCGGGTCAGCAGGGCGCTAATCGCGTCGCCGTCACGGACGACAACCCGGTCTATCCCCCGGACGTCGCGCGCCTTGGCGTGGATCTTGAGCCGGCGGGCGGCGCCGACCATAGCCAGCGCCGCCTCAGGACCAGGGCAGGTCAGCTCCAGCGACATTGACCGGCCAGGCTCGGTCAGGCTCCCGTGCGCCGGGAACGCGCCGCGCCAGGCTGCCTCGCAGTCACAGGTCGGACCCGACACGACCTGCCGCGGCAGCCCGCGCACCGGCCGGCCTCGGCTATCGACGAGGCCAGCCTGCCTGGCCAGGCTCTCGCCGTCGGCCTGCACCCGCACCACGTACCTGTTTCCCTTGCGCAGCCCGCCGGGCGCGAGCACGACCAGGTCGGATGCGTGCCCGAAGACCTCAGCGATGTCCTTGCGCAGACGGCGGGCCGCCGCCCCCGTGTCCAGCTCGGCCTCCACGACGATGCGGCCCGCAGCCAGGTGCAGCCCGCCGGCAAACCGCAGGATGGTCGACACTTCGGCCTTGCGGCAGCACGGCTTCAGCACGGCCACCCGGCTGAGCTCGTCCTTGACCAGGCTGGTCAGCGCCATGCGTCTCAGTCCCCTTCGAAAATTTGCGCGAACGCGCCCGCGAGCCGCAGCGGATCGTGCCGTGGTGACCCGTCGGCGACGGCCAGATCTGCGAGCACCAGTCGGGCGCCGAGACGGCCGGCTGCCTTTTCTAGCTCGGTGATCGAGCCGTGCGCCGCGACGCGGTCCGCGAGGACAACGTCGACCGCCAGGTCCGGGGCGTGATCCGACAGCACCTCCAGATGCGCATGCGGGGAGAAGCCCTCGGTCTCACCGGGTTGCGGCGCCAGATTCAGCGCTACCAGCCTCCGCGCACGAGTCCCCACCAGCGCCGCGGCCAGCTCAGGTACCAGCAGGTGCGGTAGCACGCTGGTGAACCACGAGCCAGGCCCGAGCACCACCCAGTCCGCCGCCCGGATCGCCTGCACTGCTTCCGGGCACGCGGGCGGGTCGGCGGGTATCAGCGATATCGACCGTACCCGTCCAGTCGTCGTCGCGCAGGCGACCTGACCGCGAACGATGGTCACCTCGTCCGGCCTGTCCGGATCTGCCCCTTCGACATCGGCCACGAGGTCGAGCGGCACGGCCGCCATGGGCAGTACCCGGCCGTGTGCGCCGAGCAGCCGGCCGACCCAGTCCAGGCCCTGCACCGTGTCGCCGAGCAGTTCCCACAGCGCCACGATCAGCACGTTGCCTACCGTGTGCCCGGTCAGGCCGCTGCCAGGCTGCCCGCTGTCAGGAGTCCCGCCGAGTGCGGCAGCCTTCGGCTCCGCGAACCGATGCTGGATCACGCGGCTCCAGGTGGTACCCCATTCGTCGTCGCCGCACAGCGCGGCCAGGGCCATCCGCAGGTCGCCCGGGGGCAGCACGCCGAACTCGCGGCGCAACCGACCGCTCGAACCGCCGTCGTCGGCGACCGTCACGATCGCGGTGAGATCTCTGGTTACCCGCCTGAGTCCGGAAAGCGAGGAGTACAGGCCGTGCCCGCCGCCAACGGCGACGACCTTGCGGTGCTGCGGACGTCCCTGCGGATAGCTGGCGGTCACGCTACTCCCGGCCAAGGTCCCGGTGCGTGACCTGAATGCCCGGCCAGGACTCCGCCAGCCGCGCGGCGATCCGGTCGGCCATGACCACGCTCCGGTGCTTGCCCCCGGTACAGCCCACCGCGATAACGACGTCGTGGCGACCGCGGTGGCCGAAACCCTCCAGGGCGATGCCGGCGGCGCGCACGAACGCGTCGAGGAACTCGACCGCGCCTGGCTGGCCGAGCACGTAGTCGATGACCGCCTCGTCCTGGCCGCTTTGCGGCGCTAGCTCAGGCACCCACCGCGGGTTGGGCAGGAACCGGCAGTCCGCGACCATGTCGGCGTCCACCGGCAGGCCGTACTTGAACCCGAACGACATGACGTTCACCTGCAGCCCCACGTCACCCTCGGTGGCGAACACCTCGCGCACCCGGGCGCGAAGCTCGTGCACGTTCAGCTCACTGGTGTTGAGCACGAGGTCTGCCTCAGCGCGCATGCCTTGCAGGAGCTCGCGCTCGGCCGCGATGCCGTCCACCACGCGGCCACCCTCCTGCAGCGGGTGCGGCCGCGACACGCTGTCGAACCTGCGCACCAGGGTTTCGTCGGTTGCCTCGAGGAAGACAACGAAGGGCCGGACGCCACGCGCGCTGAGGTCGCTGATCGCCGACTTCAGGTCGGTCGAGAAGGCGCGGCTGCGAATATCCACGACGGCCGCAAGCCGCGGCACCGCGTGGCCTGCCCGCCTGGCCAGGTCCGCCATCGTGGGCAGGAGGTCGACCGGCAGGTTGTCGGCCACGAACCAGTCCAGGTCCTCCAGGGACTTGGCTACCGTGCTCCGCCCGGCGCCAGACAGCCCGGTGATGATGACGATCTCCTGCTGCGCCACCCCGTCAATACTCATGCTCCGCCCCCCGCCGCCTGTGTCAGGTCAGGCTCCGCGCTCTCCTGCACGCTCGCGTCCGGCTCCTGATGCAGCGCACGGTACACCGCCTCAGCCGTCTGGCGGCCGAAGCCTGGCACGCCGGCGATCTCTGGCAGCGACGCGGCCTTCAGCTTGCGCACCGACCCGAACCGGCGCAGCAGCGCTCCCTTTCGCGCCGGGCCAAGTCCGGGCACGTCATCGAGCTCGCTCGTGGTCAGCGCGGCCGCGCGCCGGGACCTGTGGTAGGTGATGGCGAACCGATGCGCCTCGTCCCGCACGCGCTGCAGCAGGTATAGCCCCTCGCTGGAACGGGGCAGGATAACCGGGCCGTCCGCTCCGGGCAGCCAGACCTCCTCCAGCCGTTTGGCCAGCCCGCAGACCGCGACGTCCACGACTCGGAGCTCGTCCAGTGCCCGCCCAGCAGCCGCCACCTGCGCCGGGCCGCCGTCGATCACCAGCAGGTTCGGCGGGTAGGAGAACTTGCGCCGGTCGCCCTCGGTGCCTGCAGCCAGCTCGTCCAGGCCGGGCGGGGTCGCCGCCTGCTCGTCCAGGTATCGCCGGAATCTGCGGCTGATCACCTCGTGGATGGCGGCCACATCGTCGGTTCCGTCCACGCCCCTGATGGCAAACCGGCGGTACTCCGACTTGCGCGCGAGCCCGTCCTCGAAGACGACCATGGAAGCGACGACGTGCGTGCCCTGCAGGTTGGACACGTCATAGCTCTCGATCCGCAGCGGCGCCTCGTCCAGGCTGAGCGCCTCCTGGATCTCTCCCAGCGCCTGGCTGCGCGTGGTCAGGTCGCTGGCCCGCCGCGTCTTGTGCAACGCCAGCGTCTCGCCTGCATTGCGCGCGACGGTGTCGAGCAGCGCCTTCTTGTCCCCGCGCTGCGGCACCCGCAGGCTCACCCGCCCGCCGCGCTTGGCGCCCAGCCATTCCTCGACGGTCGCGACGTCGGGCGGCAGCGCCGGCACCACAACCTCACGCGGGATCGCCGAGAGCCGGGCGCGAGCCGACTCGGCGCCCCGCCCCTTGCCGTCTGTTGCCGCCGAAGCCGGCGGACCGTCCGCAGCGGCCGGGTCATCACCGTAGACCTGACCGAGGAAGTGCTCGACGAGCTCTCCCGACGTCACGTCCTCGACCTTGTCGAGCACCCAGCCACGTTGTCCGCGGACCCGGCCCCCGCGCACGTAGAAGATCTGGACCGCGGCCTCCAGCTGATCCTCGGCCAGCGCGATAACGTCGCAGTCGGTGCCGTCCGGCAGCACGACCGCCTGCTTCTCCAGCGCCCGCTGCAGCGCCTGGATGTCATCGCGCAACCGGGCGGCGCGCTCGAACTCCTCGGCGGCCGCCGCCGCCCGCATCTGGGTTTCCAGCCGCCTGATGAACCGGCCCGTCTGGCCCGCCATGAAGTCGCAGAACTCCTCGGCAAGCCGACGGTGCGCCGCAGCGTCGATGCGGCCGACGCAGGGCGCCGAGCACTTGTCGATGTACCCGAGCAGGCAAGGCCGGCCGATCTGGCCTGCGCGCTTGAACACGCCCGCCGAGCACGTCCGCACCGGAAACACGCGCAGCAGGGTGTCCACGGTGTCCCGAATCGCCCAGGCGTGCGAGTACGGGCCGAAGTACCGCACGCCGCGGCGCTTGGCGCCGCGGAGCACTTGGACCCGCGGGAACTCCTCGTCCATGAGCACGGCGAGGTACGGATAGCTCTTGTCGTCTCGGTACCTGACGTTGAACCGGGGATCGAATTCCTTGATCCAGGAGTACTCAAGCTGCAGGGCCTCGACCTCGGTAGTCACGACCGTCCAGTCCACGCGCGCGGCGGCGCGCAGCATCGACTGCGTGCGCGGATGCAGGCTCGCGAAGTCGGCGAAATAGGAGTTGAGCCGCGAGCGCAGGCTCTTCGCCTTGCCGACGTAGACGACCCGGCCGCGCTCGTCTCTGAACCGGTAGACGCCGGGCGACTCGGGTATCGAGCCGGGCGCCGGCCGGTAGCTCGCCGGATCTGCCACAAGGAAACTCTATGCAGTCCTGGCGACACCGGGACGGCATGCGCCAGTGACGCTCCGGCCCGGCGGCGCGCTCGCCGCGCGGGGTGCTATTCGCTGCCCGCGGCCCGGGCCGCCCGGAGCAGCTCAAGCACCTGGGACTCCAGGTACCGCCGGTGACCGCCCAGCGTCCGCACCGCCGTGAGCCGCCCGTCGCGCGCCCACCTGGTGACGGTCTTAGGGTCGACCCGGAACATCGAAGCCACCTCCGCCGGCGTCAGCAGCCGTTCATTCTCCGGCCGCGCCTGGCGGTCGTCCCGGTCCGCAGCTCCGTTGCCTGTGGACGCACCCGTGTTCACTGCCTCGCCTGCCATATGCCCAAGCCCCCCGTGCTTGTCTGTATACCCCTGGCCAGCCCAACTACTTATTAAGCGTATTAACGATAAATACCCCGTCGTTTATGTCCGGATCTGCCAGGTCAACGTGATGACCGTTTTGCGCAGTGAATGGTGCGGTCCAACCAGTACAGCGTGACTGCCCGGTCCATCGACGACCGGGTCCGGGTGAGACGGCCGACCTCAGCGGTCGCCCTCCACGACAAGGCGACGATGTATCTCCGAGGTGCCGTTGACCGGCCGAGACAGGCGCTGTTGCGACGTCCCCGGTATTGTGCCGGTTCCGGGTGCGCGCGGGTGCGTATCCCGCGCAGACCTGGAGGCCCCGATCGTCGGACTGATCGCCGTGACCACCGCCGCCGCGCTGGCCTGGCTGTACCTGCTGACCCTGCACGGCGGCTACTGGCGCACCAGCGAGCGGCTGCCGTCAGCCGGAAACCGAGCCAGCCCGCTCGGCGCTCCCGGCCGCCCGACAGCTCGGTCGGACAGGAAGCGAGTGCCCACCGTGACCGGCGTGGTCCCGGCCAGGAACGAGGCCGAGGTCCCGACCGTGACCGCCGTGGTCCCGGCCAGGAACGAGGCCGAGGTCCTCCCCCGCTGCCTGTCAACGCTGCTGGCTCAGGACTACCCGGGCTTGCTGCGGGTCGTGGTCGTGGACGACGACAGCACCGACGGCACGGCCGCGGTGGCGACGCAGCTCGGCGCTGCCGCCGGGCGCGACCTGCTGGTCATCGGCGCACGCCCGACGGCTCCCGGCTGGGCGGGCAAGGTCTGGGCGATGTCAGAGGGCGTCGCAGCCGTCGGGTCCGAGGCGGAGTACATCTTGTTCACCGACGCCGACATCGCCTACGCACCCGGCACGCTGACCCGGCTGGTCCGGGCAGCGACCGGTAACCAGCTCACACTGGTGTCCCAGATGGCGCTGCTGCGCGCGAGCACGGGCGCAGAGAAGCTGCTGATCCCGGCGTTCGTGTACTTCTTCGCGCAGCTGTACCCGTTCCGCCGGGTGAACCGGCCGCGATCCAGGACCGCGGCGGCGGCGGGCGGCTGCATGCTCGTCAGATCTGACGCGTTGGCGGCGGCCGGCGGCCTCGGTGAGATCAGGTCCGCGCGGATCGACGACGTCGCCCTCGGCACGCTCGTCAAGCGCGCTGGCGGCCGTTGCTGGCTGGGCCTGACTACCGACGTGACGAGCCTGCGGCGCTACGACCGGCTGGCTGACATCTGGGACATGGTCGCCCGCAGCGCCTACACCCAGCTGCGTTACTCGCTGATCGCCACCGTCGGCTGCGTGCTGGCACTCGCCTGGCTGTACCTGCTGCCGCCCGTCGCGGCCGTGGCGGGCCTAGCGCTACTCGCAGCCGGCGGCAGCGCCGGGAGCGCCGGCTGGCTCCTCGCCGCGGGCATCGCGGGCTGGCTACTCATGACCGTCAGCTACGCGCCCATGCTGCGGTTCTACCGGCTGTCGCCGCTGCGCGCGCCGAGTCTGCCGCTGATCGCGGCGCTGTACGCGGCCATGACTGCCGACTCCGCGCGGCGCCACCTGGCTGGCCGCGGCGGCGCCTGGAAAGGCCGCGTCGTGTCGCCAGGCGACACCTAGGCGAGCGCCGGCTGCGCGGCTGGGCGGGTGAAGCTGGCCAGCAGGTTCGTCGCCGCCACCCGGAACCGCTCGACGTCACCGTAGGGCCTGGCCACCAGCAGCGCACCCTCGAGGCTGCCGATGATCAGCCGGGCGGTGTCACGCGCCGTCCCGCCGTACTGCAGGCTGCCGTCCGAGCTGCCCTGCTCCAGGACGCCCTCGAGCCAGACCTCGTTCTGGTCGAAGAATGCCATGACGGCGTCCTGCATCGGCTGCGGCAGCGTCTGATACTCGGCGGCGAGCATGCCGCACAGACACATCTTCCGCTTGCGCAGCACCTCCAGGTACAGGTCGGCGTAACCGGACAGCCGGATACTCGCGGTCGCTGCAACCGCGTCCACACCGGCAAGCGACGCGGCGAATCTTTCGGCGTACCGAGATATCAGCGCCACCCCGAGGTCAGCCTTGCTGGCGAAGTGGTAGTGCAGCGCTGCCTTGGTGATCCCGAGCTCCGCCGAGATGTCCGCATAACTGAACCCGTTGAAGCCGCGGACCTGGACAAGCTGCTCGGCGATGTCCAGGATCCGGGCCGCGGTGCCCGCGTTCTGCTGCGTCATCTTGATCGCCATCGATGCTCCGGACTCCTTGAACTTCCTGAATTCCTTGACGCTGACCTACTAGTAAGTCAGACTCTTGTCTATCGCGAGGCACTGACTTATCAATAGGTAAGTATAGCCCGGTCCGTTCCATCAGCCGGGGGGCAACATGGACAAAACGGAGCACAAGAGCTTCCAGGCGGCCGACGAGACCAGGGAGTTTCCGAACGGCCGCGCCGAGATCCTCAACGTGGGCGGCGGACAAGTCGGCCGCCTGGTCTTCCAGCCCGGCTGGCGCTGGTCCAGCGACGTCAAGCCCATCGCCGGCACTGCGAGTTGCGAGGCACCGCACTTTCAGTATCACGTGAGCGGGCGCCTCGCCATCCGGATGGATGACGGATCGGAGTTCACCGCAGGTCCTGGTGACATTACGGTGCTGCCGAGCGGCCACGACGCCTGGGTTGTAGGCGACGAGCCGGTGGTGACCGTCGACTGGTTTGGCGCGGGCAACTACGCCCGCTAACTCCACCGCAAGTCTGCGGCTGGACGACGTCCAGCCGGTGGGAGGGAGACCGTAATGGCCCGCAAGATGATCGACTGCCGCAAGGTACCCAGCGAGATCGGCTGCACGCTGACGATCGCCGGCACGGAGGACGAGGTGCTCGATGCCGCCGCCGCGCACGCGGTCGCCAAGCACGGCCACGAGGACACGCCCGAGCTGCGGGAGATGCTGCGGGCCGGGCTGGAAACCGCCGAGCCCGCCCTCACCTGAGCAGCGTCGGCCGCCCAGCCCGGGATCCACGCTGGCGAGTTTGTTAGCGACCGCCAGCATGTCCGCCCGGTGCTGGGCTGCGGGGAAGGCACGGCTGCCGTCCCGCGTCAGCGCGTAGACCTTGCGTACGCATAGCACGCAAGGTCTACGTCGAACGCAAAGTCTTCACGCTGATTACTCGAAGGCCTCCGGCGAGGGGCAGGCGCAGACCAGGTTGCGGTCACCGTAGGCGGAGTCGATTCGGCGCACCGGCGGCCAGTACTTCGCCCGTCGGTCGGCGCGCGCGGGATACGCCGCGGTCTCCCGGTCGTAGCAGTGCTTCCAGTCCGCGCTGAGCAGCATGCTGGCCGTGTGCGGCGCGTTTCGCAGCGGGTTGTCGGCAGCGTCCCACTCGCCGGTTTCCACCAGCGCGATCTCCTGCCTGATAGAGATCATGGCGGCGCAGAACCGGTCGAGCTCGGCGAGGTCCTCGCTCTCGGTCGGCTCGACCATCAGCGTGCCAGAAACGGGGAACGACATGGTGGGCGCGTGGAACCCGTAGTCGATCAGCCGCTTGGCGACGTCTTCGGCCGTGATGCCGGTCCGCGCCGTGACCGGCCGCAAGTCGAGGATGCACTCGTGCGCCACCAGCCCGTTCTGGCCGGTGTAGAGCACCGGGAAGTGCTCTGTCAGTCGTCGCGCCACATAGTTAGCGGCGAGGATGGCCACCTCGGTGGCGCGCCGCAGCCCATCGGCACCCATCATCCGCACATACGCCCAGGAGATCGGCAGGATGCCCGCCGACCCGTATGGCGCAGCCGCCACCGGCCCGCCCTCGCCATCGCCCAGGTTCGCCGGGAACACGGGGCCGGGCAGGAACGGCGCCAGGTGCGCCCCGGCCGCGACCGGCCCGACACCGGGACCGCCACCGCCGTGCGGGATGCAGAACGTCTTGTGGAGATTCAGATGAGACACGTCCGCGCCGAACGAGCCCGGCCGGGCCAGGCCGACGAGCGCGTTAAGGTTGGCGCCATCCACGTACACCTGGCCGCCCGTCTCGTGCACGAGCGAGCACACCTCGCCGATCGTCTCCTCGAACACGCCGTTGGTCGACGGGTACGTCACCATGATCGCCGCCACCGCCGGACCGTGCTGCGCGAGCTTCGCGCGCAGGTCGCCAACGTCGACGGCCCCGTCCGAGCCGCACTTGACCACGACAACCCGCAGCCCGGCTAGCACCGCGCTGGCCGCGTTGGTGCCGTGCGCGGACTCCGGGATGAGACACACGGTCCGCTCTGGCTGGCCTTGCGCGCGGTGGTAGCCGCGGATCGCCAGCAGCCCGGCCAGCTCGCCCTGCGAGCCCGCATTCGGCTGCACGCTGACCGCGTCGTACCCGGTGATTTCCAGCAGCGCGGCCGACAGTTCGTCGATCAGCCGCCGGTACCCGGCTGTCTGCCCGGCAGGCGCGAAGGGGTGCAGCCCGGCGAACTCCGGCCAGGTGATCGCTTCCATCTCGGCGGCCGCGTTGAGCTTCATGGTGCACGAGCCGAGCGGGATCATCGACCGGTCGAGAGCGATGTCGCGGTCCGCCAGCGCGCGCAGGTATCGCAGCATCGCGGTCTCGCTCCGATACCGATGAAAAACCTCATGCCCGAGGAACGGGGTCGTTCTGATCAAAGCCGCCGGCAGCGTCCCGGCCGGCGCGGGCAGGCCGGTGACGGGCTGGCCCGCGAGGGCGCTGGCCAGCGCGGCCACCTGAACGGCAGTGGTCGTCTCGTCGCAGGAGACCTGCAGGACGTCCGGGCTGGCCACGTAGACGTTGAAGCCCGCCTCGGCAGCGCGCGCAGCGGCGGCCTGGGCCTGCCCAGGCATCCTGATGGCGACGGTGTCGAAGAAGTCCTCTGACCCCGTTCCGTAGCCAAAGTCTGTCATCGTAGCCGCGAGCGCTGCCGCCAGCCCGTGCACGCGGTGGGCGATCTCCGTCAAGCCGTCCGGGCCGTGGTAGGCCGCGTACATCGCCGCGATGACCGCGAGCAGCACCTGGGCGGTGCAGATGTTGCTAGTCGCCTTCTCCCGCCGGATGTGCTGCTCGCGGGCCTGGAGCGCAAGCCGGTAGGCCGGATGGCCGTCCGCATCCACCGAGACGCCCACAAGGCGGCCGGGCAGCTGCCGCTTCAGCGGGTCAGTCACGCAGATGTAGCCCGCGTGCGGGCCACCGTAGCCCATGGGCACCCCGAACCGCTGCGTAGTGCCCACGGCAATGTCTGCGCCCAGCTCTCCGGGTGGCGTCAGCAGCGTCATGGCGAGCAGGTCCGCGGCCACCACGGCGAGCGCGCCCGCGTCGTGCGCCGCGGCGATCGCCGGGCTGGGGTCGCGCACGGCGCCACTCGCGCCCGGATACTGCAGCAGAACGCCGAACAGTTCCCCGGCCGGCTGCGCCTGGATCAGCCCCGGGGTGACCGGAGCGATCACCAGCTCGATACCCAGCGGCTCGGCCCTGGTGGCCAGCACGGCGAGGGTCTGCGGCAGACAGTCGGCGTCGGCAAGGAACACGCTGCCTCGGCCGCGGGCCCGTCGAGCCAGCGTCATCGCCTCGGCCGCCGCCGTGGCCTCATCCAGCATCGACGCGCCGGCCACCGGCAGGCCGGTCAGGTCCTCAACCATGGTCTGGAACGCCAGCAGCGCCTCCAGCCGTCCCTGCGAGATCTCGGGCTGATACGGCGTATAGGCCGTGTACCAGGCCGGGTTCTCCAGCACGTTCCGGCGGATCACCGCGGGCGTCTGCGTCCCGTAGTAGCCCAGCCCGATCATCGACGTCGCGACGGTGTTCGCGGCGGCCAGCCGCCGCAGCTCGGCCAGCGCCGCATCCTCCGTCAGCGGCTCGGGCAGGCTGAGCTCGACGTCAGTGCGCAAGCCGACGGGCAGCGCGGCGGCCGTCAGCTCGGCCAGCGACGAGTAGCCGACCACCTCGAGCATGCGGGCCTGGTCAGCAGCGGCGGGACCAATATGACGCTGGGCGAATTCCATGGGAGCCTCCCCGGGCGGGTAGGGCCCGCCACCGTCTGGGTATCGAACTCCCCCTCTGTCGACCACACCCGCGGGCTCCAGAGACGCGCACACCGCCCGGTCCTGGTTGCCTGAGAGGTTCCGGGGAGGTTGCCCCTTCGGCGCTCCGCGCTGGCCGCACGGAGTCTCTCCCGGCCGGTGTGTTCCAGCGCTCCGATGCTACCCGGTCGTGGCCTGCCAGCGGGCGGTACGACGTCACCTCTGACCAGCGTCCTGAGCCCCGCGCGACCTATTGCACCGCATGTCGACGTATGCCACAGTTGCTTCACCATCGGCCGGATTATGCGAAGGATGCAGGAAGTGGTGCTCGCCCCCTGGCACATCCTGGTCTTTTTCGTCGCCGTGATCCCGGCAGCCATCGGGGCCCTCATCCTGTACTGGATCATCCGGCTGGCGGTCAGGCACGGCATTCGCGACTCGCGCCGGTAACGCCGACCGCCGGCTCAGACGGCGTCCCAGCGGAACGCGCGCACCGAGATGATCGTGAACACTGCCGCCAGGCCGAGCAGGATGCCGATGGCCGGCAGCGCCGACGCCACCCCCTCGCCCCTGGCCATCACGTCCTGCATCCCCGTCACCAGGTAGCGCAGCGGCATCGCGTACGACACGTCCTTGAGCCAGGCGGGGGCGAAGTCCAGCGGCACGAACGCGCCGCCGAGAAACGCCATCGGCAGGATGATCACGTTGGTGATGGCCGTCGCCGCCTGCTGACTGGTGGTGAACGAGCCGACGAGGAGGCCGATCGACATGAACGCCAGGGTGCCGCAGAGCACGACCGGGATGGCCATCCACCAGTCGGCGGACAGCCGCAGCCCGAAGTACGGCGTCGTCGCGATCGCCAGGAACACCGCGAGCTGGACGAGGGCGAGCACCAGGCTGAGGCCCACCCTCGCGAGCACGACCGAGCCGATGCTGACCGGCGCTAGCCGCAGCCGGCGCAGCAGCTTGGTCTGCCGCCAGCTCACCAGCGTGATCGAGGCACCGAACGCACCGCCCGACGCGATCGCCCAGCCGAGCAGCCCAGGGGCGAGGTATTGGATCGGCTTCAGTGACTTGTCCTCGACCTGCATCGACGTGAGCTGATAGCCGCCGGCGTGGCTGGCTGCGGCGGCATCAGCCTGCTGCACGATCGAGCTGAACACCGCCTGCACGATGCCAGCCGTGGTCTGGTCGGCGATCGAGTAGTGCACCACGAGCGTGCTGCCCTGCTGCTGCACCGCGGCGTCGTCGTCACCCTTGCGGACAGCATCGAGCGAGGCGGCGAGGTCGGTCGAGTGCGAGATGGCCATGACCCTGCCGAGCTGCGCCGGCGCCGACGCCTCCGCGTGGTCCAGGAGAGCCACCCGGCCGACCTCGATCACGCTGATCTTGGCCGCGCCGCCGCTCTTGTAGATCGAGCCGAACAGCACCAGGAACAGCACCGGGATGAGGATGGAGAACACCAGGGCCGCCCGGTCCCGGACGAAGCCGATGAAGATCGCGCGGGTCAGACTGCGCAGTGCCAGCTGGCTGCCAAAAAACGGGATGCGTCTCACGCGCGGTACTCCCGGCCGGTCAAGTCGAGGAAAACGTCCTCGAGCGTGGCTCCGTTCACCCGCAGGCCGACCAGCGCTCGCCTGTCGGCGAGTCCCGCCAGCACGGGGGCTGGCTGGCGGGTCGCGATCGTCAGCGACACGCCATCGTCGGTCACCGCGCCGTCGGTCACCGCACCGTCGCCGAGCAGCCTGGCGTCGGCAGCGGTCAGCTGGCCCGACTCGACGCTGATCCGGACCGGCGAGTCGATCCCCCGGACCAGAGCGGCCGGGGCGCCGAGCTTGAGGATCTGGCCGTGGTCCATGATCGCCACTCGGTCGCACAGTGTCTCCGCCTCGTCCATGTGATGCGTGGTGAGCACCACCGTGCGGCCGTCAGCGTTGATCTGCCGGAGCAGGTCCCACAGGTTCCGGCGGGCCTGCGGGTCGAGCGCGCCGGTGGGCTCGTCCATGAAGACCAGCTCCGGGTCGTGCACAAGCGCGCAGGCGATCGACAGTCGCTGCGCCTGGCCGCCGGACAGCTTCTCGGCCCGGACATCGGCGGATTCGGAGAGGCCGACAGTGTCGAGCATCTGGTCCGCGCGGCGTGCGGGGACGCCGTACAGCGAGGCGAACGTCCGGATTTGCTCGCGTGCGGTCAGCCGCTCGAAAAAGGATGACGCCTGCAACTGAACGCCCATCCGCGGCAGCAGCGCCGGGTTGCGCGGCCACGGCGTCATGCCGAGCACGCTCAGCTCGCCGTCGTCGGCCTCCCGTAGGCCCTCGATTATCTCGAGCGTGGTCGTCTTGCCCGCGCCGTTGGGTCCGAGTATGCCGAAGAACTCGCCCTGCTCGACGTCGAAGCTGATCCCGCCCACCGCGGCCACCGGTCCGTACGACTTCCGGAGCCCCCGAACCAAGATCGCCGTAGGCATGGTCGTCACCATAACACGACATAGCTCGAATTGCCGACGACTTATGACCGGCAAGGGGCAGCGGCAGAGGCCCAGTAAGACCCGGTCAGTCTTGGGGGAAGTCTCGATGCTTTTGGTGAAGTCAGCCTGTCCTGCGAGCCCTGCGATTGGCCAGCTCGTCGTGTCCGGCCGACCTGGTGGCGGCACCCTCGGCGCGCTCGCCGGGCAGCTTCGCGAGGTCCGCGTCGACCTCCTGCCAGACTCGGCCCAGCGCGATGGCGAATACGCCCTGACCGCCCTGCAGCAGATCCACGACCTCGTCTGGCGACGTGAACTCGTACACGCTTGCCCCGTCGCTCATCAGCGTCACCGCGGCCAGATTGGCCGAGCCGCGCTCATGCAGGTGGGTCACCGCCGTCCTGATCTGCTGCAAGGAGATGCCGGTGTCGAGCAGCCGCTTGACGACCTTGAGCACGAGGATGTCCCGGAAGCTGTAGAGCCGCTGAGAGCCCGACCCGGCTGCCGCCCTGACGCTGGGCTCCACCAGCCCGGTCCTCGCCCAGTAGTCAAGCTGCCGGTAGCTAATGCCCGCCGCCGCGCACGCGGTCGGGCCGCGGTAACCCACATCCTCCTGCTCGCCGACTGCATCGTCGAACAGCAGCTGCTGCTCACCGCCAGGCCGATGCGAGTCAGTCTGCGCTCTGGAGGCTGCCCGCGCCCGCGAGGCCGCCGTCTCGCCTCTGCTCACCGCCACACCCACTTCCGGCCCAGGGCGCCGGTGCCTGGGGATTCATCTGCACGGTAGGCCGCCGGGTCCGGGAACGTCAACGATCCCCGACGGCGCGTCGCGGCCGCATCCACGCTGCGAACCCGGGTCGGCCATTGGCGCCGACAGCTCAGGTCGAGCGGCCGAAGTCCTCGGGCGAGATGGAGTCCAGGAACTCCCGGAACTTCTCGACCTCGTTCTCCTGCTCGTCCGCGTCCGTCTCCGGGATCGCGACCCCCGCCTCGTCGAGGATCTCCTCCCTGACGTAGATCGAAGCACCCGTGCGGAGGGCCAGCGCGATGGAGTCAGACGGCCGGGCGCTGACCTCACGGCCGTTGGAGAAGATCAGGTCAGCGAAAAAAATGCCGTCCCGCAGAGCGGTGATGTTGACAGTCGTGAGGCGGATCTCGAGCGCCTCGAGCATGTCGCGCATCAGGTCATGCGTCAGCGGCCGCTGCGGCACCATGCCCTGCTGCGCGAACGCGATAGCGGTGGCCTCGTTCGGCCCGATCCAGATCGGCAGGTAACGCTCGCCCTCGGTCTCCTTCAGCAGGACGATGGGGTTATTTGTGGCCATCTCCACCCGGACGCCAACAACCTCCATCTGCCTCACGGCCGCTCCGTCCCTATCCGCGCCTGCGCGCTGCCGTTCCCTGCGGGTGCGCCTACAGGCATTCCCCCTCCTCCTACAGGCACTCCCTTTGTCAAAGTACACCCGCAATAGCGCCTCGCCAGACCGCGGTGCGGGTCATCGTGACGGCAGTGACATCTGGTCACGCGCTGGCTCCTGCCACGCCCGGAGCCAGTCGGCGCGGCGGCGCCTGACGGTCCTCCGCGGGGCCGCCCGCGGCGGCCGGCTCGCCCGGCTCCGAGGTAGCGAGGCCCGCCTCGGCCAGGGCGCCGTCGACGAGCGCCGCGTGCAACCGCAGCACTTCCTCGGCCACCTCGCCTGCCGTTCGGGCGGCCAGTTCCCTTGCCCCCCGGCCACGCTGGGCGAGGATGGGAGCGACCAGGCTCTCGATCATGGTGGTCTCCCGCTCGGCGGCCGCGCGAACCGCGCGCAGGTGCCGCGCCTCCACCCCGTAGGTGGTCAGCGCCACGGCGGCCAGGGCGACCTGGAGCGCGTCCGGTCCGTACTGCCGTCCGACGCGTCGGACCAGGCCGAACGTCTCAAGCTCGGTCAGCAGCGCCTCGGTCAGGCCCGCGGCGGCGACCAGCTCACGGCGGTTCAGCAGCCCGGGCGCCGAGCCTCCGGGCAGGGCAGCGGCGGCGCCTGGCTTACCGTCCGGCTGGCTGTCTCGCTCGCGGTCTCCCGGTCGGACGGCGGCCTGGTTGCCGGGATCCAGGCTGATAAGCCGCTCCTTGATCACCCGCAACGGCAGGTACTGGTCTCGCTGCGCTGCCAGGATGTAGCGCAGCCGGTCGACGTCCGCCACGCAGAACCTGCGATAGCCACTCGGCGACCGGGCGGGTGTAATCAGGCCCTCGGTTTCCAGGAACCTGATCTTGGAGACGCTGATATCAGGGAAGTCGCCGCGAAGCTGCGCCAGCACCTCGCTGATGCCGAGGTATCCGCGGGCAGGCAGTGCGCTCATCCCCCGACCTGCGAGCCTCCGCCGTACTCGGCCGGGACCGCGGGACCGAGCAGGAATACCAGCCGGAACTTGCCGACCTGAACCTCATCGCCCGCGTGCAGAATGACTTCCTCGATCCGCTCCCTGTTCACGTACGTGCCGTTCAGGCTCCCGACGTCACGGACGGTGAACGTGCCGCCGTGCCGGTAGAACTCGGCATGCCGCCTGGACACCGTCACGTCGTCCAGGAAGATGTGGCTGTCAGGATGACGGCCGACCAGGGTGAGGTCGCTGTCGAGCAGGAACCTGCTGCCCGCGTTCGGCCCGCGCAGCACCGCGAGCAGCGCGGTACCTGGCGGCAGCGCGGCCACTGCGGCGGCATCCGCCGCCAGCACCTCGGCTGTCTCCGTGTCGAGGTCAGAGCCGGGGATCGAGATGGTGGACGTGGTGTCAAAGACTCGGTCTCCGGACAGCCGCACCAGCGGCGTGCCGCACTTCGCGCAGAATCGCGCGCCTTCGTGATTGGCTTCGCCGCACGCGGTGCAGTAGACGCTAGGCATCAGCTCGCCGAGCCCCCCTTTCGTCCCGTGGGCAGCGGCGGCCCGTGCCGCACCGGCCGTGGCAGGGACTCGCGCGAATTCCGGCGGTACCGTCAACGCTACCTGGGCAGAGCCGTGGTATTCCACGCGCCGCCCCGGCGCTGCGACCTGCGGCCTCCGTCTGCGCGGCAGCCACCGCGACCGTGATCCCCCGGCGCCACGCTGGGCATCATCGCGACGCCTCCGCCACATGGTGGCCGCACCTCCGCCGTGTCATCGAGACAGCCAGCCGCTCAGGCGGCCAGGCTACCCGGTCCACTGTCAGCCTGAGCAGCGATTGTCTCACGGCTGGCGGCGCCTCGCGGCCACTCTGGCAGGCCGGACGGCGGGTAGGGTCCGTCAGCGACCGGCCCGCTCGACGACGGCGGCCCAGTCGTCGAGCAGTTCCTGGGCGGTGTCCGCATCAGACCCTTCGGCCCACAGGTGCGTGATCGCGTCGGAGGGATCAGGCAGCACCAGGGCCCAGCCGCGGCCCGGCTCGATGACCCGGACCCCGTCGGTCGTGTCGACCTCTCGGTCTCCGGCGGCCTCGACAACGGTGCGCATGACCAGGCCCTTCGCCGCCCATGGCGTCGGCATGGAGCGCTTGAGCAAACTCGCATCGGGGATGCGGGCGCCGATTTGGCTGAGCGTGAGCCGGGTCCGGGCGACGAGGCCAAGCAGCTGGGTAAATGCCGCGATCCCGTCGATGGAGCGGGAAAAGCCGGGCACCACGAAGCCGCCCTTGCCGTCAGCCGCGAAGATTACGTCCGGGCCAGCCGCCGCCTCGTAAAGGCCGTGCAGGGACGTGGGGGTCCAGATCACCTCGACCCCGTGATAGGCCGAGACCTCCTCCGCCACTCTGGTGGTCGTCACCGGCAGGGCGACCTTTCCGCCGCGCCGCTCGGAGGCAATCAGGTCGAGCACGACCAGCAGCGCGCGGTCGTCGCTGACCAGGGCCCCCTTGTCGTCGACCAGCGCGATCCGCTCGCCCACCGGGTCGAAGCGGACTCCGAACGCCGCCCCGGCGGACGACACCAGCTCAGCCAGCCGGTTCATGTCGGCGCGGGTGGCTGCCACCGACTGAGTCGGAGAGGACTCATCCAGCCGGTTGTTGACCGTCAGCACATCGACGCCGATCTTGCCGAGCAGGGTGGGCAGCACCAGCGACGTGGTGCCGCCGGCGCAGTCGGCAACGACCCTGAGCCCCGCGTCGAACACGCCGGTCATGTCGACCGCCCCGAGCAGGTTCGCGGTGTACGCCTCCACGACCCGCGGCGGGTATGACAGCTCGGCGATCTCGCCGGGGAACGCCCGCCGGTACTCCTGCCGGGAGAACACCCGCTCCAGCTTGCGCTGTGCGGCCTTGGACAGGTCGGCGCCGTCGGAATCCATGAAGATGATGTCAAGTGACTGCGGATCACCGGGGGTCGTTCGCAGCGCGATCCCGCCACTGCAGTCGCTGCGCGCCGTCTCGAACCTGGCCACCGGCATCGGCTGGGCCTCCAGGTCGACCACGTTGATGGCGCTTGCGTTCAGCGCGCCGTGCACGGCCCGTTTCAGCGCCCTGGCCGCACGAGAGGCGTCCCGTGACGTGGTGACGACCGCGCCCTTCTTCAGCGTGGTCGCGTACGCGCTGGCGAGCCGGACGCATAGCTCTGGCGTGATCTCGACGTTGACCAGCCCGGATACGCCGCGCGGGCCGAACAAGGTGCGCTGCCCGCGCGACTCCCAGATCACACTGGTATTGACGACCGCGCCTGCCTCGATCGTCTTGAACGGATATACCTTCACCCCGGCGGACACGTAGCTGTCCGGCTCGATCACGCACTCGTCGCCGACGACCGCGCCTTCCTCGATCCGCGCCTGGCTCATGACGTCGGTGTTCTTGCCGATCACGCAGCCGCGCAGGTTCACGCCCCGGCCGAGGTAAACGTTGTTGTGCACGACGGCTCGGTGCAGGAACGCGCCCTCTTTGACGATCACATTGCTGCCGACGACGGTGAACTCCCGCAACTGCGCCCCGGCCTCGATCTTCGCGTAGTCGCCGATGCACAGCGGGCCGCGCAGCACCGCGTCCGCGTCGACCTCAGCACCTTCGGCGATCCAGACGCCCGGCGACACCTCGAACCCGTCGATTTCCACGTTGACCTTGCCGGACAGGACGTCGGCCTGCGCCTTGACGTAGCTCTCCAGCGAGCCGACGTCCTCCCAGTAGCCGTCGGCGATCCACCCGTACAGCCGCTCGCCGTTCTCCAGCAGCTTCGGGAACACCTCACCGGACCAGTCCACGACCTGCCCAGCCGGCACGTGGGCGAGCACCTCGGGCTCCATGACGTAGATACCGGTGTTGACGGTGTCTGAGAACACCTGGCCCCACGTCGGCTTCTCCAGGAACCGCTGAATCTTGCCGTCCTCGTCGACGATGACGATGCCGAACTCCAGCGGATCGGGCACGCGCGCGAGGGCAACGGTCACCAGCGCGTTGTTGTCCTTGTGGTAAGCGATCAGGTCGGACAGGTCGATGTCGGTGAGCGCGTCCCCCGAGATCACCAGGAACGGCTCATCGCGGAGCGCGTCCTCGGCATTCTTGACGCTGCCCGCGGTGCCGAGCGGTGTTTCCTCGGTCGCGTACTGCAGGCTCATGCCGAAGTCCTCGCCGTCACCGAAGTAGTTCCGCACCATCGAGGCGAGGAAGTGGACGGTCACGACGGTGTCGGTCAGTCCGTGCCGCCGCAAGAGGCGCAGCACGTGCTCCATGATCGGCTTGTTGGCGATGGACAGCATCGGCTTCGGCTGGCTCGCTGTCATCGGGCGCAGCCTGGTCCCCTCGCCGCCGGCCATCACGACGGCTTTCACGGCACCACCACTGGCTCCACCGCCGACTTATCTCCTTTCTCCGGTTATCCCGACCGCTCGCCGGAGGCAGGCACCCTCGCCTCTGTCCGGTCTGGCGCGTCCGCCGCCATGAGGCGCCTGGCCTGTACGATGTACAGCAAGGCAGCACACCAGTAGAGGGCACTTCCCCAGATAGCCATCGTCCAACCGGCTACCCGTGCAGTCTCCCGGTACACGGCAACGTGCGAGCCGAGGAAGAGCAGCGGAAACGCGTACAGCAAGCAAAGCGTGGCTGTCTTCCCGACAAAGCTGACCTGGAGCGCGCCCCAGCCATGGCGGCGCAGCAGCCACAGGACCCCCGCCATCACCACCTCCCTGGCCCCGAGCAACGCCACCAGCCACCACGGGATGATGGCGCGAACAGCCAGCGCTACCACGGTAGCGACGATGTACAGCCGGTCAGCGGCCGGGTCGAGCACCTGACCCAGCCGACTCTGCTGATGCAGCGCCCTCGCGATCTTGCCGTCGAGCCAGTCTGAAGCTCCCGAGGCGATCAGGAGGCCGACGGCCCACCAGTCCCCCGCCCGCGAGTCCACGCCGAGGACCAGCCACAGGAACACCGGGACGCCCAGCAGCCTGGCCACGCTGATGGCGTTCGGGATGGTGACGATCTGCCCGCCCGGCTCGTCGGGCTCGTCCGGCTCGCCCACCGCGGTATAACCCCGCGCACCGCCGTCCTGATGGGTCATGTGCCTCTCACGTCTGCTACCGCAAACCCCGAGTAACCCCCGCGGGGCCGCAGGGCCGAATCTACCGGGCCGCTGTCACCGGGTGCAGACTGGCGACGTGCGGACCCCGACCGCGACATTCGGCCCGTACCGGCGCAGCCGCTGGGGCCCCCGGTCGGCGGCGGAGCGGCCTGTCCGGCGGACTTGTCCTCGTCGGCATGCTGACTGGCGTGACTGCGATCTCCGGGGCCTAGTCTGACTCTGCGGGCAGCACGTGCAACTCGACGCCGCGCGCCACTCTGACCAGCTCACGCAGGACCGGGTACCGGCCGATCTGAGCTGACTTCGTCCTGGCCAGCACGAGCTGGGTCACCTTCTGCTGGCTCGCGTATTCGGCCAGCGCGGCAGCCGGAGACGACCCGGCCAAAGCGACGAACTCGCCGCCCAGTTGCTCGGTGAGCGCCGCGTACTCGGCAAGCAGCTGACGCTCGCCCGGAGCGGGCTCTGGCGACGGCACCACCGCGACCCGGAACACCCCGTCGACGCCGGCGGCCAGCGCCGCGCTGCGCCGGAGTAGCGACTCCATGCCCGGCCACGGGCCCGCGCAAGCCAGGATCGACGGCTGCGGGTCCGCGCCTGGCTGGTCGGCCGGCTCGCCCTCGTACGCCGCCAGCCGTCGCTCGCCGTGCTCGGCAACCAGGGCGAACGCACGCTCCCGCTCGGCCCGCAACGTCTCCGGCGCGTACCGGGTAGCGAGCGCCGCTGCGACCTGATCGGGCGGCACGATCTCGCCGCGGCGCACCCGGTCGGCCAGGATCGACGGCGGCACGTCCACGAGCTCGATCTCGTCCGCCAGTGCCAGCAGGCCAGCCTCGTCAAGCAGCACCGGCCCGTCAAGCGCCGCACCGAGCTTCCCGAGCTGGACGGTGCCGACCACGGTGATGCCAGCCTCGGCGAGCCGGCGCGCCGCGGCAAACCGGCGCTCCGCGGTCGTCGTGCCCTCCGTCAGGTCATCAATGCAGACCACCTCTGGCTGCCTGGCGAGGACCGCGGCGGTATCTAGCGCCGCCGCGTCGCCAATCAGCTCCAGTCCCTCGAGATCACCGAGCACTCCCTCACGGTCGCGCGCGTCGACCGCGCCGACGACCACGTCACCGCCCCGCGCGCGGCGACGCGCGGCTTCTTCCAGCATGGCCGTCGTCGTTCCGCACCCCGGCGCGTAGCCGAGGTACACGCGGATTGCTCCACGGCGACGGCGGTCCTGGTCGATCGGGCCGGCCGGCGCACCGGTGGCTTCTTCTGACTGATCGAGGCAGCCAGGAGTCTCGATATACAGGTGCACCCCGGGCAGCTGGCTGACGAGCCGCTCCGCCACCGTGCCGCGCCAGCGCTCGAGCCAGCTCAGCGGGGCTGCCGCCAGCATCACATGCCGGGCGTTCAGCTCCTGGACCGCCGCGACGATCGCCGCGCTGACGTCGCGGGTTTCGCGCAGCAGCACGGTCGCGCCGCCAGCGGTCGCAGCAACTTCCGCCCGCTCGGTCACTTCGTCCGCGGCCACCCCAGGCTGCCGAAGGACGAGCACGCGGCAGCGGGCACCGCGCTGCCTGGCAAGGCGGACGCCGCGACGCACGATCGCCTCGGCGTGGTCCTGCCGCTTGACCGCCACCAGCACGTCTCGCCCGCCGGGCCGCTGGGACGCGTCAGACACCGGCGTGCCCTGACCGGCCAGGCTCTGCGCCACCAGCCGGAGCCCGATCTCGCGCAGGGCGGCGAGGCGGGTCGGCTGGAACTCCGTCCGCAGCGCATCGGGAACCTGTGCCGCCGGGTAGATGTTGCCGTGTCCCAGCCGTTTACGCAGCGCCTCCGGTGACGAGTCGACGAACTGCAGAGCGTCGACGCCCGCCAGCGTCTCGTCCGAGACCGTAGCGGGAGCCGGCGAGCCGGTGATCGCCTCGACCTCGTCGGCGGTGCGGGCCAGGTCGGCGACCTCTGCCGTGCTGATCACGTGGATGCCGGCCGCCCGCAGGGCCTCGATGGCCGCGCTATGCCGGCCCAGATCGTCGACAAGCACCACAGCTGGCTTGCGGTCCAGCACCGCGGCCAGGTCCATCTGCGCTGTGCTGCCTGGCTGCAACCCACCATCGCCATCCGGGGTGCTGCGGCCATCTGCGCCAATCGGGGGCACCGTTTCCAGGCCGCCAAGCGCCTCGATCGTGTGCGGCCGGTCGTGGGTGTCGGCGAAGCCGATGACGACGTCCTCGCCCTGGGCCCGCAGCGCCCGGCCCTCCTTGAGCATCGTGTAGGTGGCGCCAGCACCGGGCGCTGGGCCAAGGTAGACGGTGAGCGACCCTCTGGCGGCGGGGGGCGGCGCGTCGGCGATCGTGGCTCCGATGCCCTGCTCTTCCCTGATGATCTCGCCCCGGGTCGCGTCGTAGTCGTACAGCTCCGCGTACCTGCCCCAGTTCACCGCCACATCGAGCTGCCGTGCGGCTTCGTCCTCTCCGTAGCTCGTCCGCAGGATGTCGGTGAAGAAGCCGGCCGGCAGATTGTCGTCCCGGCTCCCCCGCAGGCTGCGATAGATGGTGCGGACCAGCGGCGCGTGGTCGAGCGAGGCTCGGGCGAAGATCTCCTTGGAGTCCTGGATGCTGGCACCGGCGAACACCTGGCCGTTGCCGGTCAGCTCGAGCCGGTCACCGTGCAGCCCGGCGAAGCCAAGCAGGACGAGCGCGTCGACCAGCGGCAGCAGGTCGTCGACCTCCAGACCCAGGTTGTCGGCTAGGTCGGCCAGATCGGCCGCGCCGCCGTGCCGTGCCAGCAAAATCTCGACGAGGCCCGACAGGCCGTCGACGGTGGCCTGCGGCAGCGGGGTGTCGCTGATAGTTCCGGTCGGGCCCGTGACTCCGGTTGCGGCTGGCTCCTCGGCTGCCGCAGTGCGCTGCGTCATCATCCGGTAGATCTGGTCGACGAACTCGTCGAAGTCGGGGGTGCGCCGACGGCGCGGCCGCGGCAAGGGGTTGACCAGGTCGCTACGAATCCGCCCGGGGTTGGTGCCGAGCACGAGGATCCGGTCGGCCAGCAGTACCGCCTCCTCGATGTTGTGGGTGACCATCACGATGGTCTTGGTGGGGAAGCGGTGCCCCTCCCACAGCTCCAGCAGCTCCCCGCGCAAGTTCTCCGAGGTCAGCACGTCCAGCGCGCTGAACGGCTCGTCCATCAGCAGCGCGGCGGGCTCAACGACCAGCGCCCTGGCGAAGCCGACGCGCTGCCTCATGCCGCCGGACAACTCTTTGGGGAACGCGCTCTCGTAGCCGTCAAGCCCGACGATGTCGATCGCGCGCAGGGCGCGCTCGGTCCGCTCCTGCGGCGCCACGCCCCGCGCCTCCAGGCCAATCTCGACGTTTTGCTGGACGGTGAGCCAGGGCATGAGCGCGAAAGTCTGGAAGACCATCGCGGTCTCGCGGTTCGTCCCCGTCAGCGGCTCGCCCCGGAACTGCACCTCGCCTTGGGTCGGGGTCATCAGGCCCGCGATGCACCGCAGCAGGGTCGACTTGCCACTGCCGCTACGGCCGAGCAGGGCGACGAACTCACCCTCGGCCACGTCGAGGTTGATGTCATCGAGCACCGGCAACGGGCGGCCGCCCGGCCCGGAGAACGACTTGCTCAGGTGCCGCACACTGATCAGCGGCGGGCCCGAGGCCGGCCCTGCCGAGTGCACATGAGAGACGAGCGAGCTGCTCACGCGAGCGCGAACCTGGTCGAGGCCAGCCGGTACAGCCGGCGCCACCAGAGCACATTCACGCCGGTGACCAGCAGGGACATGACCAGCAGGCCGGCGAACAGCTCGGGCAGGTGGGTGGTTCCGCTGTTCAGCGCGATGAACGAGCCGAGGCCCTTCGCGACGAGCGTCTTGTTGTCGTACGTCACGATCTCGGCGACGATGGTGGCGTTCCAGGCCCCTCCGGCCGCGGTGATCGCGCCCGTCACGTACGCCGGGAAGATGCTGGGCAGCACGAACCGGCGCCATCGGTCGAGGCCTCGCACGCCCAGGTTGTCCATGGCTTCCTTCAGGTCAGACGGCACCGCGCTCGCCCCGGCGATGACATTGAACAGCACGTACCACTGCGTGCCCAGCGCCATCAGCACGATCGCGCCGAAATTCAGCGGCAAGCCAATATCCAGGAACACCACGATGGCGAACGGAAAAATGAAGTTCGCCGGGAAGCTGGCCAGAATCTGAACGATCGGCTGCATGAACTGGGCGACCCGCGGGTTGAAGCCAATCCACACCCCGACCGGCACCCATATAACCGAGGCGACCACCACCACGACCAGCACCCGGACGAACGTGATCAGCCCGTCCTCGAACGCGGTGCCGAACACGGCCAGGCCGTCCGCACCGGTCGCTATGTAAGCGAGCATGCTGTACAAGGCGAAGCCGAGTGCGATCGTCAGCACGACCGCGAAGGCCACGTCAGCGGCCCGGCGCCTGATTTCGTGCACGGCGAGGCTCTGGTCGTCGATCCCGGTCACCCGGCCCATCACCCGGTTAACCGGCAGCGCGAGCGCCTGGCGGCCCCGCCCCAGCGCGCGGGGCCAGTTCGAACGGCGCAGCGTATCCAGGAATAGCGATCTGGCCTGTAGTTCCGACTCCGACTGCTCGTTCCTGAACTTCTCCACGTAGGCGACCAGCGGCCGCCAGAAGAAGAAGTTGACCACCACGATGATGATGATCATCGTGACGATGCCCCAGACGACATCGGCGAGGTTCCCCTGGGCCTCGGCGACGGCGACGTAAGAACCCACGCCGGGCAGGGTGTAGTGCCGACCGGACACCGAGATGAATTCGGATGCGGTGAGAAAGAACCAGCTGCCGCCGAAGCTCATCATACCGTTCCAGACCAGGCCGATCGCGCCGCCGGGCACGTCGACGCTCCAGAACCGCTTCCACCTGGACAGCCCCATCAGCTTGCTGGCCTCGTCGAACTCCGATGGCTGGCTGATCAGTGAGTGGTAGAAGGAGAAAGTTATATTCCACGCTTGCGAAGTGAAAACAGCGAAAATCGCAGCGCACTCGAATCCGAGTTCCGAACCAGGAAAGAGCGCGACGAAAAACGTCACGGTGACCGCGAGGAAGCCAAGCACCGGCACCGACTGCAAAATGTCGAGGGCCGGAATGAGCACCCGGCGCCAGCGTCTGCTCCGCGCAGCGACGTAGGCGTATCCCAGGCTGAACGAGTAGGAGAAGAACAACGCGATGAACATCCGCAGCAGGCTGCGAACGGCGTAGTACGGCAGGTTGGCGGGAGACAGACTGATCGTCGTGGACGGGTGCGCGGGCGCGCGAGCCCCCGCCCCGACTCGCACGGCGATGTAGATAAGCAGCAGCACGGCCACGCCCACGCCGACGTCCAGCGGGCGGAACTTCAACCGGCTGAGCGTCTCCCGGCTCGGGAAGGTCGGGGTAACTGCCACGGGACCAATGATGCCGGGGCAGCGCCGACGGCCCTACCCTGGCGCGGCTCTCTGACGGTCCTGGTCACAACCCGGCACTCCATATCCGCGTCTGTGCAGCAGGCCGGGATCGGGCCGAGTCAGCGAGTAGCCGAGCCGCAGACCGGGCATGTTCACCGAACCGCCGGGCACGGGGCTAACGGTGGTCAGGCACGGGGGAACTGCCGCACGTGACGCCCTCAGCGCAGGGGCTGGACACCCTGCTCGCCGTCGTCCTGGTGGCCGCGCTGGCGCCGGCGATCGTCGCTGTGCTGCCCGGCCCGCGTATCCCGCAGGTCGTCGTGCTCATCTTCGGCGGCATCCTGATCGGCCCCCAGGCCCTGGACATCGGCCACCCAGCCGACATCTCGCTGCTCTCCGACATCGGCCTTGGCTTCCTGTTCCTGCTGGCCGGCTACGAGCTCCAGCCTGGCCAGCTGCGCGAGCGATCAGGCCGCATGGCTATGGCCGGGTGGCTGGTCAGCGCGGCACTGGCGGTGGCCGCCGTCGCGGTGCTCACCTCGTTCGGCTTCGTCCGCGACTTCGTGCCGATCGGGCTCGCGCTGACGACGACTGCGCTGGGCACGCTGCTCCCGATCCTGCAGGACAACGACATGCTGTCCGGCGATTTCGGCAAGTATGTCCTGGCCGCCGGCGCCGTCGGAGAGCTGTTCCCGATCGTCGCCATCGCGATCTTCCTGACCAGGCGCGCCGAGTACGTGGCGGTCGGGTCGTTGCTGGCTGTGCTCCTCGCCGCCCTGCTGCTGACCGCCGCACCGCGCGTGCTCGGCGAGAGCCGCCTTCGTGCGCTGATCAAACAGGGCCAGCGCGCCACCGCGCAAACGACGCTGCGGTGGTCGATCGTGCTGCTGATCGTGCTGCTGAGCGTGGCTCAGCACTTCGGCCTCGACGTCGTGCTCGGCGCGGTGCTGGCCGGACTCGTGCTGCGCCGCTGGACGCGCCGCATGGAGGTCGATGTCGAACCCCTCGAGGACAAGCTTGAGGCCGTCGGCTACGGCGTCTTCATCCCGCTCTTCTTCATCTCCTCCGGCATGTCCCTGGACATCCGCTCGATCATTCACAACCCGCTCCGGCTTGTCGCCTTCGCGGTGTTGCTCCTGGTCGTGCGGGGCCTGCCATCGCTGATCATCTACGCGCGGGTGCTGCCGTTCCGCGAGCGGCTCGAGATGACGTTCATCACCGCGACCACGATGCCGCTCCTGATCGCGCTCGCGGCGATCGGCCTGAGCGACGGGGTCATGCTGCCATCGAACGCCGCCGCGCTCGTTGGCGCCGGGGTGGTGTCTGTTCTGGTTTATCCGGCAATCGCTACCCTGCTGCGCCGGACGGCCGTCAGATCCGGGCAGCAATAAACGCGGCCAGCGTGCCCAGGGTCGCCAGCGCGTCCAGGTTGAGGTCCTCAGCGGGTACGTCCACGCCGTACCGCCGCTGGACCTGTCGCAACAACAGGGTGCCGGCCAGTGAGTCCAGCCCGGCGCCACCACCCAGCAGCGCGGTCTCCGTCGGCATGTCGCGCAGTTCGACGCGCCCGGTGATGTCAGCCAGCACGTCGCGGAGCTCGTTGGCCACCTGGTCCGCAGCGCCGGTCACTGTGCATCCACGGCCACGACGTAATCCGGCAGGCCAGGCAGATCACCGGCCAGCCGCCGGGCGAACAGCGCCCGCCCGTCCGGCGTCAGCTCACCGGGGTCAGCCCGGAACCCCGCTGCGGCCAGCGCCAGCCGGAACGGCACGTTGCGGTCGGTGACCCGGCAGGGCACCGTCAACCAGGTGGCGCCGGCCTCGGCCGCCGACCGGCACAGCCAGGCCAGCAACGCATCGAGGGCGCCCCGGCCTAGCGCCCGACACGACATCATCACCAGCGGTACCGTCGCGGCCGCTGCTCGCGGGCCCGCACCACCAGCGGCCCGCGTCATCACTGCCGCGCCCACCAGACCGTCGTCGCCGAAGTCGTCCGCGAGCCTGACGGTGATCACGCGCTGGCCTGGTGCGCTCAGCAGGCCGGCCAGCTCGGCCTCGGCGAGCGGCTGCCCGGCAGAGTTGAGCTGGTGGGTCCGGACCGACAGCTCGTGCAGCCGTGGCACGTCGGGCGCGCCAGCCGGAGCGATGGTCACCCGCGTGCCCACGCGTCGCAGGAACTCCGCGCGAGAGCCGCCGAACGCACTCGCGGCGGTCTCGCGGCGTCGCCGCTCGGCGTACAGCTGCCCGCGGCGACGGGCCTCGGCGGTCACCACCGGCGGGCTGAACTGCGGCCAGCTCGGCGCCTCGGCAGCGTCCTCGGGCGTCAGCACCAGCACTGCCGGCAGCGCCGCCGCGACCTCGGCCCGTTCCACCATGTCGTCATCGATGAACGCCATCGCGTCGGGCGGCACGCCGAGATCGGCGGCTATCCGGCCGATGGCATCCGGCTTCGGGTCCCAGCCGCACTCGGCTGCGGCGAGCTCCAGCCCGGCTAGCCGCTGCACGTAGTCGGCGGCGGCGGGCGGGTTCCGGCTCGCCACCGCCTGCAGGATGCCGCGCCCGGCCAGCTCGCGCAGCACTCCGACCAGCGCCGGGTCGGCGGGCGGCGGCTGCCCGCCAGCCTCCAGGTAGACGCCGTCAAGCAGGGTGTTGTCGATGTCCCACACGACGCACTTGATCAGGGCGCCGTCTTCGGTGCCAGCGCGCCGCGGCGACCCTTCGGATCCGGCTGCAGCAGCACTAGCCATCGGCATGGCCCCCGGTGCCCGCGACCTTGCGCTCCATGGTCAGGTGCGCGGCGGTGAAGCCGAACTTGCGGTAGAGGGTGCGCATGCCGAGGTTGCGCGCGTGCACCTTCCCGGTAAGCTGCATCAGCCCGGCCGCCTCCGCCGCCGCCAGCACGGCTGCCATCAGTACCTCGCCGACCTGACCGCGGTCCGGGCCGTCAGAAGCGGCCAGGGACCGGAAGTTGCCGTACCGGTCCCCGGTGAGCGAGTTGGTCCTGGCCGATACCCAGGCCCAGCCCACTGGCGTGTCCGGTCTGGTGTCGGCGGCCGCGACAAGCATGATCTCGCCGGGCTTGCCCAGCGCGCCGGTAACTCGCCTGCGGTGCAGCGCAGGGTCGGTGACGGCCTCGTCCCCGAACGACACCACGGCGATCTCGATCTCATACGCCACGATCGCCTCGACGTCCTCGGCCCTCGCGGGCCGGACCAGGTAACCCTTCATCGATTTCCCCGCCGCTGCCGGCGCGCGGATGTGATTCCCCGATCTCCCTGCGGCTGCCGGCCAGGCTGGACGACCCCCTGGCCCGTCCGCGGTTGGAGCGGCAGCGGCCGGAAGATCGTGCCGCCACAGGCCGGGCAGCCGCCCTCCCGCAGCGCGGCGATCTGCGGCCACTGGCTCCCCGGCCCCACCTGGTGCACTGCGCCGCAGCCGCGGCATCGATATGGCCTGGTGGCCGTCACCCGATGGTCGGCCGTGTAGATCGGGTGGTCGAAGTCACCCTCGATGAGCGGCCGGGCGCCGGCCGCGGTGCGCAGGTGGTACAGGTTGCTAGTGCCGGCCAGCACCCCGGCGCCGACATAGCGGTTGAAGCCTGGCGCCAGTGACTTGACCACGAGGTTCATCTCCGTCATGGCACGCTGCACGGCGATCGTCTCATCCGGACGCCGGGCGCCGAACGAGAAGAACACGTGCCGACCCGGCTCCGGCATCAGGGCAGACACCGCCCGGCTGAGAAACAGTTCTGCGCCTGCCACCGTGTAAGGCGGGTCGGTCAGCACCACGTCGAAGCACGCAGCGAGCGCGGCAGGCAGCGGGTGCCGCAGATCGTGCTGCACCGTCTCCACGACAGTCCCGGCGTCCGCCACCGTGCGGTCGATCCAGGCGAGGATGTCGGCGTCGGTGTCGACGACCGTCAGCCTGCGAATGCGTGCCCGGCTGGGTGCCTGGGCTACGACGTGCGCGAGCGTCACCGAGATGAGGTCGTCGTCACCCAGCACGAGGATGCGCTGTCCGGCAACCGCGTGTGCCTGATACAGCCGCAGCACGCGGCCGAGCTTGGTGTCGACCGTGCAGTGCGTCTGGTCGAGTTCGACTTTCGCTCCTGGCATCCCGGCCGCGATCTCCTCCAGGGCCGCCGCGGCGCCGGCCAGCCCCGGCGGCACTATCTCGCCTCGACCGTCGCACTCCGGGCACGTCACGGGCAGCCCCACCGCGCCGCCAGCGCCGGCGACCGCGGCCCGGCCGACGGGTGTAAGCCGGACCGGCCGCTGGGTGTCGACAACACCATGCCGCCGCAGCTCGTTGCAGGCTGCCGCCACAATGGGAACGGGCAGCTCAGCCAGCCGCGCAATCTCGCGCACGGCGGCTGGCTCGGCCGTCAGCACCGCCGACAGGATGTCACGGATGCCTGACTCGCCCTCGGCGAGGCCGACGGCGGCCGCGCAGGCGCTCACTACTTCGTCTATGTCCATGGCTGTCTGGTCACCCCGTGCCGCGCGGGGGACGACCCAGAGCCCCTAGCCACGGGTACGGTATTCTCGCACATCATGCCGTCCATAGACGCGGCGAGCAGCTACGCCGACCTGCGACGCCAGGAAGCCGGAGCACCCAAGCGCCTTTACGCCATCGACGCCGCGTGCACGCCGGCCTCGCCGGTGACTGACGTCGCCGTACTCGCCGACCTAGCCGGCGCGGCCGTGCGGGCCGGGGGCGGGCACGTGCTCGCCAATAGCCACGTGGTGTTCCCCAACGGCGCCATCACCCTGGTCCTGATCCTGGCCGAGTCGCACCTGTCCATCCACACCTGGCCGGAGGAGAGCGTGATCGCCATCGACCTGTTCAGCTGCGGGGCGATCGACGGGCAGCGGGTGCTGGACGAGCTCACCGGTGCCCTGCGCCTCACCGCCGTCCGGGTCGCTGAGGTCGAGCGGGTTCCTGGCCAGCGGCCGCTCTAGCTGGCCCGCCTGGCCGTGTCCGTGGTGCTGGTTCGGGACGGCGACGCCTAGCCCGAGTCGGCACTGACATCGCCCGGCCACGTTCGTTTACCGGAACAATGCTTGGGTGAGCGAGCGCGAATTTGACGTAGTCGTGATCGGCATGGGTCCTGGTGCCGAGTACGTGGCCTCCGAACTCGCCCGAGCGGGCGTCAGCGTGGCGGCCGTTGAGGATCGCCTGGTCGGCGGCGAGTGCCCGTACTGGGGCTGCGTCCCGTCGAAGATGATGATCAGGGCGGCCGACCTGCTGGCGGAGGGCCGCCGGATTCCAGGCATGGCCGGGTCGTCGGTCATCAGCCCCGACTGGGCGCCCGTGGCCAGGCGGATCAGGGACGAAGCGACCGACAACTGGAACGACACTGTCGCCGCCGACAGGTTCACTAGCCTCGGCGGCACGCTGCAGCGTGGTCGCGGCGTCATCACGGCGCCCGGCGAGGTGCGCGTCGGCGAGCACGTGCTGCGGGCCGGCCGCGGCATCGTGATCGGCACCGGCAGCGCGCCGGCCATTCCGCCGATCGACGGCCTCGCTGGCACCCCGTACTGGACCAACCACGAGGCAGTCGAGGCGGACCAGGTGCCCCGCTCGCTGGTCGTGCTCGGCGGCGGCGCGGTCGGCGCGGAGCTCGCCCAGGTGTTCGCGCGATTTGGCAGCTCGGTAACCGTCATCGAGGCCCGCAGGCAGCTGCTGCCCGCCGAGGAGCCCGAGTCCGGCCAGGTGCTGGCCGAGGTCTTCCGCGCCGAGGGCATCGTCGTTCTCACGGGAGTTTCGGCCGCATCGGTCCGCCACGATGGCCAGGAGTTCACCGTCACGCTGGCAGATGGCACCTCGGCGCGCGGCGCGCGGCTGCTCGTTGCGACCGGCCGCAGATCCGATCTGGCAGCGCTCGGCGTCGGCGCGATCGGGCTCGATGAGGGCGCGCACTTCCTCGAGACCGATGCGGACATGGTGGTTGCGCCAGGTGTATGGGCACTCGGGGACGTGGTGGGCCATGGGGCGTTCACGCACATGTCGATGTACGAGGCCGGCATCATCGTGGGCCAGTTGCTGAACCGACCGCATCATCGAGCCGAGTACCACGCCGTGCCGAGGGTGACGTTCACCGACCCTGAGATTGGCGCCGTCGGACTGACCGAGGCGCAGGCCAGGGACCGGCTTGGCGTCGCGGTGCGGACCGGGAACGCGCAGCTGGCTGACTCGGCTCGCGGCTGGATCCACAAGGCAGGCAACCGGGGCTTCATCAAGCTCGTCGCGGACGCCGAGCGCGGCGTGCTTGTCGGAGCTACTTCGGCGGGCCCGGCGGGCGGCGAGGTCCTGAGCATGCTCACTCTCGCCGTGCACGCGCCGGTACCGGTGCCGCGGCTGCGCGAGATGATCTACGCGTATCCCACGTTTCACCGCGCGGTCGAGGACGCGCTGCGTCAGCTCGGCTGACCGGTACCGGCCAATCACCCGGAACGGATGAGGCTCCGTCGGTGCGTCCTGGGAACGGTCAGGTGGACCACTACCTTTTGGGGAAGGACACCATGAGAACCGCCGCCCAGACGTACTCCTCACCCGCATTCGAGATCAACAAGACATCGATGATCACTGGCGCCGCGCTGTTCTGCGCCGGCGGCCTCATCGGTCTCGTCGGCATGATGGTCAGCGGAACCGCGATGGCGTCAGCGTGCCGCCAGTGGTTCCGCGAGCTCGAGGTCCCGCCGAGTGACGCCGTCAAGCACAAGTGGAGCCAGACGAAGGCAGCGAGCGCGGCCGGCGCGGCGGCCTGGCAGCAGCACAACGGCATGCAGCGCACGCACGCCTGACCGGTGCCGCGGCCGGGCGCGGACGCCGGACACCCGGCGGCCCTCGCTCCGGCTCCACGATCTGGAATCCGTCACCTGCATGTCGCGTGGCGGCGCCGTCGGGTCGGACGGCACCGCCACGCGGCTGCTCAGGCGCTCCGGAGTAGCTAACCCGCTCGCGCCTAGCCAGCAGTGCCGCACTGAGCACCGGCCGCGTAGGCTGGCTGCTGTGGTTCGGATGATCCGCATCATGGTTGCCATCGCGGTGACACCACTCACCGTGTGGTGGCAGCTGGCCGGCCACCCGGCGTCGCCCACCGGCGTGCTCGCCATCGCGGCGGTTGTGCTGGCCGCCGCTCTGGCGGCGGTGCTTCTGCACGCGCGACCGGCAGGCAGCGTCTTCGCTGCCTGGCCATTGCTGCGGCGGGCTGCCGCATTGCGGCGCAAGTCCTGGGGTGCCGCCTTCCAGCGTCAGCGCGACCCCGACGCAGCGGGCCGCGCCCGACCCAGAGCGCCTTCGGCGGCCCCGGCGGCCGCCTAGCTCCTTCCCCTGCCCAGCGCAGCGGACGCGACAAACTCGCGCCTCACGCGGCCGCCTTCAGCTGACCTGCACATTCTCGATCTGCTGGAGGGCAGTCCACCATGCTCGGATTCCTCAACGCGCCACTCGGCGTCGCTTACCACCTGCTGTTCACGCTCGCTCACGTTCTGACACCGCTGCCCGGCGGGCTGGCCACCGCCGCGGCCATCGTGATCTTCACCGTTGCGGTACGGCTGCTCTTGTCACCGCTCAGCTTCGCCGCACTCCGCGGCCAGGCTGGTATCGCGGCGCTCCAGCCGCGGGTGGCCGAGTTGCGCGCCCGCTACGCCCGCCAGCCCGACCGGCTGCAGCGCGAGCTCGCCGCGCTGTATCAGGCCCAGGGCGGTACGTTGCTCGCCGGCTGCCTGCCGCTGCTGGTGCAGCTGCCATTCTTCAGCGTCCTGTACCGGCTGTTCCTATCCAAGACGGTGGCGGGGCGGCCCAACGCGCTGCTGACCAGGAACCTGCTGGGCACCCCGCTGGGCAGCCATTGGCTGACCGGAGCAGGGCCACTGAGCGCCCACGGCCTGGTGTTCCTCGGACTGTTCGCGCTGCTGGCGCTGGCCTGTTTCGCCATCGCCCGGATCGGCAAGGCCACCAGCCGAACCACCGGATCAGCGCAAGTCCCGGCTGAGCGCGGCGCCGGGCTGGTTGGTGTGGTCAGCCGCGTGCTGCCGTACGTCACGGTGTGCATCGCCGCGTTCGTCCCGCTGGCGGCTGGGCTGTACCTGCTGACGACGACAGCCTGGACCGCGGCGGAGCGAGCCCTGTGGCGCCGTTGGTCGGGCCATCGGGCTCAGTCGCTGCCGAACGCGACGGCCGGATAGCCGGCCGCTGCCGCCCGGAGCGCGGCTCGGCGGGCACGCAGTCGTACTCATGGACCAGCGCGACGTCCAGCAGACCGGAAAGCAGCGCGTCCGGCACCTCGGCGGGGTCGAGCTCGGTTACATGCAGTTCGAGCCGGGGTGCTCGGCGCCGAGCGCGACGAGCGCGGCAGGCAGTACGGTGCGGACCGCCGTCGGGAACGCCCCGATCCGCAGCTCACCGACGACCAGGTCTTGCCGCGTCGCCGCGAGCGCTACCGACGCCTCCTCCAGCAGGGCAAGCCACTGGGCCGGCTCGGTCGGCTAGCTCGGCCCCGGCGGCGGTCAGCTCAACTCGCCGTCCAGCCCGCCGCACCAGCGGCACCCCCGCCTCCCGCTCCAGTGCGCGAAGCTGCTGGGAGACCGCGGACGGCGTGCAGAACTGGGCCTCCGCCACGGCATCGATGGTGCCGAGCCTGGCCAGTTCGTCACGCCCTTCACCGCCGACGGCGGCGGGCGCGCGTCCTGGCACGACGGCCGAGCACGCCGCGCTCACAGCGCACGAGCGAACGCTCGTCCTGCAGATATGCGCTCGAGTCAGCCGAGAGCGCGGCACCGTGCTCATCGCCGGCGCGGGGGGCGACGACACGGCGCGCGCCGCTGCCTTGCTGACGGCGCTCCGCGACCACCCAGAAGTTGGCGCCGCGCTGACGGTGGTGCCGTACTACAGCCGCCCCGGCGAGGGAGGGCGTCGTCGAGCACTTCCGGGCACTCGCCGGGAGCCGCCCCGTTCCGCTCGTGATCTACAACATCCCCTACCGCACGGGTCAGCAGCTCAGCTGGTCTGCCACCGTTCAGCAAGCCGGGCTTGCTGGTGCCACCGGCATCAAGCACGCGACCGGCGCCGTCGACCGGGACACGGTGCTGATGATGGCCGGGCGGGCGGGTCGGTTCCGGGTGCTCGCTGGCGACGACATGTACCTGTCGCCCCTGCTCGCACTCGGTGCGGACGGCGCCATCCAGCCTCCGCGCACGTGGGGACAGCGGACGTTGCGCGCCTGGTGCGCCTGTGGCGAGATGGCGAGGCCGCGCAGGCCAGGGTCCTCGGCCATCGGCTCGCGCAGCTATCGGCGGCACTCTTTGCCGCGCCCAATCCGTCGGTGATCAAGGCCGTGCTGCATCGGCGCGGTGAGATCCCGGGCCCGGCGGTCCGGCTGCCGCTGCAGCTCGCGAGCCCGGCCGCTGCCGACGTGGCCGAGCGGCTGGCCGCCTGAAGCTAGAGAAGGAGCGGCGTGGACTCGCGGCGACCCGGCGGCGGGATAGTTTGTCCCCGTGACTGAGTCCCCCGCCTCGTACTTCGACACTTCGTCCTGGCTACCCGCCGATGTCCTCTCTGGCGGCTCGCGGATGATTCCCGTCAGCACGCCAGCCGGCGGTTTCCGGGTCTGGACCAGGCGGGTCGGGAACAATCCCGCGCTGAAGGTGCTACTGCTGCATGGCGGGCCGGGTGCCACCAGCGAACTGTATGAGTGCTTCGACACCCGGTTCCCCGCTGCCGGGATCGAGTACTACCACTACGACCAGCTGGGGTCCTTCCGCAGCGACCGGCCCGACGACGCATCGCTGTGGGACCTTGACCGGTTCGTTGACGAGGTCGAGCAGGTTCGTCAGGCCCTGAGCCTGGACGAGACCAACTTCGTGCTGCTCGGCCAGTCGTGGGGCGGCCTGCTCGCCATGGAATACGCGATGCATCACCAGCAGCACCTCAAGGGGCTGGTGATCTCCAACATGATGTCCAGCGCGCCGCTGTACAACGCCTACGCCCGCGACGTCCTGATGCCAGCGATGGACCAGGACGTGCTCGCGGAGATCAAGCAGTTCGAGGCCGATGGCCAGACCGGCGATCCGCGCTATGAGCAGCTGCTCATGGATCACCACTACGTGCTGCACGTCTGCCGGATGCCGCTCGACGCCTGGCCCGATCCCGTGACCCGGTCAATCGGCCACATCAACCCGGCGATTTACGTGCCCATGCAGGGTCCGAGCGAGCTCGGGCTGAGCGGCGCCCTGGAGGACTGGGACCGGTCGGGCGACCTGCCAGAAATCTCCGTGCCGACGCTGGTCATCGGCGCGACCCACGACACCATGGATCCCGCGCACATGCGCTGGATGGCCGACCAGCTCCCGCAGGGCCGGTATCTGCATTGCCCGGAGGGCAGCCACCTGGCCCAGTTCGACGACGCCGAGCACTACTTCCCCGGACTCATCGAGTTCCTAATGTCGCTGTGACCTGCACCGTTCAGTCCGAGTAGCTTAGATGCGGTCCGAGCTCGCACAGGGAGGTAAGCCGTGGGCGGCGGAGTTGAGCACCTGATCCTCTCCGGACCGGTGCTGCTCGCCATCCCGGTGGCGGCGGCCGCCGGGGCGGTTACGTTCCTGTCACCGTGCTGCCTGCCGCTGGTGCCCGGCTACCTGTCGTATCTGACCGGCATGTCAGGGACGGCGGCGGCCGGACGCCGCGAAGCCGGTCCCGTCCCGGCGACGGCGCTGGCCAGCGTCACGACGTCCGGGGCCGCCGTGGCCGCCGGGGCGGCGGGCTCGGCCGGTCCCGCTGATGGTCTCGACGTCGACGCCGCGGCCACGACTCCCCAGGCGGCTGCTCTGCCAGGACCCGCCCGCAGTCGCGTCGTGCTTGGAACGCTGCTGTTCATCCTGGGCTTCTCGATCTTGTTCGCGCTCGAGGGCGTGACCGTCGCGAGCGTCGGCGACGCGCTACTGCGGCACCGGGAGGGCCTGACACAGGTGCTCGGCGGCCTGATCATCGTGCTGGGCCTGCTGTTCATCGGCCTCTTCGACCGGTTCAGCTTCGCCGGCCGGATCATCAAGCCCGCGATGCGGCCGCGGGCCGGGCTCGCCGGTGCTCCGCTTCTCGGCGTGCTGTTCGGCCTGGGCTGGACGCCCTGTAGCGGGCCCACCCTCAGCGCGGTGCTGCTGCTCGGCAGCACCAGCGGCACCGCCCTCCGGGGTGGCTTGCTGGCGTTCGTCTACGCGCTCGGGATCGGCATTCCTTTCCTCATCGTCGCGTTCGCGTTCAACCGCGGCGCGACCGTGTTCGGCTTCGCTCGCCGCCACGCCCGCCTGATTACCAGGATCGGCGGCGTCATGCTGATCGCCGTGGGAGTGCTGGAAGTCACTGGCGCGTGGCAGTCCGCGATCACCTGGCTGCAGGTTCACTGGCTGAGCGGTTACACCACGTCACTGTGAAGGCGGCCTGGGTGCGGCCAGCCAGGTGCCGTCGGCAGTGGACCTGGGAGTCGAGCGCCGCTGCTGGCCGACCGCGGACCGCCAGGCCCGGCCGCCGACGACCGGCCTGAAACGGCCGCTAATGCCCGGCGCGCGCAGTGCGCACTCACCGCCGCAATGCGCAACGAAAAGGTAGGGAGCCAATACCTGTTCCATGGCAGCTCCCACTATTTACCTGACGGTCGGCGACGGTTCACGGTACGAGGCGGCGGATGCCGTCAGAATTGATTACCCGGACCCGCGTGTTGCCGTCGGCCAGCACCGAGCGGCATTCCGTGACGCTGCGTAAAGGTCGACTGTCCTCGGTCAGAATGGGTTGTCTGCGTACCGGCGCGGTGCAAGACTCCAGTATGTGGCAATAGCGCTGGGAGGTAGATTTCCCGCTTCGCGGCCTGGCGAACCCGCTCGTCAGGACGGCGGGCAGCTTCCTGCGGGCCCGTCGGCGCGCGCCACGCAAGCAGCTACCGAAGCCGTTCCTGGCGCCGTCATTGAGACCCATGCAAATGCCGACTCTGCCAGTGGGATAGCGCAGAGCGCGAGCTCTGATGGACTCGGCAAATCGGCAGAAACGCCGTCTGGCGTCGCAGAAGTGCATTCAAGTTTGGTAAAGCAATCGTTTGCACGACTCATCTCCGACAGCGGAGCCGCCATGGAATATTTCTATGCGCGGCTTTTCACCGTCAGCCCGAGCGTGCGAGCTCTGTTCCCCACGAGCATGATGGCGCAGCGGGAGCGAATGTTCGCAGCCCTTCGCCAGCTGGTGTGGAGCCTGGAATCCGAACCACAGTGCGCCGAGCTGCTCGCCAGGCTCGGCCGCCAGCACCGCAGGTTCGGCGTCCTCGAAAAGCACTACGAGGCGTTCTTCACCGCGCTGCGCGACACCGTCGAGCAATACCTGGGGAGTGACTGGACGCCGGAGACGTCGAGCGCATGGCAGGGCGCTCTGGACTATTTCGCGGCCGGGATGCGAGCGGGTGCCGCAGCCGCGCAGGACTCGCCGCCCTGGTGGGTCGCCGAAATCGTCAGCCACGAGCTTCGCTCACCTGGCGTCGCTGTGCTCCGGCTACGGACCGAGCAGCCCTTCCCGTATCGGGCCGGCCAGTACGTGCCGGTCCAGGTCACGAGGTGGCCGCGAACCTGGCGGCCGTACTCGGTAGCTACCGCACCCGGCGCGGGCCGTCTCCTCGAGCTGCACGTCCGGGCGGTGCCAGGCGGCCTCGTCAGCAACACCCTGGTCTACCACTCCGACGTCGGAGACTGCGTGCTGCTCGGTGCCGCCGAGGGCGCCATGTCGCTCACCCCATCGGATCGCGATCTGCTCTGTCTGGCGGGCGGCACCGGGCTCGCGCCGATCAAGGCCATCGTCGAGCAGGCGATTACCGCGGACCAGGCGGCCAGTCATCAGCGCAATATCACGCTGTTCTTCGGCGCTCGCCAGCAATTCGATCTCTATGACCTGGAGGACCTGCAGCTGCTCGAGGCGGCCTGCTCGTCCCTGCGGGTGATCCCGGTGTTGTCCGAGCAGCCCGGCTATGGCGGGCTGACCGGGACCCTGCCGGACGCGGTCGGCAAACAGTCGCCGTTCGAGAACACCGAGGCCTACATTTGCGGCCCGCCAGCGATGGTGCGGCAGTCCGCGGCGGCACTGGCCGGCAGCATCCCGGCGGGCCACATCCAGCACGACCCGGTACCGTAGGGCCGCTGTCAGCTGGTCAGGTACCGGTCGAAGAAGGCAAAGATCCGCCGCCACGCATCGGCCGCGTCGGCGGGCTGGAACGACATCTTGGCGACCTTGAGCAGGGCGGCACTTGCCCCGTGGGACTCGGTCATGAACCTGTGCCCCGAGCCGGGATACACCTCGATGTCGTGCGGCACCTCCAGCACTGTGAGCGCGCGCTGCAGACGCTCGGGGTGCGTCGTGCCCATCTGGTCCCGGCCACCGAAGCTGCCGACGACCGGGCAGGCGCCGGCAAGGAGCCGCTCGGCGTCCTTTGGCACCTCGCCGTAGTTCACCGAGGCCACATCGAAGCCGTGTCCGGGCGCGCACAGCAGAGCAAAGCCACCGCCCAAGCAGAATCCGATCACGCCGGTCTTGCCAGTGCAGTCGGGCCGCGCGGCTAGCGTCGCCCGCGCGCCGTCGATGACGGCGAAGGCCGGGCCGTGACCCGCGCGCGCTTGCCGGATCGCGCTGCGGATACAGCGGATCCAGGACTTGCCGTCGAACAGGTCCGGCGCCAGCGCGAGATAGCCGTGCTCGGCGATCTGGTCAGCCGCCCGGCGGATGTCGTCGGTCAGGCCGAACGCCTCGTGGATGACGACCACGCCCGGCCAGGGACCGCCGGGACCGGTCGGGACAGAGAGGTAGCCGCGCCAGGTGCGGTCGACGGCCTGGTAGCTAATGTCGGGCATAGCGCAACATTGCCACAACGCGGCAGCGCTCACATCCGGGCCGAGCCGCCCGGATGGCTACGTACCCGCAAGGACCCCGGTCAGCCGCGGCTCACCGCGCCTGCGGCCTGCCGCTCGTGGCAGAGGCGCAGCACGTTGGCGATGACCTGGTGGCCCGCGCGACCGTCGGTGGTCAGGATCGACTCGGGGTGGAACTGCACCGCCCAGCGGGCGTGCGCGTCGTCCTCGATCGCCATCACTACGCCGTCTGTGGTGACCGCGGTGACGGCAAATCCGCCGGTGACCTGCTCGGGCCTCGCGTGCAGCGAGTGATACCGCGCCGCAATGAACTCCGCAGGGAGCCCGGCGAGCAACTCACCACCCAGCACGTGCACCCGGCCTGGCTTGCCGTGCACCGGCGTCGCTAGCAGTCCGAGCGTGCCGCCCGCGTGCTCGACCATCGCTTGCAGGCCGAGGCACACGCCGAAGGCAGGCAGCCCGCGCGCGTCAAGCGCACCCAGTAGCTTGTCGCAGTCGAAGTCGGCGGGGGCGCCGGGTCCCGGTGACAGGACGACCAGATCAGGCGCGAACTCGTCAAGCAGAGCGGGGTCGAAGCCCGCACGCAGCGTGCTCACGGTCGCCCCGAGTTCGGCGAAGTAACTTGCGAGCGTGTGCACGAACGAGTCCTGATGATCGACCAGCAGCACCCTCAGTCCCTCGCCTGGCCGCGGGCCGCGCAGACGACGCTCCTGCTCAGAACGCACGCCGGCGGCCGTTGCGGGCCCGACTGCCGCCGTGGCCGACGCTGACGCAGCCTCGGCCAGCGTCTCCAGCAGCGCCTGCGCCTTCAGCCGGGTTTCCCGCTCCTCGGCAGCGGGGTCGGAGTCAAAGAGCAGCGTCGCGCCGGCTCGCACCGCCGCGACCTCGCCCGTGATCTGCGCGGTCCGCAGCGTGAGCCCGGTGTTCATGCCGCCGTCGAAGCCGAGCCAGCCGACCGCGCCGCCGTACCAGCGGCGCGGCGACGCCTCGTGATCCTCGATGAATTGCATGGCCCACGTCTTTGGCGCTCCGGTCACGGTGACGGCCCACATGTGGGTGAGGAACGCGTCCAGCGCGTCAAAGCCCGGCCGCAGCGTGCCCTCGACGTGATCGACGGTGTGAATGACCCGGCTGTACATCTCGATCTGCCGGCGCCCGATGACCCGAACACTGCCCGGCACGCAGATCCGCGACTTGTCGTTGCGATCCACATCGGTGCACATGGTCAGTTCGGACTCTTCCTTCGGCGAGTTCAGCAGCGCGCGAATGGCCGCGGCGTCACCGAGCGCGTCCTCGCCGCGCGCAACGGTGCCGGAAATCGGGCAGGTCTCGACTCGGTCGCCGGTCACCCGCACATACATCTCCGGCGACGCCCCGACGAGGTACTCACGCTCGCCGAGATTCAGGAAGAACTCGTACGGCGCCGGGTTCCGCGCGCGCAGCCGTTCGAAGAACGCGGCCGGTGACGGGCATGGTGCGTGGAATGTGTGGCCGGGCACCACCTCGAACAGGTCGCCGCGGGCGAAGTACTCCCTGGCCAGCTCCACCACCCGGGCGTAGCTGCCCGGCTGCGGGTCGGCCGGAGTGTCCGGCGGGCTGGTCACGGGGCCGGCCGGGCCAGTGCCTTGAGCGTCGGTTCGGCCGACGGGGCCAGCATGCTGACTCCCGCGAGGTAGCCCGGCGGTGGATCCGGTCGCGGTCTCGAAGTCGTAGCTGAAGCGGCTGGCGGTCTCCCGCTTGCGGTCGACCACCCAGATCTGATCGGGCAGGTGGAGCACCAGGTCACGCGCCGCGCCGTCGCGCGGCAGTCGCAGCCGTACCGGCTCGAACTGGAAGGCCAGGTCGTAACCGAAGGCTCCATAAAGCCCGAGGTGCGCGTCCGGGCCCGCGAAGGCGGCGATGATCTCCCGCAGTGCCGAGAAAACGGTGGGTTGCCGGCTGCGCTGCTCCTCGGTGAATACTCCGTCACTGTCCGGAATCAGCACCTCGGTGTGCCCGAGACAGCCATCAAGGTCGGCACCCGCCACATCGTGCTGCTGCGCGCCCGCGGCACGGCACATCGCGGCCGCGATGACCGGCAGCAGCACCGTGCCGCGCTCATTTAGAGCGATCGCCCTGATCAGCCGCCCGCTGGAGGTGATCTGCACTGGCGGGTCGACGTAGGCCATGTGCCAGCGGCTGTACCGCCCTGGGTACTCCATGCCAGAGCTGAACACCCCGCCTGGTCGGTCCTGGATCTGGCGGGTGATGTCGCCTAGTTCGCCGGAATCAATGTCCTCGGCGCGCCGCGTCACCAGGACGCCGCCTGGGGTCTGGTAACTCGTCTCGTCCATATCGGCCTTCGTCTCCGGGCACCCGGCGGCCGACACGCACGAAGGCGGCCGCCCGCCGGGCGGTCGCCTCCTGGTCAGCTCTGCGCGCGAACCTTGGCACCGCCTACGGGCGGCGCCACCAGCCTGTTGCCGGGCGATCTGCGTGCATGCGCCGCAGCATAGCCGCAGGGGCGGTACCGCGCCACCCGGCCGACCTGCCGGTGGCCGTCAGGCTGCGTAGACGACCGTCACCGAGACGCTGACCTGCTGGCTGCCTGGCGATATCGGCACCGCGGCCGACCCTGCGCTCGCGGCGGCATTCGGGGCAAAAACCGGCGGGCTGGCGGTGGTGGCCGACGTGATGCTGAGCACCTGGCCGAGCGGCTCAGCGGCCGCGCGGGCGAACTGCTCGGCCTTGGCGTGCGCGTCCCGCATCGCGCTCTCCCGCGCCGCCGCGAACAGCGGGCCGTCGTCGGTGAGGTTGAGCGAGACGCCGTCGACGGTGATCGCATTGCCGCCCGCGCGTACGGCGGCTTCGATCTGACGGCCGGCGGCGCTGATCTGGTTGAGCGTCGCGGTCAGCGACTCGCTGACCTGGTAGCTGACCGGCACCGGGGAGTTGGGCTGGTAATTCGGGTAGATCGACAGACCAGAGGTCTGGATGTCGGCGGTGGCCACGCCCTGCCCGCTGAGCGCGGCGGTCACCTGGCTGACCGTCCGGTTCGCCTGGTCGAGCGCGGTACTGACCGAGCCAGCGCTGACTTGCACGCCCATGGTCGCAACGAGCTGGTTCGGAGTTCCGGTCGCGGTCCCGGTGCCAGTCACGCTGATGCGCCCGGCTGGCTGCGGCGCTGCCTGGTCTGCTGCGGCTTCGGCCGGCGAGCCATCAGGGTGGCTGGCGCCGAGGCTGAAGGCGCCGATGAGCAGCGCGGCGGACACGATGCCAATCGCGGCGGCGCGGTATCCGGGTCTCGTGATCACCATGACAGTGCTCCTGCTCCGCGGGGACGGTGTGTGCTGTCCCTGCGACGCAGCCGGCCTGCCGGCGGTTCCGTCAGAATTCCACCGAGCTCCCGGTACCGGCCGCAGCGCGCGCCCGGCGGTAGGCGAGCTCGGCCGCCGCCAGGTCCTCGACGGCCAGTCCTAGCGACTCGAAGATGGTGATGTCGTCGGCGCCGCGCCGGCCGCGGGCGCTGCCGAGCAGCAGGTCGCCGAGCTCGGCCCTGATGTGGTCGGGACCGACCACGCCGTCGGCGGCGGCCAGCAGGTAGTCACCCGCCTCGGCCAGCACCGACTCCCGGCGGTCTGCGACAAGCACGCCGGCCGCGACGGTGGCGCTGTCCAGCTCGCGCGCGTTCGGCAGGCACGCGCCGACGGCGTTGATGTGCGTGCCCGGCGCGAGCCAGTCGCGCTGGAGCACCGGCTCGGCCGAGCTCGTCGCGGTGACGATGATGTCCGCGCGGTCGACCGCGGCGCGCACGGAGTCACAGGCTCGGACCGGCGCACGGATGTGTCCATCGAGAGTGTCTGCTAGCGCACGGGCGCTGGCCGGGTCGCGACCTGCCACTCGGACCTCCGTGAGCGGCCGTGCCTGGTCTAGCGCGCGGATATGCGCCCTGGCCTGGACGCCAGCTCCGACGACCGCGAGTGTGCTCGCGTCCGGATTAGCCAGCAGCTCGGTCGCCAATACCGATACGGCCGCGGTTCGTATTTCCGTGACCGCTGACGCGTTGAGAATGGCGACCGGCACGCCGGACCCACCGTCCGACAGCAGCACGATGCCCTGGTGCGTGTCGAGCCCCGCGACCGGGTTGCCGGGCGTGATGCAGAGGGCCTTCAGCCCGTAGGAGCCGTCGCCGTCGGCCAGGTAGGCCGGCATCAGCGCCACGATGCCTGCCGCTCCGTCGGGCCGGACGACCGAGCGCAGCGGCTGCTGCGCGCGGCCCGACGCGAGCGCGATCAAGGCACGACGCATCGCCTCGGCGCAGTCCGCGTAGTCCAGAACGGCGTGCACGTCGGCCGCGGAGAGCACGAGGAGATCCACCCGGCTATTCTCCCGTGGTCGGCGCGGGACCCGCGGTCAAACTTCCGACAGCCTGCAGTATGTCGTGCAGCCCGCCGACGGTGTGGCGGTCACGTAGCTCGATGACGTGCATGAAGGTCTGCCCCGCTCACCGACAGCCTGCGGTCCGTCGGGCGGCCGCTAAGGTGCAATTCATGGCCGTCACCCTGGTTGTCAATGGCAGCGAACGCGAGGTGCCCGGCGATGGCAGCCAGACGCTGCTCGACGCCCTGCGCGAGAACCTCGGCGTTACCGGGCCGAAGCTCGGCTGCGGTGAGGGCGCCTGCGGTGCCTGCACCGTGCTCGTCGGCAGCAGGCCCGTGCAGGCCTGCCAGGTCGACGTCGTGAGCGCGGCCGGCCAGCGGATCATCACAGTAGAAGGCCTCGCCGAAGACGGCATCTTGCACCCGGCCCAGCAGGCCTGGCTGGAGATCGGTGCCATGCAGTGCGGCTACTGCACTCCAGGGTGGCTGACCAGCACCGCGGCGCTGCTGGCCAGGGTGCCGCACCCGAGCGACGAGCGGATCGACGCGGAGCTCGCGGGGCACGCCTGCCGCTGCTGTACCTATCCGCGCATCCGGCGAGCGGTGCACCGCGCGGCCGAGCTGATGGAGCATCCGGAGCTGCTCGAGCCGGTACCCGCACCCGCCGTCGTAGCAGAGGGACTTGCCGAGCTGGGACGGCCACTCGACCTCAGCCGGAATGACCCCGACTCACTCGGCGCGGTGCTGCCTGAGGGACTGCTGAGCGTTGTCGCCGACGATGCGGAAGATCCGGACGACGCGTGGGTACACGTGGCCGCCGACGGCGCCATCACCGCTTTCACCGGCAAGGTCGAGGCCGGACAGGGCACCAGGACTGCTCTCTCGCTGCTCGTTGCCGAGGAACTAGCCGTGCCTGCAGACACGATCCGGCTCGTCATGGCCGACACCGACACCTCGCCATTCGACTGGGGGACGTTCGGCAGCAGGTCAATGCCGCACGCCGCGCCCCCACTACGGGCCGCCGCCGCGGCCGCGCTGCGCGTGCTCCGGCAAGCAGCCGCGGACCGGTTCGGGCTGCCGCCTGAGGCGCTG
>JASHOE010000091.1 GCA_030041275.1 Streptosporangiaceae bacterium
GCTGAAGGTTGCGCGGCCGTCGTTGTCCCAGGTCATCTCGAAGACACCGGGGTGGGCGGCCACGCCCTTAACGCGCAGCCCCGAACGGAATGGGCGGTCGGGTGCTGCAAGATCGGGCACGAAGGCCTCTGTGACCACCTTGCGGAAGGTTGCCTGCTGCTGTGCAGTGAGGCTCTTCCAGTCGCGTTCAAACCGAGGCAGTGTCTCGAAGGTCGGCATCACTCATCCGCTGACCCCACAGACTTGAGGTGAGCGAACATCTCCTCCGCAGATTCATGTACGGTGCCGCGTCCGGCCGCGATCTCTTCGTCGGCTTCACGCTCTCCGGTCAGCCAGTCAGGTGTGAAGAACCACGCCTGATCGGTAGGGATGGACACGTAGCCACGGATCGTGACTACCCCGTCGGCGTGCACCGTGAATTCCACCTCATCGCCCTCGCCGATGTGCAGCGTCCGGCGGACCTCCTCGGGCAGGGTGAGCTGAGCCTTGGCGCGAACCTTGGCTCTGGTCCTCAGGCGCGGTTCTGGTTCCATCTTGGCTACAGGCGTACTCATGCGCAGCTCCGTGCAGTCAGATTTTCCTACTATCCAACTATACCTCGCTAGGTGCGATCCCCCGCATGGGCCGCTCCGGCACGGCTGGCGGGGTTCGGCGGCGACACGCCGGCACGACATGTGGTGCTTGGTCTTGCGGGGACACCCACATATGGTGTTGCCCGCAGCTGGTTCCGCGGGCTTTCCAGGTCCGCGGAGGAAAGAGGGAACCCGGTGTAATTCCGGGACTGCCCCGCAGCGGTGAGCGGGAACGACAGCCGTCCGGGGCCGCGCGAGCATGCGCGGCGCCGACAGCACTGGGCCTTGCGGCCTGGGAAGCGGCGGCCAGTAGGCAGCGCCTGAATCGGTGCTGTGCCCGTGAGTCCGAAGACCTGCCAGCGCGCCGCGCGCGAGGGGCGCGCGGCGGCTCCGGCCGCGCGGGACGGCCGACGGGCCCGGTGACCTGCTGCCAGCAGGCCGTGGTCTGTCGCGTGCTCGCGTGATCGGCGCCCTGGGGAAGCGAGCTCGCGAGGAGAGAGCGATGACGGTCACCGAGGTCAAGCCAGACAGCACGGCCAGGCCCGCGCAGGTGCGCATGCAGGTTCGCAAGCGGAACGGGGACTCCGAGCCGGTCGACGTAAACAAGATTGTCCGCGCCGTTGAGCGGTGCGCAGGCGGGCTGGACGAGGTTGACCCGATGCGGGTGGCGACGAAGACGATCAGCGGCCTGTACGACGGCGCGACCACCGCGGAACTGGACCGGCTGTCGATCCAGACCGCCGCCGAGATGACCGGCGAGGAGCCGCAGTACTCGCGGCTGGCGGGCCGGCTGCTGGCCGGCTACATCGGCAAGGAGGTGCGGGGGCAGGGCATCGCGTCGTTCAGCCAGTCGATCGCGCTGGGCCAGGCCGAGGGGCTCATCAACGACACCACGGCCCGGTTCGTGAAGGACAACGCGCGCAAGCTGGACGACGCCGTCAACCCCGACGCCGACCTGGACTTCGAGTACTTCGGCATCAAGACGGTCTACGACCGCTACCTGCTGCGGCACCCGTCCACCCGGATGGTCATCGAGACGCCGCAGTACTTCCTGCTGCGGGTGGCGTGCGGGCTGTCGCAGACCCCGGCCGATGCGGTCGCGTTCTACCGGCTGATGTCGTCGCTGGCCTACCTGCCCAGCTCGCCGACGCTGTTTAACTCCGGCACCAGCCACCCGCAGATGTCCTCGTGCTTCCTCGTCGACTCCCCTCGCGACGACCTCGACTCGATCTACGCCCGGTACGCGCAGGTCGCCCAGCTGAGCAAGTTCTCCGGCGGAATCGGGATCTCGTGGACGCGGGTGCGGTCCCGGGGCGCCCTGATCCGCGGCACGAACGGCAAGTCCAACGGCATCGTCCCGTTCCTGCGCACACTCGACGCGTCGGTCGCGGCGGTGAACCAGGGCGGCCGGCGCAAGGGAGCCGCCTGCGCCTACCTGGAGCCGTGGCACCCCGACATCGAGGAGTTCCTCGAACTGCGCGACAACACCGGCGAGGACGCCCGGCGCACCCACAACCTGAACCTGGCCAACTGGCTCCCCGACGAGTTCATGCGCCGCGTCGAGGCCGGCGAGATGTGGTCGCTGATCGACCCGGACCAGGTGCCCGAGCTGCCCGACCTGTGGGGTGAGGAGTTCGACGCCGCCTACCGGGCCGCCGAGGCCGACGGCCGCTACGTCCGCCAGGTGCCGGCGCGCGACCTGTACGCCAAGATGATGCGCACCCTGGCGCAGACCGGCAACGGCTGGATGACGTTCAAGGACGCCTGCAACGCCAGGTGCAACCAGACGGGGCAGCCCGGCGCCGTGGTGCACCTGTCGAACCTGTGCGCCGAGATCACCGAGGTGACCACCGACGCCGAGACCGCCGTGTGCAACCTCGGCTCGATCAACCTGGCCCGTCACCTGACCGCCGGCTCAGGAAGCGGCACGCCGCAGGTCGACTGGGACAAGCTGCGCGGCACCGTGCGCACCGCCGTCCCGTTCCTGGA
>JASHOE010000092.1 GCA_030041275.1 Streptosporangiaceae bacterium
AGCTGCATCGTGAGCTGGTTCGCCCCGGTGGCCTTGTAGGACACCACGTTGTCCGGCAGCAGGCCGGCGGAGTAGGCGTACCAGATCGTCTTCTCAGCCTCGGCCATGTTCAGGAAGAACACCAGGTCCTTGGCGTCGACGGTCTCACCGTTCGACCACTTCCAGCCCTTCATGTTGATGGTGACCGTCCTGCCGCCATTGGAGTACACCGGCGCGTCGGCCGGCGACAGCGGATAGTTGACGGTCACGCTTGTATTGCTGTTGTTCCCGAACATGTACAGCGGCCGGTAGAACATCCACTGGAACTGGTTGTCGTTGTACACGCTGGCGTTCGTGATCGAGTAGAACGGGAAGATCCAGTTATTGGTGACACCAGCGGGCATGGCCACCGTGGCCGTGCCGCCCTTGATCGGCGTTCCGCTGGACGAGCTGCTGCCGGGGCTGGTGGTGGACGCACATCCGGCCACCAAGGCTGCGGCCGCGGCTGCCGCCACAGCCCCCGCGAGGCCTGTCTTGCGCCTGCGTCGATACATCTGCGCTCCTTGCCATCGGGTGGCGGCGCACAGCCGCCACGGCCAGCACCCGGCGTCGATCACAGGTGCCAGCCATCAGCAGAATGCGCGGCCGCCCTTGCCGTGCTCTTGGCGCGCGCTTGCCACCGATCGGGGCGTGCCTGACGCGCTGTGCTCGTGGCAACGAGACCGTTACGAGTGGATCACGATGCTGACCTGCCTGCCTGGTATGTCCGGTAGCACGGTGTCCGTGCTTCCTACGCTGGAAGAAGTTCATGAACACGTGACATCGCCAGCTGGGGAGGCGGGTGGACGAACGCGCGCGGCTCCAGCTGCTGGGACCAGTCCAGGTATGGAAAGACGGGGCCTGGCGGACTCCCGTGCGTCCGCAGTTGCGACTGCTGCTTGCCGTGCACGCGCTCTCAGCCGGCGAGGTCGTGCTGGCCGCGGACCTCATCGATCTGCTGTGGGATGACCGACCGCCCGCCTCCGCACGGGCTAGCCTGCATGCCCTGGTTGCGCGGCTCCGCCAGGTGCTGAGCAGCATTCCGGATTGCGGCCTGGAGCGACACGGAGACGGCTACCGGTTGCAGATCGAGCGCAGCCTTGTCGATGTCCATCAGTTCCGATCGCTAGTCAGGTCTGTCCGGCAAGCGAGCGAGAGCACGGACGCGATTGCAGTCTTCGACCGCGCACTGGCGCTCTGGCAGGGGCCCGCGCTGGCGGATGTGCCCGCCACTGCGCGGGCAGAAGCGATCCGCGCCGGGCTGGAGGAAGAACACCTGGCGGCCGTCCAGGACCGCTTCAGTTGTCTGCTGGCGGCGGGGCTGGATGCCGACGCCGCCGCCGAGATCCCGCTGACGCTGGCGCTGCACCCGTTGTCCGAGCGGCTGGCCGGCCTGCTCATGCTGGCGTGGTACCGGTGCGGCCGACAGGCCGATGCGCTGCAGGTGTTCAGAGACCTGCGGTCCCGGCTGTCCGGGGAACTCGGCATCGAGCCGGGACCGGAGCTGCAACGCCTGCACCGGCAGATCCTTTCTGCCGACTCGACGCTGGCCGGGTCTGGGTTAGCCGGCTTGCGAGCGGGGAGCGGAAACGGATCGGCTGGCCGCGCCGCGGCTGCCAGCGACCTGGTCGATGTGCTGCGGAACGGTCAGAAACCAGGTTCTCCGAGCGCGGCGGCACCCGGCTCTGTCGCGCGACGGATCGAGATCGTCGGCGGCCCTGACCAGCCGCACCAGCTGCCACCCGCGCCGGCCAGCTTCACGGGCCGGCAGCGCGAGCTGCAGCTGCTCAGCGGGTGGCTCGATGGCGGCTCGTCAGCCGGCGCGCCGGTGATCCTGGTGGTAACGGGCACCGCCGGCGTCGGGAAGACGGCTCTTGCGCTGCAGTGGGCGCATCAGCTGCGGCACCGCTTCCCTGACGGCCAGCTGTACCTGAACCTGCGCGGGTTCGGGCCGTCGCCGGCGCCGGCCGCGCAGGCCGAGGCGATCACGACGATGCTCGAGTCGCTGGGCGTGCCGCCTGGCCGGATTCCGCGGCAGCTCGACGCCCAGGTAGGGATGTACCGCAGCCTGCTGGCTGGCAGACGGCTGCTCATCGTGCTGGACAACGCGCGGGACGAAGCACAAGTGCGGCCGCTGCTGCCGGGGTCGGCCAGTTGCGCGGTGCTGGTGACAAGCCGTAGCCAGTGTGTCGGCCTCGCGGCGGCGGAGGGCGCGCGGCTGGTGGTGCTCGGCCTGCTCAACGAGCACGAGGCCCGGCAGCTGCTGGCCGCGCGCCTCGGGGCAAGCCGGGCGACCGCCGATCCGGAGAGCGTCGCCGAGCTTGCGAATCTGTGCGGGCGCCTACCACTGGCCCTGGCGATCACCGCTGGCCAGGCGGCTACGCGCCCGGCTATCCCACTCGCTTCCCTCGCGGCCGGGCTCCGGGACGTTCGGGCCCGCCTGGACGCGCTCGACGCCGGCGACGAGGCAGCCGATATCAGGTCCGCATTCTCCTGGTCGTACCGCCTGCTCGGCAAGCCGGCGGCGAGCATGTTCCGCCTGCTTGCGGCCCATCCCGGGCCCGACATATCCGAGGCCGCCGCGGCCAGCCTCGGGGACGTCGAGATTCCGGCAGCCCGGGCCGCTCTGTCTGAGCTGGCTCGGGCCAGTCTCGTCCTGGAGCACGACGCGGGCCGGTTTGCCGTGCACGACCTGCTGCGGGCCTATGCCGCGCAGCTGGGTGACGAGGACGAACGGCGGGCGGCGATTCGCCGGGTGGCGGATCATTACCTGCGCGTGGCGCGCGACGCCATGCGGCTGGCCCACCCCGCAGAGGATCACCGGCCGCCGACCCTGGCCGCCCGGCTCAGCACGCCGCCGGAGCGGCTAGCTGACCGCGAGCACGCCCTGGCCTGGCTGGAAGCGGAGCATCGAGTGCTGCTCGCGATGACAGCAGCTGCGGCCGAAGCGGGCCTGGACGGGCACGCCTGGGAGCTGCCGTCCGTGCTGTCGCTGCACTTCTCGCGCCGTGGCTACTTCCCTGACTGGGCCGAGTCGCAGCGCATCGCGCTCGCTGCTGCCACCCGGCTCCGCGACAAGGCCGCGCAGGCCCGCGCGCACCGGGCTCTCGGTGACGCGCTGGTTCAGCTGGACTCCGTCGCGCAGGCACGCTCAGACCTGCGCAGGGCCATGACGCTCTACCGTCGCATCGGCGATGAGAACGGCCAGGCGGTGTGCCACCTGAGCATCTCGAGGCTGTCTGGCACGGTGGGAGATCCGGCCGCGGCGCTCAGTCATGCGCACAGCGCGCTGCGCCTGTACCGGGCCACCGGTCACCTGGCCGGCCAGGCCCGCGCGCTCAACAGCATGGGATGGCACAGCGCGCTCCTCGGCCGGATCCCGCGCGGCCTCAGCTACTGCCAGCAGGCGCTCGAGCTGAACCGCCACGTGGGCGACCGATTCGGTGAAGCGTCGACGCTGGACAGCATCGGCTACTGCTGGCAGCTCACCGGGCGGCCTGAGCAGGCCATCATCCACTACGAGCGGGCGCTGGAAGCGTTCACGGACGCCGGTGACCGTTACTCCCTGGCGCACACCCTTGACCGCCTCGCCGAGGCCCGCCGGGCCACCGGCAGCCACGAGGACGCGCACAAGGCATGGCAGCAGGCCATCGCCATCTTCGACGCCATGCATCATCCGGATGCCCGGATTGTGCGCGCGAAACTGAACGACGCCGCTGGCTGCGCGCATTGAGATCGGGCCGCTATGCCGCCTTGACCAGTCTCGCGGCGAAGAACGCCTCGAACTGCTCGGTGGGCAGAACCCGTAGCGCGCGGCGGACGGCGGGCCGGAAGCGGTAGCTTCGCCAGGTCCCGAGGCCGGGCCGGAAGTTCGGCTGATCAAGGCTGACCGGCTGCACGTCGAGGTCGCTGTGCCGACGCAGTATCTGGCTCACCGGGAACTCGTTTTCCTCCGGCGCGATCGTGCACGTGGAGTACACCATCGTGCCGCCAGGCCGCAACAGCCGGTACGCCGCCTCGAGCATCCTGGTCTGCTGGTACTTGTACCGGTCGATGCGCTCCTCGGACCAGTACCGCAGCGCGTCCGACCGTCGCAGGTCGATCCGTCCCTCGCCGGAGCACTGGACGTCGAGCAGGATTCGGTCGAATGTCTGCGCGGGCAGTTCTTTATCGAGGTACTGCGCCGGGATCGAAGTCAGGTTCTCGTACGCCACGTGGTAGAGCTGAGCGAGGTCGCGCAGCTTGGCCGCGCGCGGAGCGATGGCGTCGTTGAGCCACAACCTGGCCTTGCCGTCGGTGCGCGCGGCGATGTGGAAGGCCTTGCCGCCCGGCGCTGCCGCTGTGTCGAGGATGAGCTCGCCGGGCTGCGGGTCGAGCAGCACCACCGGGATGAGGCTCGACGCGTTCTGGATGTAGGCCAGGCCGCGCTCGGCCAGCGGGATGGCTGCGGCGCAGCCGGTATCGCCTGCGCAGAAATAGGCGTCGGCGCACCAGGCGACGGCCGTCAGTTCCGGCATGACCCGGCGCAATTCCGCCAGGATCTCGGCAGCCGGCACCTCCGCGAGCCGGTTCACCCGCACCGTTGTCGACCGAGCACCCGCGAGCAGCCTCGTCACCTCAGCTGGCCGCAGGCCGTACACCTCGGCGACGCGGTCGGTAAACCTGACCCGGCTGCGTTGGTCGGTCATCGCCGTGCTGTCATTCGCCGCGGTAGATGCAGCCTGACGTGCACGTCTCGCGCACGACGATGGCGGACAGGGGCAGCGCTGGCTGCAGTCGGGTCCAGATCCACTGAGCCAGTACCTCGCTGGTCGGATTCTCCAGCCCCGGCACGTCGTTCAGGTAGTTGTGGTCGAGCTGATCGTGCAGCGGCGCGAATGCCGCTGCTATGTCAGCGAAGTCGATGACCCAGCCGGTGGCCGGGTCAACCGGCCCGGCGAGGTGTACCTCGACCTGATAGCTATGACCGTGCAGCCTGCCGCACTTGTGCCCGGCCGGCACCCTGGGCAGCTGATGCGCGGAGTCAAAGCGGAACTCGCGGAAGATCTCCATCACAGCGCCGGGTCCGGGAGCCCAGCAGCCGCGAACCCGCGTGCACGCAGCACGCAGGAGTCACACGTGCCGCACGGCCGACCGTCGACCGGGTCATAGCAGCTGTGAGTGAGGCCATAGTCCACACCCAGTGCTAGGCCACGCTGGATCGTCTGTGCTTTGGTCAGGCTGATCAGGGGAGTGTGGATGGTGAGCTTCTGGCTGCCCTCGACGGCCGCTTTCGTGGCGAGCCGCGCCATGGCCTGATACGCCTCGATGAACTCCGGGCGGCAGTCCGGATAGCCGCTGTAGTCGATTGCGCTCACTCCGATGTAGACGTCGGCCGCGTCGAGAACCTCGGCCCAGGCCAGCGCGAAGGACAGGAAGATCGTGTTCCGGGCGGGCACGTAGGTGACGGGGATCTGGGCATCGAGTTCGTCGTCGGGCCCCGGTCGCGGCACGCTGATCGTTCCGTCGGTGAGCGCCGATCCACCGAAGGCACGCAGGTCGATGTCGACGATCCGGTGCTCAGCCGCGCCGAGGTGCTCAGCTATCCGCCGGGCGGCAGCCAGTTCCACGTCGTGCCGCTGGCCGTAGCGGAAACTCAGCGCATATGCGTCGAAACCATCGCTGCGCGCGATCGCCAGCACTGTCGACGAGTCGAGGCCCCCGCTCAGCAGCACTACTGCCTTGGACGGACGTCCTCCGACCTTCGATGCCACGCTGTGTCGCCTGCCTCATCGTCTGCCTGCCACCTCGTCTCTGGCAGCCTACCAGCGCGTTTGTCGCCAGCCCCGAGCCGCAAAGGGGGGCCGGTGCGGCCTGCACGGATACACTGAGCGCATGCCTGATGCTGCCCGGACGGGCACCGTGAGCGCGCTCGGCACGGATGTTCGCCGGCCGATGGACCACCTCGAATGGTTCCCTGCGCCGGCCAACTGCACCCGCGTTCGGTTCAGCTCGGAGGAGCTCAGCTCGGTATGCCCCATCACCGGTCAGCCCGATCTGTCCTCGGTGGTGATCGAATACGAGCCGGACGAGCGCTGCATTGAGTCGAAGTCGCTCAAGCTGTACCTGTGGTCGTTCCGGGACCGGCCGGCGTTCGCCGAGGCCCTCGCCGCGGAAATCGCTGCAGAGGTGCAGCGGGCGGCCGAGCCACGGTCGGTCAAGGTCGTGCTCACCCAGCACGTCCGAGGTGGCATCGTGACCGAGGCGACGGCGGAGCTGTAGTGGGCAGCAGGCCCGCCTCGACGCTGGCGAGATCCGACCGCCCGGTGGCCGGGCCGGGCGAGCTCATCGTCAGTGAAGTATTCGGCCCCACCTTCCAGGGCGAGGGCCCCTCGCTCGGCCAGCGGGCCGGTTTCGTGCGGCTCGGCACGTGCAACCTTGACTGCGGCAAGGGGCAGGGCGCCACGTGGGCCTGCGACACCGCGTACACGTGGGACTGGGAGCACTACAGCCCAGCCGCTGAGCTCTCGGTCCGCTCGGTGAGTGACATCGTTGCGGAGCTGATCCGGATGGACGTCCGCGGCATCGTCATTACCGGCGGCGAGCCGCTCATTCAGCAACAACGGCTGGTTTCTTTGCTGCGCGCTGCGGCTGGCTACGGCTGGGCAGTCGAGGTCGAGACAAACGGCACGATCGCTCCGCTCCCTGAGGTCGTGGAGCTCGTCAGCCGGTTCAACGTGTCGCCCAAGGTGCAGGGCAGCGGGGTCCCCGCGGCCCTGGCGCTCAGGCCGCGCGCCCTCGCTGCCTTTCTGGCGACGGGCAAGGCGGTGTTCAAGTTCGTGGCGAGCAAGGCTGCAGAACTCGACGCCATTGACGAGGTGGTGGGTTGCCACCAGCTGACACCTGTCATGATCATGCCCGCTGGAACCGAGGCAGCGCAGATGGTCCGGGTCGCCGGGGAACTGGCCGACCCGGTCCTGGCCCGTGGCTGGGACCTGACGATCCGGCTGCACGTGCTGCTGTGGGGAGACGAGCGCGGCCGGTGACCAGCAGCGTGCTGTCGACCCGGCGCGGCGACGTGAGCCTCCCGCAGTTCGTTCCTGACGCCACCAGGGCCGTGGTCCGCGGTGTCCCGGCGGGCACGCTCCCGCAGAGCGGGGTCGACACCATCCTGGTGAGCACGGCACATCTGATCAGCCAGCCGGGTACGTCCGTGGTGCGCGCTGTCGGGGGCGTGCACCGGTTCATGGGCTGGTCGGGGCCGGTGATCTCAGATTCCGGCGGGTTCCAGGCGTTCTCGCTGCTCACCGGGCAGAAGGGGCTCGCGACCGTATCCGACGCCGGGCTGTCCTACCGGTTCTCGCCCAAGCAGCGCTTCCGCGACCTGACGCCGAAGAGCTGCATCGAGACCCAGCTGCACCTGGGCGCGGACATTATCTACTGCCTCGACTACTGCACGCATCCGCTTGCGCCCGATGCAGAGCAGGAGAAGAGTGTCGCGCTGACCATCCGCTGGGCGACAGAGTGCCGTGCCGTATTCGACCGGCTGATGGCCGACACGCCCCCGCAGCAGCGGCCGCAGCTGTTCGCCGTGGTCCAGGGCGGCCAGCGGGCCGATCTGCGGACCCGATGCGCGGCTGCACTCATGGACCTGGGCTTCGACGGCTACGGCTTCGGCGGCTATCCGATTGCAGCGGGACGGCTGGTGGACGAGGTAGAACTGACCGCGCGGCTGCTGCCACCCGGAGCGGTGCTGCACGGCCTCGGGATCGGGACGCCGGAGAACCTGGTGGCGGCGTGGCGCTGTGGCTACTCGATCTTCGACTGCACCCTGCCTACCCGCAACGCCCGGCGCGGCGTGCTGTACACGACGCTCGACACCCGGAACCTGGCGGACGAGGGAAAGGTCAGCCGGATCGCCCGCATGTCGGACGAGAAATGGGTGCGCGCCGCAACTCCGGTCGATCCCGATTGCGACTGCGAACTCTGCGCGAACTACAGCGCGGCATACCTGGCTCACCTGTTCCGCGTCGAGGACTCGCTCGGGCACACCCTCGCGACGGTGCACAACCTGCGCTTTTACACTCGCCTGACGGCGGCGCTCCGGGCGCGCGTCACCGGGGCGGTGCTGTGAGCACGGACGTCCGCGAGCAGGCAATAATCCAGCGGCTCCGGGCAGCGCCCAAGTACCGCGGCGTGCACGTCGACACCATCGTCGACATTGTGCAGCGAGAGAGCCCGAAGGCTTCGAGCACCGCCGAGCTTGAGCGCAGGGCGAGGCTCAAGTTGCACAAAGTCGTAGCCGGATACCTGCTGACCAGGCGGATCACGTACCTGGCGCGTAGCACGGCTGAGGCTGACGGAAGCGAGGCGGCCCGGCGCGAGCGCTGCCGGGAGGTGCTCGGCGCCCACTTCTCGACCGCCGAGCGGCTGCCAGACCTCGAGGCCTTCTATCCCGCGGTGTTCGGCGCGGTGGGGGAGGCAGGCACGGTCGCCGACCTCGCGTGCGCGCTCAACCCCTTCAGTCTGCCGTGGCTGCGTGACGCCACCAATGCGGAATACGCCGGGTATGACCTGAATCTGGCGTACGTCGAGCTCGGGCGCCAGTTTCTGGCCGACCGGTATCCCCGCTGCTCGGTGCACCACCGCGACGTGCTGGTCTGTCCGGGTGCTATCACCGCGGATATCGCTCTGGTGCTGAAGACCTACCACAATATGGAGGACCGGCGGCCGGGTGCAGGGCTCCGGCTAGTAGCCGAGCTGGGCAGTCCGGTGGTCGTGGTCTCCTTCCCGACGCGCACCATGACGGGTCGGCCAGTGCCCTTCACTTGGCGGCTGCTGTCTGCCCTCAGCGACTTCGCGGCCGAGCGCGGGTGGCCGGTCGACCGCGTGGAGTTGCCGACCGAGCTAGTCGTCGTCATCCGGAAGGCGCCGACTCTGACCGGGCAGAAAGGCAGTACTAGTGGCGCGGCCGCCTGACCCGGCCGCCGTGTTCCGGCAGGTGGCGGCCGCAGCCAAGTACGCCGGGCTGGACGAGGGCTTCGTGCACCGGATCGCGGCCGAGGCGTCCGCCCGGTTCCGGGATCAGAACGCCGCCGTCAAGTACGCCAAGCGCAAGCTGCATCAGGCGGTTGGGGCGTTCGAGACAGGGTCGCCTGGCAACGCGGTGCGGGCATGTATCGCTGCCATCGAATCCGGTGTGCCGGTGCGCGATGCTTGCCGAGCGGCGATGTGCGCTCATGCCTCCACAGCCGAGCGCGCCGCTGTCCTTGACCCCTTCTACCGGCAGATCGAGACGTGGTGCGGGCGTCCGTCGACAGTGGCCGACCTCGCCTGCGGGCTGAGTCCGCTGGCCATCCCCTGGCTCGCCATGGGTCCGGATGCCACCTACTGGTGCTGCGACGTAGACCGCGACCTCACTGCGGCGCTGCCGGGCCTCGGCGAGCCGCTGGGAGTGATCGTGCAGACCGAGGCGCGAGACCTGATCGCACCGGGCCGGCTGCCGCCAGCTGAGCTGGTGCTCCTGCTCAAGACCGTGACCACGCTGGAGCTGCAGCGCTCCGGCGCGGCGAGGGAACTACTTGCTGGTCTTGACGCGACTCAGGTCGTGGCGTCGCTGCCACGGAACAGCTTGTCGGCTCGCCGTCGGTATGCCGACGACCCGGTCGAGACGATCCGCAAGGCGACCGCGGGCACCGGATACGTGGTGGCGGACCAGGCAGATCTCGACGGCGAGGCGCTATTCCTGCTCGAGCGGGCCGACCGATGACGGGGCGGCTCACGCTCGTCGGCACGCCCATCGGCAACCTGGCCGACATCAGCGAGCGGGCCCGGCGCACGCTGGCGGCGGCCGACGTGATCTGCGCGGAAGACACCCGGCGCACGCGGCGGCTGCTGACCGCCTACGACATTCACCCGCCGCTGCTGGTGTCGGTGCGCGAGCACAACGAGCAGGGGCAGGCAGCTCGCGTGGTGCGCTGGCTGGCCGAAGGCCGCGCCGTCGTGTACGTGACCGACGCCGGGATGCCGGTGCTCTCTGATCCCGGCGAGCGGCTGGTCCGGGCGGTGATCGGGGCCGGCGGCGCGGTCACCGTGGCTCCGGGACCGGACGCGGCGACCAGCGCGCTGCTGTTGAGCGGGTTGCCGATGACCCGGTGGTGTTTTGAGGGCTTCCTGCCCGTCAAGGGCCGAGCTCGGCAGCAGCGCCTCGCCGTCATCGCGGCCGAGACGCGCACGATCGTGCTGTTCGAGGCGCCGCACCGGCTGCGGCGCACGGTGACTGAGCTGGCGGGCGTCCTCGGCCCGGAGCGGCCGGTGGCGGTAGCAAACGACCTCAGCAAGCGGTACGAGCGCGTCTGGCGCGGCCAGATCGGGGCGGTGCTGGCAGAGCTCGAAGCCATCGAGCCGCGCGGCGAATTCGTGGTGGTGCTGGCCGGTGCAGCCTAGTGCTCCGATCGCTCCGCTCCGCTGCGCAGGGCACCCGCGAACGTGCTGATGATCGTCTGGCCGCAGCCGGTGAGGACTGACTCCGGGTGGAACTGGACGCCCTCGATCGGCAGCGTGGCGTGCCGAAGCGCCATTGGCAGCCCGCGACTGGTTCGGGCGGTGACCTGCAGGCAGGCCGGCAATGTCGGCTCGGCCACGATCAGCGAGTGGTACCGGGTGGCGGGAAACCGCCGTGGTAGGCCGGCCAGCACACCGCGACCGTCGTGGGTGATGACCGACGTCAGGCCGTGCACCGGACGCGGTGCCGCGACGATGCTCGCGCCGAAGGCGGCGCCGATCGCCTGATGGCCGAGACACACGCCCAGCAGCGGCACGCCCTGCGGCTTCGCTGCGCACAGCCGGACGACGTCGACACTGATGCCCGCCTCGTGCGGCGCACACGGGCCGGGCGAGATCACCACGCCCGCCGCATCGAACCCGACGACCTGGCTGGCCGTGAGTTCGTCGTTGCGAATCACCTGGACGGCACAGCCGGCTATCGCCAGGTAGTGCACGAGGTTGAAGGTGAACGAGTCATAGTTGTCGATCACGACCACAGTGGGCAGCCGTCGGGTGCTGCGGACAGACCCGGCCCGGTACGGCCGTCGGGCCGATCCAGCCCAGCCGGGAGCCCTGGGGCGGCGGTCAGGTTCCGCCGCCGCTGCGCCAGCGCCGACCGCTGCGCGCGGGCCGGTGCCCCTGGCGGCTGCCGCATCCGCAGCGAGCGCCGCAGACAGCCGCGCAGTGACGGGGCCGGGAGCCGCGGGTAGTTCGGTACCGTCCACCGAGCCGACCGGCACAACGCCGCGTACCGAGTTTGTGATGAACACCTCGCTCGCGGCCGCGAGGTCGTCGTGGAAAAGTGCACTGGTGTTGACGCACAGGCCGGCCGCGATGGCCAGGCGCAGCACCGCGCTCCTGGTGACCCCCGGCAGCAGCCGGCCGTCTGACGGCGGGGTGCAGACGGCTCCGCCGATGACGGCGAACACGTTGGCCCCGTCGGTCTCTAGCAGCTGCCCGTCGGCGTCGGTAACGAGTAGCTGTGTTCCGTCGGTCCTCCCGACGGCCGCCGCCTTGCGAGCGAGTAGGCGCCGGTCGGCCCACTTGTGAGCGCCGACGCCGCCCGGCACGACGGCGCGCACCAGGTCGACGACGGGCGGCCACACCCCGAGCGGAACGACCTCGACACTGGCGTGCAGCGGACCGCCAAGTGGTCGCACCGTGACGCGCAGTCGGCCTGAGGGCCGGCCGGCGAGGCACCGGGTCAAGTCGCCGTCCAGACTCGGCGGCAGGTCCTTGCCGTAGAGGTGGAGTGCGCTGTCTCTGAGCCGGTTCATGTGCGCGGCGAGCCGGTCGGTTACGCCGTCGCGCACGAGCAGCGAGGTGAAGATCCCGGCCGCTGGTCGTGGCCGCAGGCCAGGTTCGGGCTCGGCCCCTGCGCTGGCGCGATGCGCAAGAGTGCCGCCTAGCGCGTCGACGAGCGGCGTCGCCTTGAGCAGGCACTCCCGAAACTCGGCCGTGGGCCGCGAGGCTGCGACGATCCCGCCCCCCGCGCCCAGCCAGACCCGCCCGGACCGGAACTCGAACGTGCGGATGGCGACACTGAGCTCCAGGCCGGCGACCGGGCTGCGGTAGCCGATCGCGCCCGTATATATCTCTCGTGGTGTCGCCTCCAGCTCATGAATCACCTCCAGCGCGCGAACCTTCGGGGCACCCGTCACCGATCCAGGCGGGAACGTCGCTCTGATCAGATCGCCGTCGCTAGTCCCGGCGCGGAGTTGGCCTCGCACCTCCGAGACCAGATGCCAGACCCCTGGGTGCGGCTCCGCGACAACGAGCCTCGGCACCGCGACGCTGCCGGGCTCGCAGACGCGGCTGAGATCGTTGCGCATGAGGTCCACGATCATCACGTTCTCGGCCCGGTTCTTGGCCGATCGCTCCAGCCTGCTTCGGGCCGCTGCGGCGTCCCGCTCGTCGGCTGGTCGCGCGCAGGTGCCCTTGATGGGCCGGGACACTACGGTGTCGGCCACCCGGCGCAAGAACAACTCGGGCGACAAGCTAGCAACGGCGCTGTCGCCTGACGGCTGCAGAAACGCCGCGTACGGCGGATCCAGGACAGTCACCGCCGCGCAGAAGGCGTCCAGCGGGTGGCCATCGAAATCCGTCTCGAGCCGGAGACAGATGTTGGCCTGGAAGATGTCGCCCCGCCCGATGTAATCGACAGCGCGGCGGACCGCCGACCTGTGCTCGGACGCATCCGGGATCAGCCCGAACTGCCCGCACCGATAAGGTCGCGGCTCCGGGATCGGCTGGCGAGCGCGGCGACGCAGGTCTGCGAGTCGCTGCTCGAGCGCCGCCGCCCGATCTGGCGTCGCGAGCGCCTCGAAGAACCACCGCCCGGACGCTCGGTCGCGGCGCAGCACATGGTCGTAGAAGCCCAGCCACGAGGCCGGCAGCCGCCGGGCGTCCCCGGGCGCCGGCGGGACCGGCTGGACGGCTCCAGCCAGGGCGAATCCGAGGTAGCCGAGCCAGCCGCCACCGAACTGCGGGTCGACTGAGCTGTCCGGACCCGCGATGGCGGGCGGCGGCCATCGCTCATCCAGCGCATCCCACGGCTGGTCAGGGCCGCGCCGGGTCGCCGTCGGCTCGGCGCAGATCACGTCGCTGCCGCCAGCCCACGCACCGAAGAGGGCCGCCGGGTGGGCGTCGGCTCGCACTAGCCGGAGCACGTCTGCGGGATAGAAGTCCCAGTCCAGCGGCTCGCGTATCAGGGACCAGCGAGGCGCCGCGCCGGCGCGCGCAGCAGCATGACGCTGGTCATCGCTCATGGCGAGGCATCCTGTCACATCGCGTGCCCCGCTACGGCACTCACTAGCGCTGGCTGGCAGGCTTGTCCGCGTGTCCCGGCCACCAGGCGCGGTGGCCGATCAGCGCCGTGAGGCTCGGCGCGAAGAACATCGCCATCACGAACGCGGCCAGGGCGATGCCGCAGGACACGGCGAACCCGAGTTGCGCCAGGATGGTGTTCCCGGCCAGCGTCAGCGAGGCGAAGGTGCCTGCCAGGATGAGGCCAGCCGCGCCGATCGTAGGCCCAGCGTGGCGCAGCGCGACGGCGGCGGCCTGGCGGGGCTCCATGCCCTCCCTCGCCTGCTCGCGCAGCCGCGCGATCATGAGGATGTTGTAGTCCGTCCCAAGCGCGACCACGAACAGGTACATGTACACCGGCAGGAGGAACACTAGGCCGGGCTGATTGCCGAGCACCTGGAACACCAGCACGCTCGCGCCGAGAGTCGCGGCGAACCCGAGCCCCACCGATGCCATCAGGTACCACGGCGCGACCGCGCTGCGCAGCAGCAGGGCGAGGATGATCAGGATGATGATCGCCGCCGTCGGGAACACGACAGCGTAGTCGTGGTTGATGGCCCGCTGAATGTCGGCGAAGACGGCAGTGGTGCCTCCGACCAGCGCGTTAGTTCCAGTTGGCGCAGCGGCGTGCGCTCCCGGCCGCACACTGTTCTTCAGCACATTCACCGCCGCCGTGGACTCCGGGTTATAGGAGAGGGTCACGTCGTAGGCAGCGGTCGCACGGTCTGCGCTGACCTTCGCCGGGGCGACCGCTCCGACACCAGGCAGCCCGGCGAGCCTGGCCTCGTACCTGCTGAGGTCGGCAGCGGGCAGCGGCGCACCGGTCGTGCTGTGCAGCAGCACGATGGTGGGATCGGTGGCGCCTGGCGGCAGGCCCGTCTCGAGGGTCTTCAACGCTGTCTGCGATTCGGCGTTGCCCGGGATTCCGGCCGAGGACAGGTCGAACGTGGCCTTGTAGCCGAACGCGCCGATGGCCAGCACCACCAGCACAAGCCCCGCAACCGTGGCGAACGCCGCGGGGCGACGACCCAGCGCGGCGCCGATCGCGGCAAAACGCGCGGCCTTCGGCTCTCGCCGCCACACTTTCGACGGCCAGAACACCCGCGGGCCGAGGAGCGAGACCACGGCTGGAACCAGGGTGAGACCGGCGAGCAGCGTCACGGCGACGGCGATCGCCAGCGTAGGGCCGAGCGACCGCAGCACGCTGAGGGTGGAAAGCAGCAAGGCCAGGAACGCGACGATGACGACGCCGGCGGCCGAGGCTATGACCTCGCCGACGCGTTCCACGGCGCTGATCATGGCTTGCTTGGCGTTCTCGCCCGCGCGCAGTCGCTCCCGGTATCGGAACATCAGGAACAGGATGTAGTCGGTGCCGATGCCAAACAGCACCACGATGAGGATGGTCGAGACCGAGCTGTCGGCGTTCAGGTCGAGGGCCTTGTTCACGTCGCTGATCAGGCCGGTCGCTACCTGAGACACCAGAGCGATCACCAAGAGCGGCAAAACCGCGATGATGGGGCTGCGGAAGATCAGCAGCAGCAAGATCAGGATGAGGATCAGCGTGGCGAGCAAAACGATCTTCTGAGCGTTATCGCTGGACTGCTGGCTGTCGAGTTGCTCCGCCGCGGCGCCTGTCACGCCCTCGGTCAGCCCGGTGCCTGGCATAAGCGGCTTGATATCCGCGCGTAGCGTCCGGACAGCGTCACCAGCAGCCGCTCCCGTGCCGTTGACAACGCCGTTGGGCATCGCCACGAGCGCTGTCTGGACAAGCCGGTTCGGCGACGGCGAGCCCGCAGTGATGGCGACGACGTCGCGGATGCGGCGGCCATTCAGGTGCGCTGCAATCGAGGCGACCCTCGCTGAGTCAGCGGCGGTCAGTGGCGCGTTGTCGGCCCGGGCAAAGACGATGATGGCCGCATCGGCGGTGACGTGGCCTTGCTGCGGGAACGCCGCGTCCTGGAGATTCTGCGCCCGGATCGACTCGTAGCTCTGCGGCAGGAAACTGCTCTCGTTAGTCGTTGTCGGCAGGCCTGGTGAGGTGGCGATGATCGCGACGGCGGTGATGACCCACAGGGCAATCACCCGCCATGGATGGCGCACGACAGCGCGGCCGAGCCAGCCAAACGGGCCGTGCGGACCGGTTCCCCGCGGGCTGGACCTGGTCTCCTCGCTCGATGCTGGACGTTCCCCGGACCGCGTCGGATTGCCACGCGCGTTACTCACCCTTAAGATCCCTTCGCCCCGTGCGATGGTCGTGCCGACCCGTAACCCCGTCCCCCGGCACGCGGCACGCAACGCTTCCGGCAGCCAGTTCCTGCCGAAAAAAGGGGCACCGCGTGCCGACACCATCAGCATCACCCGCCGCGTGCCGATCCGGCAGTGCGGGGAATCACGTCCCTGCCGTGACATCCATCAGTGGTCACGCGCTACAATATCTACAGCTATGTAGAAGTTAGGGCGCCACCCCCTACTCATCCCGAGGGCGGCCATGGATTCGTTCCTCATCCACGCTGGCTACGCCGCGGTGGTGCTGCTCGGCTTCCTCGAGGCATGCTGCGTGCCCATACCCTCGGAGATCACCTTCGGCTTCGCCGGAGTGCTGGCCTATCAGGGTCACCTGAACCTGGCGCTTGTGATCATCGCCGGCACAGTCGCGGAACTGGCCGGATCCTACGTGTCCTACGGGGTCGGACGCGTCGTGGAGCGGCCAGCCGTCGAGCGCTTTGGCCGGTACCTGCTGATCACTAAGGCCGACCTAGACCGCACCGAGCGGTTCCTGGCAGGCCGCGGCTCGTGGGCCATACCGGTCGCCCGTGCGCTGCCGTTCGTGCGCTCCTTTGCCTCCGTCGCGGCCGGCTTCGCCGGCGTGCCGGCGCTGCGCTTTGGCGTGCTCAGCCTGATCGGGACGCTGGTCTACGGCAGTGTGATTGCCAGCATCGGCTACGGGGTGGGCTCGGCGTGGCACTCCGTCGAGCACGACCTGTCGCTCGCCGGGTACGTTCTGGCTGCGGTTGTCGTGGTGGGGATCACGGCGTTCGTGGTCATCCGGGTACGTTCCTTTCGCCGCGAGTCGGCCGCAAACGCTGCCCAGACCAGAGCCAGAGAGCGGACACCGCCCCGCTGACCGTCGCGGGCCCGCGATCGCTAGGCAGCGGCGGCCTGAGCGAGTTCGATCATGCTGTGCAGGTCATGCGCGGCATCGAGGGCCGAGAGGCCAGCGATGGCGACGAGTGCGACTGCGAGGACGACAAGCAGCAGTCTGCGCCTGGGCGGCGGCGCGAGCAGCGCTGCCACCCGCCGTGGCACATGACCAGCGCCCCGGTTGGCAGGTGCCGACGGCACGACGCCAAGCAGCGCAACCGACCTCGCGCGGGCCGTCGACGCCGACGTGGCCGCGAGCGCAGCCTTGGCGATCGTGCGGGCTGCCATGGAGCGGCTGCCGGCGGCGGCGGCAGCGTTCTCGTCGGCCCACCGCTCGACGCTGAAGCTGATCTCGGTCGCGAGGGGGCCGAGCAGCGGGTTTGCCGCCGCGGCTAGCCGGGCTACTGCGGTGAACAGGTAGTGGCACGCGGAAGCGTGCGCCCGTTCGTGCGCGAGCATGACGTCACGCTCAGCCGGGCCTAGCGCGGCCAGCATGCCCGAGGTCACGACGATCCGGCTCGGCCAGCCGGGCACCGTATACGCGTCCACGCTGTCGTCGTCGACGATCACGGCGTCGACGGAGCTGGCGCGGGCGCCGGTCCGCGGCATGCGGCGGGTCTGGCGATGCGCCGCGATGAGAGCTGCTGTTCGCAGCCACGCCGCCCGGCAAGCGGCGATTGCGGCGGCAGCGAGCAGCGCACTCGCGAAGATCCCGAGGGGGAGCGACGCCGGATCGCGCTGGCTGACGGCGCTGAGCGACATGCCGCCCATCGCGTCGACGAACGGAAGGCGGAGCGCAGCGGCCAGCGCGAGGACTCCCAGGACGCCGCAGCTGGCCCCGGCCAGCACCACCGCGCCGCTCGCGAGCAGCCAGGTCGCGGTCCGCGGCGGAAGCCGGTCAGCGAGCGGGCGAGCGGCCATGGCCGCGATCAGCGGGATAACGAGGGGCAGCCAGTAGAGGACGTGCATCGGTCGTCAGCCGGTTGAGTCATGCTCACCGAGCATGCGCCTGAGCGCGTGCTCGTCGGCTGCGGACAACTCCGATACGAACCTGGCGAGCACCGCCTCGCGGTCCGACTCGGCGTCCAGCACGCCCCGCATCCGCCTGGCTGCTAGGCCGGGCTCGTCGGTGACCGGGGCGTAGGAGTATGCGCGACCTGATCGCAGCCTGGTGAGGACGCCCTTGGCATGCAGCCGCGACAAGATCGTCACCACCGTGGTGTAGGCGAGTCCACCACCTAGCCGGTCCAGTACTTCACCAGGCGTCAGGGAGCGATCGGCCGCTTGCAGCACCGCAAGGGTTGCAGCCGCCAGCTCACCGGCCGCGCGCCGGGAGCTGCCCGGTGGCTGCGGGTCGTGGTCATTGGTCACGGTGCGGTCCTTGGTCAGCTCGCCTGCTGAGTATCTGCCGGGCGGTCCTGCGGGTCAGTGTAGAGTGCCGGCCCGGTCGCACGCCGCGACCCCGGCGGTATCATCTACACGCATGTAGAAGTCACTCCGGCCGGGCGGCAGAGAAAGCGGGCCAAATGTCGCACATGACCTATGCCGAGGCCATGGTCGTCGGCCTCGTTCAGGGCGTGACCGAGCTCTTCCCCGTTTCCAGCCTTGGTCATAACGTGCTGATCCCCGCGCTCATCGGTGGCAGCTGGGCACAAGACCTGAACGTATCGGCGCCAGAGTCGCCCTATCTGGCCTTCATCGTCGGGCTGCACGTGGCGACCGCCCTCGCCATGATCGCGTACTTCTGGCGCGACTGGCTGCGGATCATCACCGGCTTCGCCAGCTCGGTGGTTGAGCGGCGGGTGGCCACTCCTGACCAGCGACTCGCCTGGATGATCGTCCTGGCTACGGTCCCGGTAGGTATCGCGGGTCTGGCCCTCGAGCACCTCTTCCGGGTGGTATTCAGCAAGCCGATACCCACAGCTATCTTCCTGGCTATCAACGGTCTCATCCTGCTGGGCGGTGAGCGACTGCGGCGAGCACGTCTCGCTGCCAAGCCCGCGCCAGCGACCCCGGCGCCTGAGCCGGCCCCTGCGGTGGGCGTACCAGCGCTGGGCGTCGCAGCCGCGGGGGCGGCCGGGGTCGGGGTGACGGCGGCCCGACCGGGCAGCTACGCGCCCGCGAGTGAGCGCGGCGCAATCAGTCATCAGGGCCCGGCTGGCCGTCACGCGTCCGGCCAGCGGGCGGTCCGTTACGAGGAGGAGGCGGCGGCGGTCGCTGCCGACGCGCGGCTGTCGGTGATGAGCTACGTCCAGGCCGTGCTGATCGGATCCGCACAGATCTTCGCATTGCTGCCGGGCATCAGCCGGGACGGCATCGTCACAGTCGGCGGAATGCTCCGCGGGTTGTCTCGCGAGGATGCCGTCCGGTACTCATTCCTGTTGTCCGCGCCGGTGATCTTGGCTGCAGGCGTGCTCAAGATCCCGTCGGACTTGCTCGGCTCGCTCGGTAACGGGATCCATGGCCAGATCCTGGTCGGCAGCGTGCTGTCCTTTGTCGGCGCCTACCTGTCTGTGCGGTTTCTCGTCAGGTATTTCCGGCAGTCCGGCTCGCTCACCCCGTTCGGCATCTACTGCCTGGTGGCGGGCCTCGGCAGCCTGGTGTACCTGATCGTGCGCTGACGCCCGACGCAGAGCTTTCTGGCAGCCGTGCGCGGATTAACTGATGGTTAAGCCGTTGTGGTGCTCTTGACCTCGCCTTGAGCTGCGCGGCCTCGAGGTAACCAGCATTCAAAAATCCCGCAATGGCCTCGGCAGCGGCGATGCGAGGCAGCGTCAGGTGCATTGGCGCAGGAAATAGGAGTCGAGTCCGGGTCAGCGCACCCGGCGTGAAGTGCCAGCTGCGACGGGGGTACAGCATGCATCACAAGCTCGACATCATGGCGGAAAAGGGTTACGTCGTCCTCGGTGATTTCAAGGGTCCGCGGATTTCCCCGGACGAGTGGGAGTCGCTGGAGTACATGGACTGGAAGAGCGGTGGCGACACCAACTTCGCCCCGCTGGCATCGGCAACGGGCGAGATGGACTGTCGCGGCTTCTGGGACCACGGCAAAGCGGACAAAGACGGGATCTGGACAGTCAATCGCAAGATCGCGCCGAGTCTGGCGCGCTACGTCGAGAACATCGGCGGCAACTACGGCCGGGTGCGTGTGATCAAGCTCAACCCCAGCGACGAGGCGACGGCGTTGCGCCAGCTGCACCGCGACGACAACAACCGGCTTAACCCAGACGGCACCGGCTGGGTGATCCGGTCGTGGCTCGAGCTGGACGACACCGCAGGCCAGTCGGTGTTCATCCTGCGCGAGGACAAGGAAGATCCGGCAACGGAGTCGCGCATCCGGCTGCATCCGGGCCTGCAGCTGGTCATCGACACCGAGCGGCTCTGGCACGTTGTCTGGCACCCAGGGCCGAAGCCGCGGTATGCGCTGATCACGTCGTGGGAGAGCGACGAGATCATCGACAACTGGATCAAGCGCGAGATGGCGGGCGGGCGCCAGCTGCAGGGCGCGCGCGGGTAGCGGTGACGGCGGCGGCGCGGAGCGCGCGCCGCTGCCGCCGGATCCCGGTAGGGTTTCATGCCGTGCCAACAGATCCGGCTGTCAGGGTTGCGGTGCTGGATGACTATCAGCGCCGGGCGAGCGACTTCGCCGACTGGGGCTCGCTCGGGCCCGGCGTCGACGTGGTCTTCTTTTCCGAACGCATCGACCCGACCGTCCTCGCTGAGGCGCTAGCCGATTTCGATGTGCTGGTGCTCATGAGGGAACGGAGCCGCTTCGGCCGGCCGGTGCTTGAGCGGCTGCCGCGCCTCCGGCTACTCGTGACCACCGGTGTCCGCAACGCCGCCGTGGACGACGCCTACCTGCGCCAGGCAGGTGTCGTCTACTGCGGAACCGGACATGCCGACGGAGGACCGCCACCGGGAGTACCAAGCACTGCCGAGGTGGCGTGGGCGCTCATTCTCGCGGTGTGCAAGCGCGTGCCGATCGAGGACCGGGCGATGCGCGCCGGGAAATGGCAGCTGGACCTCCCGGTCAACCTGGCCGGCCGGACCCTCGGCCTCGCCGGGCTCGGGCACCTCGGCTCGGCCATGGTCGGGCCAGCGCGGGCGTTCGGCATGAACGTCATCGCGTGGAGCCAGCACCTCACCGACGAGCGCGCAGCCGCTGCTGGCGCCCGCCTGGTCAGTAAGGCAGAGCTGCTGTCCGCCGCTGATGTCCTGTCGATCCACCTTGTGCTGAGCGACCGGACGCGCGGTCTGTTCCAGGCGGCCGACCTCGCGCAGATGAAGCCCACCGCGGTGCTCGTCAACACCTCGCGCGGTCCGATCCTCGACGAGCAGGCTCTCGTCGCGGCGCTGCGAGACGGCACCATCGCAGGCGCCGGGCTTGATGTCTACGACACTGAGCCGTTGCCGGCTGGTCACCCGCTCACAGCGCTGGACAACGTCGTGCTCCTCCCGCATTTCGGGTACGTCAGCGAGGCCGGCTTCAGGGAGATGTACGGCCAGGTGGTGGAGGACATCGCAGCGTTCCTGGCCGGGTCGCCGATCCGGATCATCAGCCAGGGACGTCCTGGCTGACACCGGTCTGCGACGCGGCGGTCGTCGCCAGCAAACCGTGCCTAGTCCGCGAGACGCTCCTTTGCCTGGCTATAGACGTCAGCGGGCAGCGGGCCCTGCTCAGCCGCGGCGACATTGGCCCGCAGGTGGTCGACGTTCGCTGTGCCGACGATGGTCGTGGACAGGCCTGGGTGGCTGAGGGTGAAGCGCAGCATGAACTCCATCCGGCTGATGCCGTTGAGCGCACCGTCCAGCTCGGAATCCTCCCAGCGGCGCTGGCCCTCGCCCTCGGGCAGGCCGATCGGACCCTGCCGCCAGGCCTTGTCGACGGCGGGCGCGCCGCGGGCGACTCCGCCGCGGATGAGCGTGCCCGCGCCGGCGGCCGCGGCCTCGGTAATCAGCTGCTCGTGCTCTCGCTGGATCGCCGAGTAGGGGATCTGGAACACGTCGAACACCCCCATGGCGATGTGGTCAGGCAAGTTCGGCAGGGTGCCGGACATCCCGATGAAGCGCACCTTGCCCGCGTCTTTCAGCTCCTGAAGTGTCAGTACCGTGTCGTCGGCCTCCAGCTGGGCACGGCTCGGTGACATGTGCACCTGGACGAGGTCGAGCCGGTCGGTGCCAAGTCGGCGCAAACTCTGCTCCACGTCCGCCCGGACGTTGGCGGGCGAGTAGTCGTGCGGGTAGGGCGGGGGCGTGCCCGGCGGCATTTGCAACGGGCAGCCGCACTTGGAGGCCAGAAAGTACTCATCGCGCCGATGCCCGACGTACCGGCCGATCAGCTCCTCGCTGCGACCGTAGTCGACCGAGGTGTCGATCAGGTTGATGCCGGCGTCCAGCACTGCATTCAGCACCCGGCCCGCGTCGTCGTCCGCGACGGCGGGCCCGCGCGGCTGGCCGCGCAGCTCCATCGCGCCATAACCGAGGATCGTCACGTCTGCGCCGGTGCGGCCGAGCTTTCGTGTCGCAATGGTCATAGGTTGCACGCTAGCGGGCCGCAACCCGATGCCGAAAGTACCTGCCGACAGGCAACCATCGACGGCTCGTGCACTGCACCACTTCTGATTGACTGACCGATATGACGGAGATAGCCGATGTGCCCGGCGCGGCCAGCGCCGCCGTTGCTGCCCTGACGCCCTACGGCGACCTGGACTGGCAGCGGGTGCGGGCCGCCGATCTGGAGTGGAGCTGCCGCAAGACCGCACTTCACATGATTGATTGCCTGTACTTCTACACGATGCAGATCGTCTACGGTCAGCCCGACTCCTACCTGTGCACCGAGCTCGCCCTCGACGACTCAGCCTCGGCGCCGCGGCTGCTGGCGGCCCTGAGCGCGCACGCCGAGTTGCTGAACCGCATCGCGCGATCCGCTGACCCGCGAGTACGTGCGCATCACAATTACGGTCTCTCGGACGCCGCAGGGTTCGCCGCCATGGGCGTCGTGGAGACGCTGATCCACACCTTCGACGCCGTGCGCGGGCTCAACCCCGCGGATGCGTGGCGCCCGCCGGCCGCGCTCGCCCCGCCGGTGATCGCCCGGCTGTTTCCGCACGCGCCCACCGGCGACCCCGCTGACGTCCTGCTCTACTGCTGCGGCCGCGCCGCCCTGGGTGCGTTGCCGCGCCGGACCGGGGACTGGCAGTGGGACGGAACGGTGCGAAGCTGAACCCTCGCGAGCGGCCACCGGCCCGTTACGGCGGTCATGGATGCCGATCTGGTGCTGTCCCAGGGGCACCGGACAGGCATCCATGAACGAGCGAACCGCCGCCTAGATGATCATCCCGCCATCGACGGAGAGTGTCGTGCCCGTCACGAACGAGCTGTCATCGGAGGCGAGGTAAAGCACCGAGCGGGCGATCTCCTCCGGGGTGGCGTGGCGGCCCATCGGGATCATTCCGTCGAATATCCGCGCCGCATCGGCCGCCGGCGCACCGGTCGCCCGTACCTCGATGTCCTGCTGGAACAGGGTGTCTGTGGGGCCGGGGTGGATCGTGTTCACCCTGATGCCGCGCGCCACGCCCTCTCTCGCGACCGTGCGCATGAGGCCGACCTGCCCGTGCTTGGCCGTCGCGTAGCCAGCGATGCCGTTGGCGGACGTCAGGCCCACGATGCTGGAGGTGATGATGACGCTGCCGCCGTCGCGCATGACGGGCAGGCCGTGTTTGAGCATGAGAAACGCGCCGAGGATGTGCACGTCGAGCACGCGCCGGAAATCATCGGTGGGGAACTCGGTGATCGGCACGATAGGGCCGCTAATGCCGGCGTTGCTGAACAGCACGTCGAGACTGCCGAACCGGTTGGTCACCTGCGCGAGCGCGGCGATGACCTGGTCTTCCTCGGTGACGTCGGTGACGCTCCAGCCGACTCGGTCTGCGCCGAGCTCCTCGGCTGCCGCCGCGAGCTGGTCCCTCCGCAGCCCGGCCAGGTGCACCAGGGCTCCCTCGGCAACGAACAGCCGGGCCGTCGCCAGCCCGATGCCGCTTTCCCCGCCGGTGATGAGCGCGACCTTGCTGTCTAGCCTGCCCATGGCGGCTCCTTCGCTCGGGGAAGACCGTCGCGTGCTGAATTCTGCCTCAGTATCGCCTAGCCGTCCTCGTCAGCACGCCTGCCGGGCCAGCGGCAAGGCCGCTAGCGGGCGGGCGCTGAGTCGGCGATCACCACGTTCACGATCCGGCCCGGCACGATCACCAGTCGCTTGATCGGATGGCCCTCGGTGTGGTCGGCGAACTCCGGGCACCCGGCCAGCACTGACTCGATCGCATCCTTGGTCGCTCCGGACGGCACCGTGATGGTGAACCGGGTCCTGCCGTTGACCTGAACCGGCAGGGTGATCGAAGGCTTGGCCGCCAGTTCGGAGTCCGCCGCCGGGTAGTCGACGTAGGCCAGCGACTCGGTGTGCCCCAGGCGGGACCACAGCTCCTCCGCGATATGCGGTGCCAGCGGCGCCACCATCAGCACCAGCGGCTCCGCCAGGTTCCGCGGCAGCCCGCCCGCTCCGGCTGAGATCCTCGCAGCCGTCGTGGTCAGCTCCATCAGCCGCGCGATCGCGGTGTTGAATCGCAGCACCTCAAAGTCTGCGCGCACGGCGGCGATCGTCGCGTGCAACGTGTGCAGCGTGTCCTCATCCAGCGGCGCGTCGCTCACCGCCAGCTCGCCGGACTGCTCGTCGACCATGCTGCGCCATAGCCGCTGCAGGAACCTGTGCACCCCGACCATGTCGTCGGTCCGCCATGGCTTATCGGACTCGATCGGCCCCATCGCCATCTCATACAGGCGCAGCGAGTCCGCCCCATACTGCTGGTACATGGCGTCCGGGCTGATGCCGTTCTTCAGGCTCTTGCCCATCTTCCCCGAGTGCCTGGAGACTGGTCGGCCGCGGTAGCTGGCCGAGTCGCCCGGACCCAGCGTCACCTCGGCGGCCGGGACGTAGCCGCCCCGCTCGTCGGTGAACGCCTCAGCGGTGACCATGCCCTGGTTTACCAGCCGCGCGAACGGCTCTGGCGTGGCGACCAGCCCCAAGTCGTACAGCACCTTGTGCCAGAACCGCGCGTACAGCAGGTGCAGGACAGCGTGCTCGGCACCGCCGACATACAAGTCGACGCCACCCGGTGCCAGCCAGTACCGTGCCACGTCCGGGTCGGCGAAGGCGTGGCCGTTGTCGGGGTCGGCGTAGCGCAGGTAGTACCAGCAGGATCCGGCCCACTGCGGCATCGTGTTCAGCTCACGCCGATAGGTGCGCCGCCCGTCGCCCAGGTCCAGTTCGACACTCACCCAGTCCGTTGCGCGAGCCAGCGGCGGCACCGGCTCGCTGTAGTCACCCCGATCGGGCTCGGGCCGGAAGTTGGTCAGCTCGGGGATGAGCACCGGCAATTCCTGCTCGGGCAGCCCGATCGGCGTTCCGTCTTCGTCGTACACGATCGGGAACGGCTCACCCCAGTACCGCTGGCGGGAGAACAGCCAGTCGCGCAGCCGGTAACGCCGGGCCGCGTGGCCGAACCCAGCCCGTTCCAGCCAGGAGACCGTAGCGTCGATCGCCGCGCCGGTTTCCAGGCCGGCCAGCCTGGGACCGGGCGCCTCGACATACTCGCCGTCGGGCCCGGTGACCGGCCGGACCGGCAGCCCAAACGCCTTTGCGAAGTGCGCGTCGCGGTCGTCGTGCGCGGGCACCGCGATGATGGCGCCGGTGCCGTAGCCCAGCAGGACGTAGTCGGCCACGAAGACCGGGATCGGCTCGCCGGTGGCCGGGTTCATCGCGTAACCCCCGGTGAACGCTCCGGAGGCTGGGCCGCCGGCCGTGCGCTGCCGGTCACTCAGCCGGGCAGTCGCGGCCCGGCAGGCGGCGACTGCCGTCCTCGGGTCCTGCGCAGGCGGCCGCCCGCGCCACTGGTCTGGCGTGCCCGCCGGCCACGCGTCGCTGACCAGGCGATCCACCAGCGGGTGCTCCGGGGCCAGTACCACGAAGGTCGCGCCAGACAGGGTGTCGGGCCGGGTGGTGAAGATGTCGATCCGGCACTCCGGGTCAGCAGCAACAGACAGGGCGATATCCGCACCGTCGCTCGCGCCAATCCAGTTCCGCTGCAGCCGCTTGATGTTCTCCGGCCACGCCAGCCCATCCAGGTCGTCGATCAGCCTGGGCGCCAGCGCGGTGATGCGCATCATCCACTGCCGCAGCGGACGCCGGTAGACCGGGAAGTTGCCGATGTGGCTGCGGCCCTCGGCGGTTATCTCCTCGTTGGCCAGCACTGTGCCCAGCCCTGGACACCAGTTGACCGGCTCCTCGGCGATGTAGGCCAGCCTGCGTTCATCGACCAGGCGGCGCTGTTGCGCTTGTGTCAGCTCTACCCAGGCGCCACCGCCGGGCACCTGGCGCTGACCCGAGGCGTACTCGGCAACCAGATCGGTAATGGGCCGGGCTCGCCCGGTCCGTTCGTCAACCCAGCTATCCCAGATCTTCAGGAAGATCCACTGGGTCCACCGGTAGAAGCGCGGGTCGGCAGTCTCCACGCTGCGCCGGGGGTCGTAGCCCATGCCCAGGCGGCGCAGCTGCGCCCGCATGGTGTCGATGTTGTGGCGGCTGGCCACACTCGGATGCTGGCCCGTCTCCAGCGCAAACTGCTCGGCAGGCAGCCCGAAGGCATCAAAGCCCATCGCATGCAGCACGTGGTGTCCGGTCATCCGCAGGTAGCGGGCGTAGACGTCGGTGGCGATGTACCCGATGGGGTGGCCGACATGGATGCCGGTGCCGCTCGCGTTGGGAAACATGTCCGCCACGAAGAACTTGGGCCTGCCAGCCAGGCGATCGAATCCAGCCGACAGCGACCCGGCTGGGTTCGGCGCGTGGAACGTACCGTCGGCTTCCCACCGATCCTGCCAGCGTGATTCGATCTGCTCGGCCAGCCGGGCGTTATACCGGAACGCCGGCTCGGTCCGCTGGTTGGTCATCGCCTGTCTCCTTCGCCCGTTCGCCGTTGTGCGGGAGAAATGAAAAAGCCCCTCGGACAACGAGGGGCGGCCACGCGGACGATTGTTCGTCAGCGCGGCCCGTTGAGAAGCAGGCTCAGGAAGCTAGCCATGAAACTAGGGTAAGGCGCGCGGGTCCTGCTGCGCGACGCGATTACTTCATGCACACACAGACGCGATCTCGCAGCTCCTCGAGGGCGGCTAGCCGGCCTTCCTCGAATGTCTCGGTCCAAAGATCGGCTAGCGCCTGCCGACCGGTCTCGTCCTCCCGAACCGCCAGGCGAGCCGCTCGCGCGACCGCCTGCGCTTTGCGCCGTTCGCTCGCCGTCATGTCAGCCACCGCCTCTTGATCATCATGCTGGCACTGTTCGCCTCTACCGGGGGAGGGCCAGTCGGGGCGGATGTCAGGAGCTTTGGTCCCCGCACGGTCGTCGTACGGGGCCGGGATCGACGCAGTCTAATTCAGGGACCAAAGGTCAGAAAACGACCGCGATGCCGCCGTCGAGCAGCACGCGGTCCTGACAGTGCCAGGTGACGGCGCGCGACAGCACGGTGCGCTCGATGTCGGCGCCTCGACGCGTGAGCTCAGCCACGCTGTCCCGGTGCGACACCCTGACTGCGTCCTGCTCAATGATCGGGCCTTCGTCCAGGTCCTCGGTGGCGTAGTGGGCGGTAGCGCCGATCAGCTTCACGCCGCGCTCCTTCGCCCGCTCGTAAGGCCTGCGCCCGGCGAAGGCCGGGAGGAAGGAGTGGTGGATGTTGATGATCGGCACGCCGCACCGGGCGAGGAAGTCTGACGAAAGTACCTGCATGTACCGCGCGAGCACGATCAGGTCGACGCGGCCGCGCAGCAGCTCGAGCTCGCGTCGCTCGGCTTCGGCCTTGGTGTCTCGCGTTACCGGGATGTATTCATACGGAACGCCGAACGAGGCAACGTCGGTGCGCAGGTTCTCGTGATTGGAGACCACCTGGACGGTCTGTATCGGCAGCTCGCCGCGCCGCTCCCGCCACAGCAGGTCGAGCAGGCAGTGGTCGTACCGGGAGACAAACAGCGCGGCCCTGGAGCGCACCGCGTTGTCGCGAAGCCGGAACTGCGCACCGAGGCCGGCGGCCACCTCGGTGGCGAACGCGCGCTCCAGCGCGGCGAGCCGGGCGGCCGCCGCAGGCAAGTGGAACTCCACCCGCAGGAAAAACCGGCCGCCCGTCGGGTCGCTCGAATACTGGTCCGACTGCACGATGTTGGCCCCGTTCCGATGCAGGAAGGAGGCGACGCTCGCGACGATCCCGGGCCGGTCCTGGCACCACATGACGAGCCTGGCGATGTCGGGCCCGGATGCTCCGGCGACTGCGCCGCCAGCGGCGGCTGCTGGCTGTTCGGCCAGGCTCGTCATCCTTACACCACGGCGGCGACGGTATCGGCCGGCCCGGTGTCCCCGGCCGGGGCGGGGAGCCCGGCCGCCGCGCGGAGCGAGGCCGCGCGATCGGTGCGCTCCCACGGCAGGTCGACGTCGGTGCGACCGAAGTGGCCGTAGGCGGACGTCTGCGAGTAGATCGGGCGATGCAGGTTCAGCTCGCGGCGGAACGCGGCCGGGCGCATGTCGAATTGGTCGGTCACGAGCCGCATAATCTCCGACCGGCTCACCCGCTCGGTGCCGAAGGTCTCCACGAGCAGCGACACTGGCCTGGCCACCCCGATCGCGTAGGCCACCTGGACCTCGGCGCGGCGGGCGAGACCAGCCGCCACCACATTCTTGGCCAGATGCCGCGCTGCGTATGCGGCGCTGCGGTCGACCTTCGACGGATCCTTGCCGGAGAACGCGCCACCGCCATGCCTGGCGTACCCGCCGTACGTGTCGACGATGATCTTGCGGCCGGTGAGGCCGGTATCGCCGACGGGCCCGCCGATCACGAACCGCCCGGTCGGGTTGACGTAGAACTGTTTGCGCAGCGCCGCCGCGTCGTAAAGGTCCGGCGGCAGCGCCTGCGTCACCACGTGCTCCCACAGCGCGTCGGGAAGCTTCGCCTCCACGCCGTCCTCGTGCTGGGTGGAGATGAGCACCTTCTCGACCCGTACCGGCCGGCCTGCGGCGTCGTAGCGCACCGTGACCTGGGTCTTGCCGTCCGGCCGCAGGTACGGGAGCAGCCCGTCGCGGCGAACCCGCGCGAGCCGCCGCGCCAGCTTGTGCGCCAGCAGGATCGGCATCGGCATCAGTTCCGGGGTCTCGCTGGTCGCGTAGCCGAACATCATGCCCTGGTCGCCCGCGCCCACCGCGTCGAACGGATCGGTGCGGCCCAGGGTCCGCGCGTCGTGCGACTCCGCTACCCCGCGGGCGATGTCGGGCGACTGCTTGTCCAGCGCCGTGATCACGCCGACCGCGTTGCCGTCGAAGCCGAAGTCCCCGGTGTCGTACCCGATCTCGCAGATCACCTGGCGGGCGATCGCGGCGAAGTCGAGGACCGCGGTGGTGGTGATCTCACCGGCCAGCACGACCAGCCCGGTGGTCAGCAGCGTCTCAACCGCCACCGCGGACCGCGGGTCCTGGGCCAGCGCGGCGTCCACGATCGCGTCGGAAACCTGGTCGGCCACCTTATCCGGGTGGCCTTCCGTCACCGATTCCGAGGTGAACAGGAACCCCTCATCGGCGCCGCTCATGCCTTCTCGCCTCCCAGCAGTTCTTCGGTTCCGGTCAGTTCTTCGGTTCCGGTCAG
>JASHOE010000093.1 GCA_030041275.1 Streptosporangiaceae bacterium
CCCATGACCGTCGCACCATCGGGCTGCGGGTTCAGCACAACCCCGCGCAGCATCGCGACCGGCTCAGTCACCGACCCCAGCGCCTGGACGCCCAGGGTGTCCGTCAGCGAGTGCCTGGCACGCCGCTGGACATCGCTCGGCAGCGCGCCGAAGTCAATCTCCCGCACCAGATCGACGAGCTGGGCGGTGAGATCCGCGGCCAGGTCGAATTGTGCAGACGGGTTGCCGGTCAGGGTTATCGCCTGGTCCGCCATGGGTGACCTTTCCATCTCGATGTCGATCGTGGCGCGGAGCGCGAGCCAGGCTTGATGCCTGCCGTCGATCTGCATGCGCGGGATCTGGCGGGTCTCCGGCAGCCACCGGCAGCCACCGGCTGGCAGCTGGAAGCAGTGCAGGAGTCGGGCATCAGGTCGGGTTAGGGGAAACGACTCATGTGGATGTCAACATGACCATATGAGATGACCACAGCCGGTTGTCAAGAGCGGTCGGCCGGCCGCTTTGCCACCCCCCGGCAGCGCCGTCCGCTGCCGGGAGTGTAGACATGGCATAGCTTTTCATATACGAATTGTCCATGGGGCGACCTTACGACCTCGTCATCCGCAACGGCTGCATCGCTGACGGCACCGGCTCCGAAGTCTTCTCTGCCGATATCGCCATCGTGGATGGCACGATCGCAGCGGTCGGTCCTGGCCTACCGCCTGGCCGTAGCGAGTTCGACGCCGCAGGCTTGCTCGTCACGCCCGGCTTCGTCGACGTCCACACGCACTATGACGGGCAAGTCACCTGGGAGAGCCGGATGACGCCGTCGTCGGATCACGGCGTCACCACGGTCGTCACCGGCAACTGCGGCGTTGGATTCGCTCCGTGCAGGCCGGCAGATCACGACGAACTGGTCGACCTCATGGCGGGCGTCGAAGACATACCCGAGGTCGTGATGACCGAGGGCCTCGACTGGACCTGGGTCAGCTTCGCCGAGTACCTGGATCGGGTCGACGCCCAAGCCCATGACGTCGATGTCGCTGCGCTGGTGCCGCATTCCGCGCTGCGGGTCTTCGTGATGGGCGATCGAGCGGTTCGGCGGGAGACCGCGACGCCTGCGGACGTCGCCGAAATGGCCCGGCTGACTCGCGAAGCCCTGGCGGCGGGGGCGATCGGCTTTGGTACGTCGCGGGCGATCCAGCAGCGCAGCGCCCACGGCGAGCCGATCCCGACAGTCCGCGCCGCCGAGGACGAACTACGGGGCATCCTCGATGCGATGGCCGAGGTCGGCACCGGCGTCTTCCAGGCGCTTTCAGACTTCGAGCTGTATGAGAGTGTGGACGCCGAGTTCGGCATGTTCCGGCGGCTCGTGACCGAGACCGGCCGACCAATGTCGTTCACCCTGAATCAGCGCCCGGACTACCCCGAGGGCTGGCACGACCTGCTCGGGCGCACCGAGCGGGCCACCAGCGACGGGCTCCCCATCAAGGGCCAGGTACTCGGGCGCCCGGCAGGCATTCTGCTCGGCCACGACCTGACCCGGAGCCCGTTCAGCGTGTGCCCCACTTTCGCCGCGCTGGGCGGCTTGCCTCTCGGCCAGAAGATCGCGCAACTGCGGCGTCCCGACGTACGCGAGAACATCCTGGCCGAATCCATCGCCCTCGAGCAGCGCCGGTGGGAGACCGTGTTCGAGCTCACGGACCCGCCGGACTATGAACCCGACCCATCGTCGAGCAGCATCGCTGCGCGAGCCACCAGCGCCGGCGTTACTCCCGCAGAATTCGCATACGACCTGCTCCTCCAGGACGACGGTCAGCGGCTGTTCTTGCACGCGACGCAGAACTATCTCGAAGGGTCGCTCAGGGCATGTCACGAGATGCTGTCGAGCCCGAGCACGATCCTGGGCCTTGGCGACGGCGGCGCCCATCTCGGCCTGATCTGTGACGCAAGCTGGCCGACAACAATGCTGGCCCACTGGTCCCGTGACCGCTCCCGTGGCCCGAAGCTCGAGCTGGTCAGCGTCGTCAAAGCCATGACATCCGAGGCGGCCGACGCGGTGGGTCTGCGGGATCGCGGCCGCATCGCGCCCGGTTACAAGGCCGACGTCAACGTGATCGACTACGGCCGGGTCCGGCTGCGCGCGCCCTACGTGGTTCACGACCTTCCGGCCGGAGGCCGCCGGATTCTCCAGCAGGCCGACGGGTACGTTGCCACGTTCGTCAGCGGAACGATGACGCACCGCGATGGTCAGCCAACCGGAAACTTCCCAGGCCGCGTCGTCCGGGGAGCACAACCGGTCCCCGCTGACTGAGCCGAGGCGCACTCTCGGCCACGCCGGAATTGGCGACATAACGCAAGGGACCAATGCCATGCGAATCGGGATGTACCTCCCCTACGTCGACAAGGACGGAGCACTGCTTGACGGGCCCGCGACCGTCAAGCGAGCACAGATGATCGAGGCTGCCGGACTTGACGGCGCGTGGCTAGGCGACCACACGCCGATCCCAGGCGACACTGACCGGGACGGCCCGGACTCGCTGATGTATCTGGCAATCTGCGCCCTCGGGACCTCGCCAGCCCTCGAGCTCGGAACGTGCATCTACTCGCTACCGCTCCGCAATAAGTACGACGTGGCGCAGCGCTTCTACACGCTCGAGACAATCGGGAAAGGACGATTCACGCTCGGCCTTGGCACCGGGAGCCAGCGCGTCGAGTACGAGGCGAACGGGCTGGACTGGGATGCGCGGTTCCGCCGGATGGCCGACCACATGGACGGCGTCCGGCAGATCTTCGCGGGCGAGCCGGTCGGCCCCCTCTATCGGCACCACCCTGCACTCGATGCGCCGGGGACACCGGTCGTCCTCGATTCAGCGGTAGACCGCGGGACGCCATGGGCCGCGCAGGTGGGCCCGCCGCGCTTCGCCCTGGGCTCCTGGCACAGCCCGCGCCAGTTGCGCCGGGCCGCTACCGAATACGACGCGTGGCTGGCGTCCGGAGGGCCAGGCACGCAATTCGGCGGCTGGAGAAAGGTATTCAGTGAGTCCATCAAGATCTACCGCGACCTCGGCGGCAAGCGCGCGATCGCATCGACGGTCATCATCGACTTCTGGGGACCTCACGTGCCGCTGACCGATGACGGCGTGTTCAACCTCTTGTGCTCACCGGCTGAGGCGGCCGACCGGCTCGCGCTGCTCGAAAGCCTCGGCTTCGACGACGTCCTCCTGGCGCTGCGGAGCAGGTCGCTGGCCAGCCAGCGCACGGGGCTCGCGCGCCGGTACGACTTCACGGCTGAGGACCTCGAGCAGGTTCGAGGCCTGCTGCCGAAGGACGGCCGCGACTACCACGATGCGACACCGTGGCGCGGCGTGCCCCGGGGGTTATCAGGCGGCGAGTCTCAACAGCGAGGAGCCCTGTCTCGGCACCGCCAGGACTAGCCGGACGGCTGACGGCCAAGGCTGTTGAACTGACCGCGGAAATACAGCAAGGGCTGCCTCCCGTCCGCATTCCCGAGTCCGACGACTGAGCCCACCACCAGATAGTGATCACCGGCGTCGTGGCTCTCCCTGATCCGGCAGTCGATCCAGGCCATCGCGCCCTCGAGTCGCGGCGAGCCCGTGAGCGCCGGACTCCACGACACGTGAGCAAATTTGTCGCAACCGCTGCGGGCAAAGGTTCGCCCGAGGTCTTCCTGATCAGCCGACAGCACGTTTGCGCAGAATGCTGCCGAGGTTGCGATAGACGGCCAGCTCGTCGATGACTTCCCTGGCGCTATCGCGATCAGTGGCGGGCTCAGCGACAGCGAGAAAAAGGACTGGCAGGTAAATCCGATCGGAGTTCCGGACGCCATCCCCGTGACGACAACCACGCCACTGGCGAAGTGGCCAAGGGTTGCCCGGAAACTGTCGTGCTGCAGGTCTATCGCAGCGAACCCGCCGCCCCGCGAGCGCGCGCCCAACCGATCGTCGTGACGCCGAGATCGCAACGACGACCTGGGTGCGGAGAGTGGACGCATGGGACCGGCTCTGCTAGGCCGATGGCGAGGCGAGGAAAGCGTGCACCCAGGAGTCAGCCTGCCAGTCCCACGTGAGACCCCGATGAGCGGCTGCGGCGTTCACGTCGCGCCAGATTCGTTGCAGCTCGGAGCTTTCAAGCAGGCCAGAGCCGCCACACTCCTCATAGATCATGTTCGCCGCTCGACGTGACTGCTGGGCCGTGAACGGCTGGTCGCGCCGGCATTTGGCCACGTCAACTGCGCTCACCGTAGCGGCCGGGAGCCGCGAGAACCGCGCGGCGTTCTGCCAGGTGAGCGCGTGCACAGCGTCCACCTGGGCGACCGCGGCCGCGTACCGCGCCATGGTGGTCTCCAGGCCCCCGCCGGCGTATCCCTTCATCTCCGGACGGTCAGTGTTGCTGAGTTTCGACCGCAGTTTCTCGCCAAACGCGCCGAGCAACCCACGGGCTGCGCCGATCGCCGGCGCGGCCATGGCGGCCGTAAAGTTTGCCTGCGAGATGGCTCCGTACATCGGATTGGAGTGGATCTGAAGGCCGGGTGCAGAGCCCTGCTCGACGTCGCGGTTGTCCAGCGTTCGCTCGAACGGAACGAAGACATCGGTCAGGACTATCGTCTTGCTCCCGGTTCCCCTGAGGCCGATCGTGTGCCAGTCGTCGATGATCTCTAGATCCTCGCGCGGGATGAGCAGCCACCGGCGGACAGGCTCGCCCGTTACCTCATCTGTCACTGACACGGCAGCGGTCAGCCAGCTGCAGTGATCGATACCGCTGGAGAAAAAGCCCCGTCCGGTCCAGCGGTAACCGCCCGTCACCCGCTCGACCGAGCCTGATGTGCTGACAACCGAGGACGCGACCATGTTCGGATTCGCGAACATTTCCTCCTGGGCAGCCGGCGGCCAGAGGGCCTGCAGCCACATGTGTGCCGCCCACAGCATGTAGACCCAGCCGGACGACGCGCAGTGTGAAGCCAGTTCCACGGTCACATCGATCAACGTCTCGGCGCCGAGCTCGGACCCACCGAACCGGATGGGCTTCATCACGCCAATCAGTCCGCTCTCGAGCAGGTCCGCCACGGTCTCATCCGGGAGCCGGCGTAGATCTCCGGTCTCGGCAGTGCGTTCCCGCAACCGAGGCCCGAGGGATCGGGCCGCCTCCATGGCCTCGTCGTAGCTCGTCAGCACCGCTGGCTGAGAGGTGAGCGAGTAAACCGGTCCCTGATCCGTCAGCGTCACGCCAATCTCCTCTGCGTCCTTGGCGTGACAGTATTCCGGCGCGACTGCAGGATCAAGAACAGGATCGGCGACAATACGTTCGCAGAATTTAGATATGATGCCGATAGGCCGGTCGCTCGCCGGCCGCCCGCTGGGCCGCGATCGGCGGACGCCCGGCTCCCGGATCAGCGAGTGCACCGGATGTGGTTAAGGCAGCGCGATGTTCACGACGACCGAGCTGCGGGTCCTGGCCGGGCTCATGAGCGGCCAGACGATAGCAAAGATCGGTGAGGATCTGCTGCTGAGTCATCCGTCGATCAGCAAGACGCTGCGATCCGCCGAGCACAAGGCTGGGTTCCCGCTCGTGGAGCAGCGCGGCCGACGACTTCGGCTGACTGCCGACGGCGCCCGGGTGGCTATCGCAGCCCAGGATGTTCTCGTTGAGCTAGGCCAGCTCGACCAGCTCCTCGCAGAGGTCAGGGAAGGCACCAGCGGCGGATTGCGGGTCCTCGCCACCAGTTCGATATGCAACTACGTGCTGCCGCCCGTCATCGGCGCGATGCTCACCAGCGTGCAGGATGTTGACCTGCGCATTCAGGCCGCCGCGGCCAGTTCGGACATCTGGACTCTGTTCGACACCGGCGAGTTCGAAGTCGCGATCACCAGAACGCTGCCCCCACCGCACATCACCGCGACCCACCTGTTTGACGACCAGCTGTGCCTCTGCGTAGCCCCCGGCTCCGATCTCACCGGTCAGGAGATCGACTGGAGAGCTGTCTCCGGCCGCACCCTTATCGGGCCGATCAGAGAGGACGCGATGTGGGGTCAGTTCTCGCTCCTGGGCATCCGGGCGCGCAGCTGGGTTCGGGTGTCAGATGTCACGCTAGCCAAGCGGCTCGTCGAGGACGGGCACGGCGTCGCCCTGCTGTATCGCTCGGTGGCGCTCGAGGAGGCCGCCGCCGGCCGCATCATCATGCTGCCGCTGCCGGACGCGCCGATTGGCATCTCCTACTGGCTGGCCACCCGCGGGGGGCCAGCCTCTCCGCTCGTCCGGCGGTTCACCGAGTTGCTGCAGGCACACGCCGCCCAACTGGTCAACCGCTAGCCGCGCGAGCGTCGCTTTCCGGCTTGCCCGAGATACCATGTATGAGGTCATATATGATCTGAGTCATCGAAGGGCGCCCTGGCACCGCGGAAGCCGGAGCGCCGGGCACCGCGACTGATCGGAGCAAGCTGTTGCGCGTTGCGGTCCGCATTCCGCCGGGTATCCCGATGGGCGAGACCCTGCGCGCCATCGAACTGGCCGAACAAGCCGGATTCGACACCATCTCGATCCCTGAGTCGCCGACGCTCTTCCGTGACACCTTCATCACGCTCGGGCTGGCTGCCACTCGCACGACGACCGCGACACTCGCCGCTACCGTCACGAGCTTCGTCAGTCATGACCCGATCAACATCGCCAACTCCGCTCGGACGCTCGCCGAGCTGGCGCCTGGACGCGTCCGGATCGGCATCGGCGCCGGTGACAGCTCCTCGTTCCTCACCGGGCGCAAGACCACGACAACTCGCGAGCTGCGACAGGGCTTCGGCATCGTCTCGGGGCTGCTGGCCGGCGAGCCCGTGATAGTGCGCGGCACCAAGGTGCGCTTGCAGGATCCGACCGGTCCGCTGCCACTGTTTCTCGCCGCCGACGGACCGAAGAACCTGGCCCTTGCCGCTGAGATCGCGGACGGCGTCATCACCTGGTCAGGTGAGCTCGGGCGCAAGGCATCGCAATTGGCGGCCGCCCAGCGTGCCCACGGCCGGACCCGCCCGCTGCATCACGTCGTGACGACGACCGCCTGCGTCACCGACGACATCGCCCACGATGCCTGGTTCCTCAAGCCATACATCCTGCGCTTTGCCCAGCGGATCGGTTCAGCACAGCTAGCAGAGCTTGGCTTCAGCACCGAGCTCCCGGACGGCAACCTTGTCCTTGCCGATGGCGTCGACCTCGGCCATCCGCGCGACCTCGCGGCCGCTGCTGAGTTCGCCTCCCGCTGGATCTCCGATGACTTCGCCGTCTGGTACGCCACCAACGTCTGCTGTTTCGGTACATCCGGCGAAGTCGCTGCGAAGCTCAGCGCCCTCAGCGAGTACGGCGCCGATGAAGTGCAGGTGAGCGACGGCAGTTCATTCCGCGCTCCGACCCGGCTGATCAGCGAGATGGCGGCAGAGGTCATCCCGAGGCTGCACGGATGAACTGAACCACCGTGCGCCGCCCTGCACACGACGTTGCCAGCTGCTAGTCGGGTGCTGGCCGACTGAAGCCGAGCAGGAGCAGGCCGAGAGCGTAGCAGAGCATCGCCACCGCCGTGGACAGCGCCATAGCCAGCGACGCGCTGGCAGCGCCTCCGTCCGCCACGAACCTGGCGCCGTTCAGCGCCGCTGAGGCGATCGCGGCCAGTCCGATCACCGATAGCACGATGCTGACGGCATGTCTGGCGACGATCGACCTCACCACCAGGGCGATCGCAGCGAGCACGATGAGGAGGCCGAGTCCCGCGTGGGTGGCAAGCGACGCTGGCCCATTGGTCAGTGCGCGGCCGATCGCGCCGAATATCCCGCTGCCCCTGTCCCCGGCTGGGATCGTCGCATAGAGATTGACGACGATGCCGATCGCGAACTGCACGATGAGCATCGCGAGCACCCCGAAGGTGTTGCCTCGCAGTGCAGCCAGCTGTCGGGGTGACATGCCTAGCGCGCGTTGCCCCGCTGCGACACCGTTGATCGCCATTGCCGCCTCCCGCCGCGGATCCAGGCTCTGGTCGCCAGCTCTCCGTCCGCGGAGTGGACAAGGTGGCGCAATGCTATCGATGTGGAGATGATCTCGAATACAAAACTATCTTCATCGGCGATAGTATTACTGCGTGACTGACGACGCAACCGCCAGCCCGGCGATGCCAGCGCATCCGGGTTTCGCGTTGCTGCTCGTCCAGCTCGGCATGGAAGGTGCCAGGCAGTTCGGCGAGCGCCTCGCCCCGCTCGGGGTAGAGCCTCGGCACGTCGGGATGCTGGCGAGGCTTGCCGCGAACGAGGGACGCGCTCAGCAGGTCATCGGCGAGCTGATCGGGCTCAACCCGACGCAGATGGTGTTCTTGGTGGACGAGCTCGAAAGTCGCGGTTTCGTCGAACGCCGGCGTAATCCAGCCGACCGGCGTTCCTACGGGCTGTACCTGACACCGGCCGGGAAGGACATGCTTGGCAAGGTGCAGGAGCTGGCACAAGTCCACCAGGCAGAGCTCGGCAAGTCGCTCAGCGAAAGCGAGCAGGACCAGCTCACCGAGCTGCTTCGCCGCATTGCACGCGATCAGGGAATCTCCGGGCAGAGCCTGCCTGGAATTCCGCCGCGCCGTCGTTAGCTACCCCCACACGAGCGGTTGCACCGTCAGAGTTCGTTCTTGAAGATTTGACCGCCCTTCATGATGAGCTTCAGCGTCTGCGCAGGCGTCGTCAGAACGCCGATGTCCGCGAGTGGGTCCCCGTCGATCACGAGCAGGTCCGCAAGCGCGCCGCGCGCTACGACGCCTAGCTCGCCCTCGCGTTGCAGCAGCCGCGCCGCCGTGGTCGTGGCGGACCGGATGAGGTCAGCGGGACCCTGCACCTCCGAGCGGATCACGAACTCCTGCAGCTGCAGGTCGTGCATGTCAGCGAAGAGGTCCGTGCCGTAGACGATGGGCAGCCCGGCCGCGTGCGCCATCGCCAGCGCGCCCATCGCGCCGTCTATGACCTCGCGGAGCTTGACCTCGATGTCGGCGGCCAGCTGGCCAGCTCGCGCACGTGAAGCAAGCCCGCGATAGGTCACGATCGTCGGCACGTAGAACGCTCCGTGCTGCTTGAACAGCGGAATGCTGCTTTCGTCCATGAGATTGCCGTGTTCGATGCTGCGCACGCCTGCCTCCAGGCCGCGGTTGATGGCGCGCGAGGTATAGGCATGCCCGGCGACGTAGATGTTGGCCGCTGCGGCCTCCTCCACGATCGCGCGCAGCTCCTCCATGGAGAACTGAGTGGAATCCACCCGGTCGCTCGGGGAGTCGACCGCGCCACTGAGGTACACCTTGATGTGGTGGGCGCCTCGGCGGACCTCCTCACGCACGGCGCGTCTCACCTCGGGCACGCCGTCGCAAATCACGCCGATCGCCGACGTGTAGTAGTTGTCGTCGTAGACCCGGCGGCTGGGCGGTCGCCAGTCACCGGCGCCACCGGTCTGGCTCAGCTGCTTGCCGCCGTAAAACAGCCGCGGGCCGGCGAAATAGCCTTCCGCCACGGCGCGGGCCAGGCCGACCTCGCCGGCGCCCACGTCGCGAATGGAGGTGAAGCCCCGGAACAGCATGCCCTCCAGCGCCCTGCCAGCGCGCGCTGCAACGTAGGTCGGCGGCCACTCGGCCATCGCGAGGATGTCGTGGTCCACGACAGCGGGGTGCGTGTGGGCGTCGATGAGGCCGGGCATCACGGTGCGACCGGCCACGTCGAGCACGATGGCGTCGGACGCGACCCGCACGGCTGGCCCGATGTCCGCGATCCGGTCGTTCTCGACGACCACCGACTGGACCTCGCTCATGGTGCCGCTGTCAGCGTCGAGGACGATGGCGTTCTTCAGGATGGTGATTGCCATGAACAGCTATCCTGCCCGGCGGCAGCAACCCGCCGGGCAGCGCGTCCCTGGACAGCGCTGCCCGCTGCCTACTGCGGGTCTCGCGCCAGCCAGCGCCGGAAAAAGCGTGCGTGCACGGTGAGCAAATGCTCGACGACCTCCGGCTGCCAGACCATGTGGGTGACGCCAGTCAGCAGGAGCAGCTCGTGATCGCGTCCGGCTACGAACAGCTCACGGGATAGCTGCAGCGTGTGGCGCGGGTGCACATTGTCGTCAGCGAGTCCGTGCACGAACAGCAGCGGCCTGCTGAGTCCCGCGGCGAGCGGCAGCAGCGAGCAGCGCTCGTAGGCGTCCGGGTGCTCGGCCGGATCTCCGAGGTAGCGCTCGCTGGCGACCGTGTCGTACCAGCGCCAGTCGGTGACGGGCGCACCCGCGATTGCCGCCGCGAATACGTCAGGCCGGCGCAGCACCGCCAGCGCGGCCAGGTAGCCGCCGAACGACCAGCCCCGGATCCCGACACGACTACTGTCGATCTCGCCGGGATACCGGCGGGCAACCTCCTCCAACGCCGCCACCTGATCGTCGAGGGCAGGGGTAGCGACGTCGAACCGGAAAGCGCGTTCCCAGCGCGGCCCGCGCGCCGGGGATCCGCGCCCGTCCGCCACGACGACAACGAAACCCTGGTCGGCCAGCCACTGCGGTTCGTAGAACAAGCGGCTGGCCCGCAGGACACGCTGGCTCAGCGGACCGCCGTACGGGTCCATCACGACCGGTAGCGGGCCTGGCGGCCGGGTGTCATCCCGCGGGAAGATGACCGCGGTTCGCAACTCGCGCTCGCCGACGGCGAGCAGCCTCACGCCAGGAGTGAAGGCCTGCTGCGCAAGCGACCTCAGCACTGTGACCTCGCGCGCGCCGTCAAGCAGACGAACGGTGACGCCGTCATCCTGCAGCGTCTCGGACGACACCGCCAGCAGATCGCCAAGGACCGTGACGCCGTGGACGCCTGGCACACTGGTCAGGCGGGTGATCTCGCCGCTGTGCACGTCGACCGAGAACACGTGCCGCTCGGTGGGCTCGGTCGTCGCGACGAAGATGGCTCGGTCAGCCACGAACCCGGCCACGCTGAGCACCTGCAACCCTGGCGGAGTCACCGGCACGTCGTCGGCCACCAGCCGATGGGTGTCTTCCGAGTGCGATGCGCGCAGCACGCCGCTGCCACCTGGCAGCCAGCGCGGCGTGCCGGGAAGGAGTTCCAGCCAGTCAGGATCGCTGTCGGCGGCAAGCAATTCGCTCGCGCCGCTGCCAGGGTCGACCGCTCTGATCTCGCTGCGGCCGTGCCCGCGCGAATGCAGGACGAGGAGCGGGCGGCGAGCTGGCTCCCACCGGACCGCGAGCAGATAGGGGAAGTCGCGGTACGGGAGATCGACGTCCGTAATCCGGCCGTCCAGGCTGGCCAGTAGCAGCTCGACCCGTGGGTCGGTCGTGCCGGCGAACGGGTAGCGTTGCCGCACTGGCTGGGCTGCAGCCGCCGACGGGTCACTCAGCCACCACGACGGCACGTCATGCTCGCTGATACGAGACACAAGCAGGTGCCGACTGTCCGGACTCCACCAGAACCCGTGATGGCGGCCCATTTCCTCGGCGGCGCCGAATTCCGCAGCGCCGAAGCTCACCTCGGGATCTGGATCGGACAGTTCCAGGATGGCCTGACCGTCCAGGGTCATGACCCGCAGCGCGTTCCCGCCCAGAAAAGCCACCGCAGTCCCATCCGGGCTCAGCTGCGGGTCGACGCCGGGCCCGGTGGCGGAGAGGGCACGCGTGTCCCCGGTGCCAACCTCGCACACGAACAGCCGGCCCGAGAGAGCGAAGGTAACGAGTCGCCCATCCGCACATGCTGAGTACGCGACGATACCTCGGCCCGATTCCCGCATCCGCTCCCGGCGACGCGACTCGGCCGGCGGTATCGCCTCGTCCGCGCCGGCCAGCAAGGCACGCGGATCAGCCAGCAGCCCCTCAGTGCCCGTCCCAGGGTCCAGCGACCAGAGGCCCACAACCGGATCGTCGGCAGCCATTGAGCGCAGGAACAGCAGCCTGGCGGGCTCCGCGGCAAACTGCAGATCGCAGGGCCTCCCGAGCAGGAACCTCCTGCTCCGGGCAAACCGCGGAAGGCGTCCGTCGTCCGCCGCCGCGAACTCTGATTGCACCGTCACTATGAGCCCGACTGCTGGTTTGGCTCGCCCCTGCGGGGTCGCAAGGCGTTCGCATACCTAGTCATGGTTCGCCTACCTAGTCACGGCGATCAGTGGCAGTCAGCTGCTGTAAAGGATGCTCGCGACCGCCCAGGCCAGAAAGATGACGGCGAGCAACTCGGCGCTTATCGCGACCATGAGCAGCTGCACCTTCCGGTTGTTGGCCACCCTTGCCGCAGCGAGCGAGACGATCTGCGACTCTGCGACGCGCTCCTGACCGACTCTCGCCGGCGCCGTCCAATAGCGGGCATCGACGAGCGTCCGCAGGCCTTGCGGAGTGGGTTCCCGGTAAAGCATAGGAGCGTTAGTGGCCAAGCCGGTCATCGCGGCGATAACGAACGCAATGAGTGCCAGCAGCAACGGCAGCTTCGCATTGGCGGGCAGCTTGAAACTCGCGGCAGCGGTCAAGCCCGCGGTGAGCGCGAACAAGAGGGTGGCTAGCGTGCCAGACGTCGTGATCACGGTGACGCCGCGAGCCTCGAGGGATGACTTCCGGTTCCGTTCTTCGGTGAGCTGATCAGCAATGAGCTTGGCGTACGCCACGCCGGCATCGTCGTCAGAGGTCGCCGACGCCCTGTCGGTCGTCGTCGTCGCAGCTGCGGCCATCGAGAGAAGATCGCGCCCCGCCATCAGATCTGCTGGCGACTCAGCTGTTCTCTTCATCACGGCGTCCAGCGCGATATGCCCTGGGTCGTGATATGCAGCCTCCGCCTCGAGGCCGGTGTCGATTGGTCCGGGGTCGTTATACGCCACCTTCGCGACGGGACCGGTTTCGATCGGCCCTGGGTCTTCGCCGGTGTCCGACTCGGTGTTGTCCAGCATGAAATCCCTCCGCCATTGAGTACGACAATGCGGCCGCCTTGACTGTATATCCGGCATGCGGGAATGCGCACGTCTCTGCGGTATACAGCATTGTCGCGCACCGCCGCGCCACACCAAATGCGGATTAGTGCTGGCTGATGTGGCTAATAACTCATTCCACCGCAGTCGGGGCAGACACTGACGCACTCTCGCCCCATGTCGGCAAGGGCAGCAGCTCGTCACCTGCGACGGCCATCCCAGCAGGCTCCCGCCCTTCCACCTCGGGCTGCTCAGTGGTGGCCCTTCTCGGCGATGACGCGGTCTGCGCCTACTTCGACCGGGTCAGGCAGGTCGTCGTCATCTGGCAGGACGAACATGATGGGTCCGCTTTCGCCTACGTAACAACCGCGGCACTCGACTTCGTCACTATCCAGCCGCAGCACGACCACCCGATCCCCTTCCTTGAAATTGCTCATTCCACTCAGCTCCACAGCTTGCGGATAACGAGGACACCAGCTGCCGCCATTGGATGCACAACCCACGGTAAACACAAGGACCACTGGCCCCGACTTTCGGCCCGTCCGCTGCAGCCTGTGGCGCCGGTTACCATGCCAGCCGGTCCGGTAATGCCAGGCAAGAATGTGTCATCCTGGCGGAATGACGTCGAAAACCGACGACGAACGAGAGGCGCGGTCATCTGCACGGAATGTAAAGAGTCCCTGCAGATCCATCTGCCGCTCCGAGTCCCAGATCCGCTCGCCCTCGATGGCCGCGAAGAGTGTTTCTGCGGCGGCAAGCGTCGCAACTCGTGCTGCGCTACCTGCGCCCACGAGCACATGCTCGGAGCCTTGGCAGATGCGTATGACAATGATCGCTCTCGGAAATCCCTGCTCGCCTTTCTCGCCCCCGCGCATGCCCGGTACTTCGGAGGGCTCCTTGCGGTCGCCGAGGTGGCCAGCGGCCTCATCGGCCCGGCGATCCGGCGCAACCTCAAAGCATCGTGCCGCTCCGTCCGGCCGACTCCTCGCTGGCTCCGGAACTGGCTGCTAGGGCGACCAGAAGTCGATCAGTCGCCCTGCCTCCGTCTCGCCTTGGCGGATGCCTTCGTCAACAGCCGCGCCGGTCGCCGAGGAATCCATGAGGTTGCGGCCCATGGCTCTCGCACCTGCGTCGTCGGCTTCAACGAGTGCGACTTCCGCTCCGCTGGCAGTCAGCGCGGCAACCTCATGGTCAAGCTGCCGACCGAGATTCAGGCCCTGGTCGACCGCGGCGGCGGCCCGAGCCGTTGACAGCACGGAGACGATGAGCACGCGGTCGTGGCCGACGGCGAGATCGGCGTTGGTCGCCGACCGGAAGCCGCCGTCGATATAGCGACGGCCCTTGATGGTGATCGGGGCGAACAAGCCAGGGACGGCGCAGCTCGACGCGACGGCCCGATCGAGGTCGACTCCTGCCTGCGCGTCCCAGACCACGAATGCGCCGGTAAGGGCGTCGATGGCGGGGCACACGAATCGGTCGGGCCACGACTCTTCCTGCAGGTACCGGAACCCCGCGACGAAAGCGTCCTCCGGCAACGCGTCCGCCTCGAGCGCGAACCTGCCGACCTCTGCTCGGCGCGACTCCGCCGGACCCTCGCCGGTCATCGTCGCTGCTACCAGCTCCAGCAGCCGGGCCATCTGCTCGTTGCTCGCGCCGCCCGAACCTCTCGCCGACTCAGCTGAACGCCTGCGGCGGGCGTCTCGGTAGAGGTCAGCAACGTGCTCGGGGTCCCGGCCAAGAGCCAGCTGCGCGCCGACCGCTGATCCGGCCGATGTCCCGACGACAAAGTCAGCGGTGCGGAGGTCGACACCACCCCTGGCCAGGCCGGCGGCAAGGCCGATCTCCCAGGCGATTCCGACAGAGCCGCCGCCGCTCAGCACCAGCGCTCTCGTCACAGCGCGACCGGTGGCGCCGCGAGGTGCTGAGCCAGGAACTCAACTGCCTTAGGAACGGCGTCCAGCCGGTTCGCGCGCTTGGCGAGCCCGTGCCCTTCGTCGTCGTAAACCAGCAGATGGCACTCACGCCCCCGGCCGGTCAGGGCCGCGTGGATCTGCTCAGCTTCAGTCAGCGGCACCCGCGGGTCGTTGGCGCCGTGGATCAGGAACAGTGGCGCCCTGATCTCGTCGACTCTGGTGAGCGGCGACACCGAGAGCAGGAACTCCCGATCATCGGCCAGCGTCCCGTACTCGCGCTCGCGATACGCCCGGCGATAAGCGGACGTGTTCTCGAGGAACGTGACGAACGAGGCGATGCCCACGATGTCGACGCCCGCAGCCCACAGCTCCGGCTGGAACGCGAGGCCCGCGAGCACCATGTAGCCGCCGTACGAGCCGCCAAACAGCGCCGCGCGCTCCTGGTCGAGTCCCAGCTTCGGCAGGTACGCGTGCAACGCTGCCAGGTCGGCGACCGAATCCAGGCGCCGGTGCTTGTCGTCAGCTGAATACCAGCTCTTGCCGTAACCAGTCGAGCCGCGAACGTTCGGGACCAGGACGGTGTGACCAGCAGCAGCTAGCACCTGTACATAGGTGTTGAAGTTCTGCCGAGCCTGCCCTTCCGGCCCGCCGTGCACCACAAGGACCGTCGACCCGGCCAGGGCGGGGTCGGCGTCGGAGGCGCCCCGGTACACCAGGCACGGCACGAGCTCGGCGCCCGCAGTGGGTATCCGGTGCTGTTCAGGGACCGCGGGCGACTGCCCGAGGGCCAGAAACGAGTGGGTGAGCTGCCGCACCGCTACCCCACGCGAGTCGAGGCCGGTGGCGAGCAGCGCATCACCGGGCAGCTCGGCACCGCTGACCGACAGCACCAGGGAAGCCGAGTCCGACGCCCAGCGCGGCGGTGGCAGCCGGGCGTCGTTGATCGTTCCGGTCGAGGGCAGCGGCAGGTCACGTATCCTCTCCCCCGTCGACGCGTCATGCAGCGCGAGCGTCGAGGCGCCGTCGTCGTTGCGCTCGACGAGCAGCACCGAGCCATCGGGCGCAAGCCAGCCCGTCAGGTCGGCGTCGTCGTCGGTCACCAGCCAGGTCAGCGTGCCAGCCGCCAGGTCGTACCTCGCGATGGCGAGGAACTCCCTGTCGTTGTTCGAAGCGAAGTACAAGGCCGATCCGCTGGCGGTCCAGGCGAGGGACTCATTCCTGGCCGGCGCATCGGCCGGAGTGACCTCGGTCATGCGCTCCTGGCCGGCCGGCGCCGCGAGGTCGACGAGCACGACGTGCGCGGCAGCGGCCGTTACCGGGGAGGCGACTGTGAGCGCGAGCCACCGGCCGTCCGGTGAGATCGCGGCTTCGTCGAACAGTGCATCGGCCAGAACCAGTTGCCGTTCCGATCCGTCCGCCAGCTGACGGATGACGGGGTCGAAGGCAACCCCGTTCCGGCGATTGGTGAAGTAGCAGATCTGGCCCGCCTGGACGTCGGCGAGCGCATGCATGTATCGCGGGTCGCGCACCAGCGGCTCAAGATCCGCCAGGCCGGCCGGCTCCCCCGACCCCGACGGCTCGGGCAGCCGAAGCACCGAGAGCTGGTGCAGCTCGTTCCCGCCTTCATCGTGCGAGACGATCACAGCCCGCTGCCCCGGCAGATAGCGACCGGTGCACGCGCCCGGCAGCGCGGTGAGCGGCGTTATCTTCCCATCCAGCTCGATCTCGATGAGCTGCATCGATCCGGTGTCGTCACTGCCGGCCAGCACGCGACCATCAGCGTCGAGGTCGAGGGCATCGTAGAGACGAACGTCAAGGATCCGGGTGAGGTCATGTCCCATACGGGCAGATTCTCACATATGATGCCGCTCCCGCCACGTGGTCTTCCGCGGGCGCTCGTCCGCGGTCTGCTGCTCGGGCTTGGCCCGACTTAGCGGCAGGAACGAGGTCGCTGCTCGGCTCGCGCCGCAACGCACGTGCGCCGGCCGAGGCCAGCACCGTCTCCGCCGCGATATCCGCCAGCACGGCGCGTCGAACGTCTGGCGCGACTCCCGCCAGCACCAGCATCGATGCGAGGTGCAGCCCGTCTGCGATTGTCCCCGCCGCAACCAGCGCTCGCGCGGGGATCAGACCGCAGCTGGCAGCCTGGATCAGGTGCCGCGCGCCGAGCGCACGGGCCACGGCGCACGCCCGCCCGCCCGCGACGTGTCCGGTCACGGCCGCGATCAGGCGTCCTGGCACGACGAGCAGCGCGGCGCCGTAACAAGCGCGCGCAGCGCAGGTCCAGCGCAGTTCTGACGGCAGCGGCCCTGGTTCCGCCAGCGGGCGCGCGGCAGATGCTGATTGCCGCGGCAGCCGTCGAAGCGTGACGGCAGTCACCGTCGTCGGGCGGCCACCGTCGCGACGGCCGCCACCGTCGCCGCAGCCGTGCCGCAGGCCGCGAGCGCGCCGGCGGCCCGGTGCTGGGAAAGCCACAGCTGGGCACTGCGCGGATGCGAGCGGCCATCGAATTCGCCATGCGCTCCGTGATCGGTGCCTGTTCCGCGGTCGACCGGCTGCATGAGGTTATCCGGGCGGTCGGGCGAGGCCGGCTGGCCGGTCTGCTGGGACGAGTAGCCAGTGCGGGCGAGGTAGCGGTCAAGCAGGCTTGGCACGAACTTATTCGCGGCCAGGGTGGCGACCGTACTGGCGCCGGCCCAGTACTCGCGCCTGCCGGGATGCTTTGCGGCGAACAGCACGCCGCGTGCCGCCACCTCGGGCTGATAGATCGGCGGAACGGGCTGCGGACGGTCGGGCAGCCGCGACCGCACCCACGAGAACTGCGGCGTGTTGACGGCCGGCATCTGCACGACGGTCACTCGGACCTGTGACTTGTCATGCAGCAGTTCGCAGCGGAGCGACGAGGTGAACCCGTTGATCCCGTGCTTGGCGCCGCAGTACGCCGACTGCAGCGGGATGCTGCGAGCGCTGAGAGCCGATCCGACCTGGACGATGGTGCCGTGGTCTCGCGGCCGCATCCGCGCCAGGGCCGCCATTGTCCCGTGCTGGTCGTAGTCCGCCACGTCAGCGCTGATCGCCAGGGCGGTGCCGCCAGCCCTCTCGACGTCAGATGCCGCGCCGTCGAGGCCCGCCTGGCCGCGTGCGATCAGTCCGACTCTGGCCCCGCGCTGGCCGTAGAGGCGTGCGGTAGCGCGCGCGATGCCAGCACTTGCGCCGGTAATGACGACCGTCTGTGTCATTGCCCTCGTCCCTGATGTGATCTCGAAATGGTCCGGCGGCAGGTATTCGGCTCCCGCCGGGCAACCCGCCTTCGTTTCTCACCTGCCCGCGTGGCTGGCCGTAAACGTGCCCAGGCCGGGCTCGGCGTCCGCCTCAGCCCGCGAGTGCGCCGACCCGGGGCGAGTAACGTGATAATCGCGTCCGCGAGCTCCCAGGTGGCGTCATTCGGAGACGCGGAGCTGGCGACGCATTCGTTCCCGGAACCTGGGTAGCGGGCACAGATGCCGATCGAGATCGAAGTCAAATTCGAAGCTGACGCGGGGGCAAGGCTGCCCGGCCTGACCGCGGTACCTGCGGTTCACCGAACCCGCGGGCCAGAAAGCGAACGGCTGCAAGCCGAGTACTACGACACAGCCGACCTGCGGCTGCTCCGCTCAGGTATCACCTTGCGCAGGCGCGAGGGCGGGCATGACCAGGGCTGGCACCTGAAACTGCCAGTCGGCCCCGGCACCCGCGAGGAGATTCAGGCGCCACTGGGCCATACCGGGGCAAGCGTGCCAGCACAGCTCGCGGATCTCGTCCAAGCTCGGACCAGAGGGCGAAAACTCGTCCCGGTTGCCACGATGACGACGCTGCGGCAGACGATCACTCTCCTTGGCAAGAACGGCGAATCGCTGGCCGAAGTAACGGACGACCAGGTGCGGGCGACAGCGGCTGGCAGCACGGCCGGGCCAGTTCGATGGCGCGAAGTCGAGGTCGAGCTCACCGGCGGCGACCAGGACCTGCTCGAAGCCGCGGCCGGCCTCCTGCAGCGAGCCGGGCTGCGCCGCTCTGACCGGTCAGCCAAACTCGAGCGGGTACTCGGCGGGCCGCTTCCTGCCCAACCGGAACAGCCGATCGCGCAGCCGACTGCCGGGGACGTCGTGACCGCGTACCTCTGCGAGCACGCCGATAGGCTGATCGGGCTCGATCCGATGGTCCGGTGTGGTGAACCGGACGGCGTCCACAAGATGCGGGTCGCCACGCGACGCCTGCGCAGCACGTTCCGCTCCTTCGGCGCCGTGACCAGCGCCGCCGGCAGCGAACACGTGGCGAGCGAGCTGAAGTGGCTGGGCACGGTGCTCGGTACCGAGCGTGACGCCTACGTACAAGCACACAGACTGGCGGAGCACGTCCGTGCGACGGACGTCGATGTCTTGTTTGGCCCGGTACAGGCGCGAATCCAAGCGCACAGCGCGAAGGCCACCGCCACGAGTCACGCCGCGGTGCTGGCCGCGCTGAACTCGGAGCGGTACTACGCGCTGCTTGACGCGCTCGAGGCGCTGCTCGCTAGTCCACAGGTCGGCCCCGAGGCCAGCGACCACGCCGAAACGGTCCTGCTGAAAGCCGTCGACCGCAGTTACCGCAGGACCCGGCGGCGGATGCGAGCGGCCATCGCCGAGCCGCCGGGAGCAGCGAGAGAATCCGCCCTGCACGCGGCTCGCAAGGCGGCCAAGCGCGCGCGTTACGCGGCCGAAGCCGCAGTCCCCATTGGCGGGAAAGACGTGCGGCGCCTGGCACGGCAGATGAGCAAGGTCCAGTCAGTGCTCGGCGACTACCACGACACCGTCGTGGGGCGCCAGGTATCGCGCACCCTCGGCGTCGCGGCGAACCTGGCAGGCGAGTCGGCGTTCGCGTACGGCCTGTTCTACGAACGCGACACGTGCCTGGCCGCCCGACTCGACGCAGCCGCGCAGCGGGTCTGGCAGCGCGCCGGCTAGCGCGGGCGTTGAACCCAGGTCCGGAGCGCGCGCGGATAGCCGCTGCTCACACGGCCGCTGCCGCCCGTTGACTGTTTGGCTGGCCGGCTAGCGGGTAGCCGACCGCGACTGGTGCGGGTCCCGTCACATTGATCACCGAAGCCGAACATCTCAGTGCCGACGCGGAAGACCGCAGCTACCTCTATCCGCACGCGTTGGCGCCACCAGTGGACCCGGCGCCGGCCGACCCGGCATGGCCCAGCAGACATCATCGCGAATCCACCCGATGACAAGGTCCTGGACACGGCCGATGACCTTGCTGCCGAGGAGCCCGCCGCCCAGGACCCGCTACCCGATAACCGGCCCTCAGCAGCGCCGCTACCCGAGAGGCCTCCGGTAACCACTCAGCCATCCCCCTGGGACGCCGGGTCACCGCGCCTGAACCTTGCGTGCACCGCGGAGCCCGCATCAGGCAGGCGGACGTGGTGGCGGCGCCGGGGGACCGGGCGGCACGGGTAATACGACTCATCGGACTGGGATCACACCGGCTTTCGCCGATCCCATTCCCATGCGGACGCGGCGGACGGCCCTGTGCTTCGGGCTACGCGGTCGCGCGACGCTGTTAACCTCCGCAGATGACGCAGTTGTGGGAACCAGGCATGCCAGGCGTGCTGCAGCTGCCGTCCGGCAGGCTTGTACGCGGCCGCGGGATCTCGCGGCCCCTGCCGGCCGGGCCGAGGCCGACCCTGGGCGTCTACTTGCTGGCGACCGAACCACCGGCCGTCGCCTGGGATTCCCGCTGGCTGCGGTGGCCGGACTTCGGCTTGCCAACCGATCGTCAGCAGGTGCTGCCGGTGCTCATGGAGGTCTGGCAGCGAGCCAAGGACGAGCGCGTCGAGGTTGCATGCCTGGGTGGCCGGGGCCGGACCGGAACGGCCCTCGCCTGTCTCTCCGTTATCGACGGGGTGCCGCCAAATCGCGCCGTGCAGTATGTCCGCGCGCACTACAGCCCACGAGCGGTGGAGACATTGTGGCAGCGGCGTTACGTCAGACGGTTCCGGGCTGGCTAACGCCCGGCTAACAGACCCGTTCCCGTTCAGCTGGGCACAAGTGCTGGCGCGGACCGGACGCTCGGCACCGCTTCGAGCCATGGCGCGATGGCGATGGCGGGGAGTTCCGCAACGGCGTCTGCCACGCTCCGGAACACGCACAGCAGCCGGTCAAGTCCGGTGACCGCGAGCATGCGCAGCACCGGAGACGAGACCGCGGCCAGCCGAAGCTGACCCCCCTCCGCCTGGGCTTTCTTGTGCGCCACGACGAGCACGCTCACGCCGCAGGAATCGCAGAACTGAGTAGCGCTCATGTCCGCCACGATCGTGGCGTAACCCCAGGACGCAGCGCGCAGGAATGCTGACTGAAGAATCTCGGCGTTACTGATGTCGATAAATGGGGGCGTTGCCACCACTGGTACACCGCGGACCAGCCCGATCCGGTAAGCGTCGTTGCTCACGGGTTCCTCCGGTGCCCCGCGACGGACGAGGCTCGCACTAGGTGCCCCGATCGTAGGTCCTTAACCATTCATTCGACTGGCCGTTTCGGCTGTTCGAGCCGCCCGATTGCGGCATACCTGTTTCGTTGTCCCGGTCACAGTCCTTTTGTGCCCGTCGGCGCCACAGCCAGCCGCCTGGCAGGCGCTAGCCCGGTGCGCGTCGCGGGGCGGCCCTCCACAGGATCTCCATAACACTCACGACCGGCCTGCACCGGGCGCTGTTCGGCTAACGGTAGACACACGCAGCGGCGGCTTCAGGGGGGAATATGAGCGTCATCACCACGCCTACGGCTGAGCAGCTCCGCGAGCAGGTCCGCGGCGCGGTCATCACGGCGGCAGACCCGGGCTATGACGAGGCACGAGCGGTGCACAACGGCATGTTCGACCGCTATCCGGCAGCCGTGCTGCGGGCCGAGCAGGTGGCCGATGTCGTCGCCGGGGTGAACTTCGCTCGGGACGCCGGACTTGCGCTCGCCGTGCGTGGAGCTGGGCACAGCGCACCCGGATTTGGCAGCTGCGATGGCGGCCTCGTGATCGACTTGTCGCCGATGCGATCGGTGTACGTCGACCCCGAGGCGGCGACGGCCCGCGTCGGTGGCGGCGCCACCTGGGGGGACTTCAACTACGCGACGCACGCCTTCGGCCTGGCGACCACCGGCGGCATCGTGTCGACCACCGGCGTGGGCGGGCTGACACTCGGCGGCGGCATCGGGTACCTGGCGCGCCCCTATGGCCTGTCAATCGACAACCTGCGCTCGGCTCAGGTCGTCACCGCGGACGGACGCGTGCTAACCGCGAGCCCGGATGAGAATGCCGACCTCTTCTGGGCACTGCGCGGGGGTGGCGGGAACTTCGGTGTGGTCACCTCGTTCGAGTTTCAGCTGCATCCGGTGGCCGACGTCTATGCCGGGATCTTCTTCTACGAGCTAGCCCACGCGCGGGACATTTTCCGGTTCTTTGCCGAGTTCATCCCGACCGCTCCAGAGCCCTATAGCGCGGTCCCGGCTTTCCAGATCGCGCCTCCGCTGCCGTTCGTCCCGCCTGACCGGGTCGGTGACACCTTCTGCGCAGCGATCGTGCACTGGGCCGGGCCGCTGTCGGAAGGCGAGCAGGCGATGGCACCGTTCCGGGATATCGCGCCGGTTGTCGCCGAGATGGCCGGCCCGATGCCCTATCCGGCTCTCAACACCGCGTTCGACGCCATGTTCCCCAAGGGCATCCGCAGCTACTGGAAGGGCAGCTTCGTCACCGAGCTCTCCGACGCCGCGATCGACCAGCACGTGATCCACGGCCCCAGGGTTCCTGAGGTCAGCGCGACCATGCACCTCTACCCGATCAACGGCGCCTGCCACCGCGTCGGCCCCGAGGAAACCGCCTTCGCCTACCGCGACGCGACCTTCGCCCAGATCATCGTCGCCGCCTGGCAAGATCCGGCTGCCGACGCTGACCGGATCCGGTGGGTGCGCGAGTACCACCAGGCCACGGCGCCGTACGCCGAGCCTGGCGGTTACGTCAACTTCATGGCTGACGACGACAGCGGCCGGGTCCTGGACAACTATCGCGGGAATTACCGGCGGCTGGCCGAGATCAAGGCTCGCTACGACCCCGCCAATCTGTTCCAGCTCAACCAGAACATCGTCCCGCTGAACCAGAACATCGTCACGGCCAGTTGATCCGCCGCGGACCTGACGCACGGAGAGAGCCGCTTCACATTGTCTCCACGCCGGGGCCGTCGGACTTGCACACACCGCGCGTTCGGTTAGGCGTAGTCCACGATCACCCATCGGGAGGGAACGCAGATGAAGGACCGCGATCACCGGACGGACGCCGTACGGGACTTCTCGGCACAACGCAACGTTCGACCGAGCATGCAGCAGCACCTTCCGGCCGCCCAGGTGGCCCTGTGTCGGGACGGCGGGCTCCAGCCCACGGACGCGGCAGAGGTGCGCGCCCATCTGAGGTCATGTCCGAAGTGCCGTCGCGTGGACGCCAGGCTCACGCAAGTGCGCAAGATTCTTACTCACCAGGCCAGCGCGGACATGCCAGCGACGATCGCGATGCGGATTGACCGGGCCCTCATCGCCGAGGCGGCCCAGGGGAACTGGCCACCCCGACCGCGGCGACCACTTCCCTACAGCTAGCCGACGTTCGTCGGGCGCGATCGGGCGTGCCGCGTGCAGGCTGGCAGAGCTGCCAGTATCAGCACGCCTGTGACTACGAAAGCGGCTGAATAGCCAGTGTGAGTGACAACGAGCCCGAACACGACGGGGCCAGCCCCGTAACCAGCATCGTAAGCCAGATTCCAGAGCGCGCTCGCGGCGCCAATCCCGGAAGCAGGCATCCGCTCGATCATCAGCACCTGGGTGGCGTTCTGGGTGATGCCGAACCCGATACCGAACAGGCACATACCAGCGATCACTGCGGGAGCCACCAGCCCGATCATGGCGATCATCCCGATACCGGTCAGCACGAGACCTGGAATGAGCAGACCCGCGTGACCGTGCCGGTCGCCGAGCCGACCCGCCCACCAGCGGCCCACCGTGGCGGCCAGGGCCTGGGCAAGCAACCCGATGGCGGCCACATTGCCTGCTGCCCCAGCGGCGAGCGGAAGGAAGGAAACGACCACCCCGGCGGCCACGGTCGTCACCGTGAACAGCAGTGCTAGCCGCAGCTGGCTCGGATGGCGCAGCCCGGCGAGCAACCCGATCGGCTGCCCGGCCGGGTCGTCGGCAGCCCGCCCGCGCGGGTCTGCGGTGCCCGGCAGCAACCGGAAGGCCGCCAGCGGAGCGAGCGCACTGGCCGCGGCCACCAGCACCACCACCCCAAAGCCATAGTGAGCGGCGAGCCACACCCCTGCTGGTAGAGCCACGACGCCCGGCACGGAGTCGACGACTCCGTACAGCCCGAACCCTTCGCCACGACGCTCCCGCGGCAGCAGTTCGGCGATCAGCACGTCCATGACGGTGCCGAGGCCGAAACCGAAGCCACGCACCACACTGACCGCTAGCACGACAGCCAGCGGGCCGCCGAACAGCAGCGTGACCGCTGGCAGGCCCATGAGCAGCGCGCCCGCTGCAATCAGCGTCCGGTACCGGAATCGCCTCATCAGCGCGGGTGTGGCGAGTTCGGCCGCCACGGTGCCCAGCAGCAGCGCGCCGGTCACCAGCCCGGCTCCCGCGGTCCCCGCCCCGGCCGCCGCGGCCGCCAGCGGCGTCGCGGCGAGCATCACATAGAAGCTGGTCAGCAACGCGAAGGAGGCGGCGAACATGAGGCAAAGCGGGCGGCTGACCATCCGCCGCCGCGGCGCCTCTGCATTGCCGCGCTGGCTCGGCACGGGGTCTGTCGAAGTGCTCATGCTGATGACCGTAGGCCGGAAGTGGAACACTGATAAGGTCCAGTTCCGTGGCTATTCAGTGGTCCGGTTTGGGCCCGGAGCTGTTGCTGCGGCTTGATCGAGACAGCAGTCTGCCGCTGCGATCGCAGGTAGAGGGCGGGCTGCGAGAGGCGATCCGCACCGGACGGCTCCCCGGCGGCGAACGTCTCCCCTCATCGAGGGAGCTAGCCCGAGAACTGGGCGTATCCCGTGGCCTGGTGCAGGAGTGCTACGGCCAGCTGCTGTCCGAGGGCTACCTGACAAGCCAGGTCGGCTCGGCCACCCGCGTCGCCAAAGGCGCGCACGTGACAGAGCCAGAACCGGCGGAGCAACGAGAGCCAGCGCCACGGTTCATCGCCGACTTCCGTGCCGGGGTCCCCGACCTAGCCAGCTTCCCGCGCGCCGATTGGGTCTGGGGAACTCGCGAAGCATGCCGTCGGGTAGCGACCGCAGACCTGGACTACGGAGACCCGGCCGGCAGCGCTGAGCTGCGCGACGTGCTCGCGGGGTACCTACGGCGGGTGCGCGCAGCCGCAGCAACTCCCGATCAAGTGATTGTGAGCACCGGCTTCGCGCAGGGACTCATCATCGTGCTGCGGGCGCTAGTCCGAGCAGGAGTGCGGTGCGCCGCTCTTGAGGACCCCGGCTACGGCAACCCCGACACAGACGAGACCGTGCAGGCCGCCGAGGCGGCTGGCTTGCGGGTCGTGCACGTGCCCGTTGACGACCTCGGCATCGACATAGCCGCGCTTTCTGCCTCCGGCGCAGAGGTGGTGGTTGTCACCGCGGCTCACCAGACCCCGACCGGTGTTGTCCTGGCGCCCAGCCGACGTCACGCGCTGGTGGAGTGGGCGACGCGGAACGCGGCCTTCATCGTTGAGGACGACTACGACTCCGAGTTCCGCTACGACCGGGAGCCGATCGGCGTCCTTCAGGGACTGGCGCCGGATCGCGTTTTCACCATCGGCACGGCCAGCAAGGCTCTCGCACCAGCGGTGCGGCTGGGCTGGGTGCTCGCGCCGCGATCACTGGCCGACGCCGTGGCGGCGGAGAAACTGCTCAGCGATCGGGGCTCATCCACGCTCGATCAGCTGACACTGGCGGCTCTCATCCGGTCCGGCCGGTACGACCGACACCTCAGGCGCATGCGCACGATCTACGCACGACGCCGGGCCCAGCTGATGAGCACACTCGCCCGGCAAGCGCCAGCGGTGCGGCTGACCGGCCTGGCGGCTGGCTTCCACGCCGTCGCCCACCTGCCAACCGCAGCTGATGAGCTGGCGGTGGTGGCGGCCGCGCGCGCGCGGCTCGTCGGCCTGCACCCGATGGCCGATTACCGGGCAACGCGAGCCGTTGCGCCTCCTCAGTTGGTGCTCGGATTCGGCAATGTCAGCGAGCGCGCCATCGAGCCAGCCATCAGCGCGGTCGCAGACTTGCTGCGTTAGTCGGCGCGCTTTGCCCGCTCCTGACGCGACAGCATGCAACGGGAAGCGTCGCCGCAATATCAGGATCGGCCCTCGTGCGCGGTGCCTGGACGCCAGCGGGCGTGCCTGGTTCCTGTGGCCGGCTCGCGCAGCAACGTCAGCCGCGGTCTCGGACCGTCGGTGCGGCCAGTCGGCGGCTTGCGGCGGCCTGCCTGATAGGGCTCGGGCCACCGGGCGCCGGGCCCTCCGTAGTCCTGGTCGGCGGCAGCGTGCAGCGTCCAGTGGGGGTCGTACAAGTGCGACCGCCCTACGGCGACGAGATCCGCGCGGCCGGCCAGCAGCAGCGAGTTGACGTCGTCATAGGACGAGATGGCCCCGACGGCGATGACCGCGACGTGATAACGGCTCGCCAGGTCGTTGCGGATGCGGTCGGCGTACGGGGTCTGGTAGCTGCGCCCGAACTCCGGCCGCTCGTCCTTGATCACCTGCCCGGTGGAGACGTGGATGGCGTCCGCGCCGTGTTCGGCGAACGCCGCCGCGATCTGCACGGCGTCCTCGACGTCGTTGCCGCCCTCGTACCAGTCGGTCGCGGAGATGCGGACGCTGACGGGTCGCTTCTCTGGCCATTCTGCTCGCACCGCATCGAACACCTCGAGCGGATATCGCAGCCTGTTCACCAGCGGGCCGCCGAATGCGTCCTGGCGGTGATTGGACAGCGGCGACAGGAAGGACGACAGCAGGTATCCGTGAGCGCAGTGCAGCTCGAGCAAGTCAAAGCCGGCGCGCGCCGCTGCCCGCGTGGCGATGACGAACTGCTCGGTGATCTGGTCCAGGTCGGCGCGACTCAGCTCGCGAGGGATCTGGCTGACCGGCGAATAGGGAATCGAGGACGGTCCGGCCACTTCCCAGTTACCGTCCTCGAGCGGCTCGTCCATCCCCTCCCACATCAGCTTCGTCGATCCCTTGCGACCGGAATGGCCGAGCTGAATGCCGATCTTGGCAGCGCTGTGCCGGTGCACGAAGTCGACGACCCGGGCCCAGTCGCGCTCCTGCTTCGGCCCGTAGATGCCTGTGCAGCCCGGCGTGATGCGACCCTCCGGCGAGACGCACACCATCTCGGTCATGACCAGGCCGGCCCCGCCGAGCGCGCGGGCTCCGAGGTGGACCAGGTGAAAGGCGCCAGGCACGCCGTCGCTGGCAGAATACATGTCCATCGGCGAGACGATCACTCGGTTGCTCAGCCACAGGTCGCCTAGCCGGAACGGCTGGAACATCGGCGGCGTACTGGTCGGCGGGCCGACGGGCTCGCCGGTGCTGGCCGGCGCGACAGTGCTGGCCGGCGCGACAGTGCTAGCCGGCGCGACAGTGCTAGCCGGCGCGAGCGTGCTAGCCGGCGCACCGTCCGGCGCGACGGTGCGCCGGGCGAACCAGGCGTCCATCCTCGCCATGAACTCGGGATCGCGCAGCCGGAGGTTGTCGTAGGTGATGCGTCGGCTGCGAGTGACGATGTTGAAGGCGAACTGCTCAGGCTCCTGGTGGATGTAGTGGCCGATGTTCTCGAACCACTGGAGGCTGGCCTGCGCGGCGCGCTGCGTAGAGGCAACAACCGGGCGTCGCTCAGCCTCGTAAGCCTGCAGCGCCGTCTCGATACTGGGCTGCTCGTGCAGGCACGCTGCCAGCGCCAGGCCGTCCTCCATCGCGAGCTTGGTTCCCGAGCCGATGGAGAAGTGCGCGGTATGGGCGGCGTCGCCGAGCAGGACGAGATTGTCGTGCCGCCAGGCCGCGTTGGTGATAGTGCCGAAGCTCTGCCACTTCGAGTTGTTCACGAGAACCTTGTGCCCGTCGAGTGTGTCGCCGAGTAGCTCGGCGATGCGGGCGACCGACCGCTCGTCGCTGACCCCGGCCGGGAAGTCCGAGCCTGCCCATTCGCCAAAGCCGGCCAGCCGCCAGACGTCCTCGTGCATCTCGACGATGAAGGTGCTGCCCGTCGCGTCGTATGGGTAGCCGTGCACCTGCATCACCCCGTACGGGGTCTCCCGAATGTGGAACCGGAACGCGTCGAACACCAGGTCGGTGCCGAGCCACATGTACTTGTTGCGATGAAGCACGCGCGACGGCCCGAAGGCGCCGGCGTACCTCGCCCGCACGCCTGAGTTGGCCCCGTCAGCCGCGACGACGAGGTCATAGTCGCGGCGGAGTACGTCGGGATCGGGCGCCTCGGTGCGGAAGCAGATGCTGACGCCCAGCTCGCGGCAGCGTCCTTGCAGCAGCTGCAGCAGCTTCTTCCGGCCGATCGCGGCAAAGCCCTGGCCGCCGACTGTGGTGACGGTGTCGCGCAGGTGGATGTCGATGTCGTCCCAGCGAGCACACTCCTCGGCCATCAGGGCGTAGAACACCGGGTCGGCGTCCTCGATCCCGCCGAGCGTCTCATCGCTCAGCACGACGCCGAAGCCGAAGGTGTCCTCTGGAGCGTTCCGCTCCCAGACGGTGATGGCGGCTGCCGGGTCCAGTGACCGCGCCAGGGCCGCGAAGTACAGACCTGCCGGGCCGCCGCCGACCACGGCGATACGCATAACTCCGTTCCCTTCTCGTGTGTGAAGCCGGTTACCGGCTGCTTTTCGCTGCCCGGAGCACGAATCGCTGCACCTTCCCGGTCGAGGTTCGGGGCAGCGCCTCGGCGAACTCGATCGAGCGTGGGTACTTGTACGGTGCGATCAGAGCCTTGGTGTGCTCCTGCAACTCGGCGACCATGGCAGCATCCGCGGTAGCGCCTGGGCGCAGCACCACGACCGCGTGCACGATCATCCCGCGGTCGGGGTCGGGGCGGCCCACGACGGCGCACTCGAGCACGTCGGGGTGCTGCTCCAGGGCCTGCTCGACCTCTGGTGCGCCGATGTTGTAGCCGGCGGAGATGATCATGTCGTCGCTGCGCCCCTGATACCAGAAGTAGCCATCGGCGTCGCGTACGTAGGTGTCCCCGGTGATGTTCCAGCCATCGCGGACGTAGCTCCGCTGTCTCGGGTCGGCGAGATAGCGGCATCCTGTGGGCCCGACCACGGCCAGCGCGCCCGGCGTCCCGTCCGGTACCGGCTCGCCATCCAGGCCAATCACCCGCGCGCTGTAGCCGGGCACGGGCAGGCCGGTCGCGCCCGGCCGGATATCGTCGCCGCCTGCGGCTATGAAGATGTGCAGCATTTCGGTGCTGCCGATGCCGTCGATGATCTGCACCCCGGTGGCTGCACGGAAGTCGTGCCACACCGACTCGGGCAGGTGCTCGCCGGCTGAGACAGCGCAGCGAAGGCTAGCGAGCTTGTCCGCCGCGCCCTCGCGAAGGATCGCCCGATAGGCCGTCGGCGCCGTAAACAGCACGGTCGCGTGATGCCGCTCGACAGCGGCGGCAAGCTCGACGGGCGTGACGCGCTCGAGCAGCAGGCTCGCCGCTCCGGCCCGCAACGGGAACACCAGCGACGCCCCAAGCCCGAAGGTGAACGCGATGGGCGGAGTTCCGGTGAAGACGTCGCTCGGCACAGGCCTGACCAGGTGCTTGCTAAAGGTGTCCGCAATGGTCAGCACGTCGCGATGGAAGTGCGCCGCCACCTTCGGCACACCTGTGGTGCCTGAGGTGGTTGCCAGGATTGCCACGTCGTCGGCAGCCGTGTCGACGTTGTCGAATGTGCCCGGCTTGGTAGCCGTTCGCTTGTTCAAGGGCTCGTCGGCGCCGCCGAACGTCAGCAGCGGCGTGCCGCGCGCAGCCGCCGCGAGGTCGTCGGCAAACCGGTCGTCGCACAGCAGGACCGCCGGCCTGGTCAGCCCGATCAGCGTTGCCAGCTCGCTCGCGCGCAGCAGGGGCATGGTGGCGACCACGACGCCGCCGGCCTTCAGCACGCCGAACCAGCACGCGAAGAGCCACGGATTGTTTGGTCCGCGCAGCAGCACCCGCTGGCCGGGAACCAGGCCGAGATCCTCGGTCAGTACGCGTGCGACCTTGCTGGCGCGCCTGAGCAGGTCGCCGTAGGTCCACCGCTCGGTATCAGTCAGCAGGCACGTCCGGTCGGCGCCGAGCCTGGCCACGGTGTCGTCGAGCAGCGCCACGGCAGCGTTCAGCTGATCGGGATAGTGCGCGTCCGGGTGGTCCAGATTCAGCTGGGGCCAGTCCGCCTCCGGCGGCAGGTTGTCGCGGCAGAAGGTGTCTACGTGCGCGGAGCGTGCCAGCATCCCGACGCGACCTTTCTGATCGACGCGCAAGCCCAGATTCATTATGCTCTATCAGTGACGATGGTCAAGAACTCGCTATATGACAGACCAGACTCGGATCGTGAAATCGTGACAACAGTGACAACTGGGCTGGCCCAGGCCGATGGTTCGGCGACAGACCTTCAGCCACGTCAGCTCATCGTCACGATCTATGGCCTGTACGCCCGCCAGGAACACAACTGGCTGTCCGTGGCAGCACTCGTGCGCCTGATGGCGGATCTGGGCATCGACAGTCAGCCGGTTCGCTCGTCGGTGTACCGGCTGAAGAAGCGCGGCATTCTGCGCAGCCTGGCGATGTCCGGAGCGGCCGGCTACGCCCTCTCCGTTGATGCGCTCGCGATCCTCAAAGAGGGAGACGCCCGCATCTTCCGCGATCACCGCGCGTCCGCGGCGGACGGCTGGGTGGTCGCGGTCTTCTCGGTGCCCGAGCGCGACCGAGACAAGCGGCACGAGCTGCGTGCGAGGCTCACGCAGCTCGGCTTCGGAACGGTGGCGCCAGGGGTGTGGGTTGCCCCTCGACACGTCGCCGCAGAGGCTGAGACTGTGCTTGCCCGGCACGGGCTTGGCGGCTACGTCGACCTTTTCGGTGCCGAGCACATTGGCTTCGCGGACGTCGGCAGCAAGATCGGTGACTGGTGGAATCTCGGCGAGCTCACCGCGCTCTACGACGCGTTCACGGAGCGTTTTGCCGCGGTAGCGCGCGGCCCGGCGCGAACGCTCGGCACCGACCGGGACTCATTTGCTGCGTACGTCCCGATGCTCACGACGTGGCGGCGGCTGCCGTATCGTGACCCTGGCCTCCCGTTGGAACTGCTGCCGCATCCCTGGAGCGGCGAGACCGCGGCGGCTCTGTTCGCAGACCTCAACGCGCAGCTCGCCGGGCCAGCGCGGCGCCACGCGATGTCGCTCATCCACCGCTGATGCCGGCCGACCATCGCTGAATCGCCTAGCCGCCACCTCCCGGCGCGACCTCGGCCACGCCCTGGACCTCGACGAGGGCCTCGACGTCCCAGAGTCGAGCCACGGCGACCGCGGCCATGGCCGGGTAGTGCCTGCCTACGAGCCGGCGCCACACCGCGCCGATCTCGGTGGCGTGTTCCCGGTAGTCCTCGAGATCGACGACGTAAATGGTGAGACTTGCAAGGTCGGACGGCTCGCCGCCCGCTGCGCGCAGCGCGGTCAGCAGGTTGTCCAGCGCCTGCTCGAACTGTTCCACGACGGTCTGCCCGGCGATCCTGCCGTCACGATCGAGCGCGGTCTGCCCGGCAAGGTGCACCCGGATGGTGCCAGTCGCGCGCACCGCGTGGCTGAAGCCCGACGGCGCCGGAAGCTCCGGTGGATTGACCCGGTCGAGACTCATCCGGCTCACCCGACCGTGGCCGCGGCGTCAGCGCGAGCGAGGAATTTGTCGATAACGCCGAGGTAGCTGACCTGCTCCTCGATGAATGCCGTGTGCGAGCTGTTCTCGAAAATCACCAAGTCAGAGCCGGCTATGCCCTCGGCGAGGACCGCGAGGTGCGCTGGCCGGGCCTCATCATGCCGGCCACCGGTGACGAGCGTCGGCACCCGGATTTCACCGAGCCGGTCGGTGACATCCCAGTTCTGCAGCCGCCCGGTGACTGGCCCGAACTCGCTCGGGCCCCACATCGTCTGGTACACGTCGGCGCCCATGCTGGCGAAAGTGCGCTCGAGGCAGTCAGGCCATGGATCCGCTCGGCACAGGTGCCGTCGGTAGAACTGCGTGATTGCCCACTGATACTCGGGGCACCCGAAGTACCCGCTGGCCTCATGGCGGGCAAGCACGTCCTTTACGTCGTCGTCGAGCGCGGCCCGGAGCTCGGCACAGTCGCTGATCCAGCGCGGCACACTGGGCGGCGAGCTAGAGAGAACGAGGCTGGCAAGCCGCGGAGCGCGGTCGAGCGTGTATTGCAGCGCCAGCCAACCACCCCAGGAGTTTCCGAACAGGTGCAGGCGAGTCAGGCCGAGCGCGGCACGCACGGCCACCAGTTCCTCAACAAAACGGTCGAACGTCCACAACGACGCGTCCGCTGGCCGGTCGGATCTACCGCAGCCGAGCTGGTCGTAGAAGATCACTGGCCGTGCCGCCGCGAGACCCGCCAGCGGCTCCAGATAGTCGTGCGCCATACCAGGTCCACCGTGCAGGCACAGCAGCGGTGTTGCCGGGTGATCGGGATTCAGGATCTGGTACCAGACCTGCCCGCCGGGGACCGCGATCGTGCCCTCAACCGTCGTGAGTTCCGCCACGGCCGCCGACTAGACCTCGACCGCCAGCGAGATCGACGCAAGGTGCTTGCGCCTGGTCCACCACACCGTCCACACGATTCCCAGCACCGCCCAGGCGACGGAGAACCAGACGATGCTGCTGCCGGTCTTGAAGGGCAGTGAGATCTCGCTGACGAAGAACCCCTTGTACAGGATGTAGCCGTCGATCGCGATCCCGGCTACCGGGATGAAGCCATTCAAGAACCAGTTGAAGCTGCTGCGCTGATACCGGGCGTGATACACGAGGTTCGCCAGGTTCACGAACATGTACAGGATGAGGACGAAGAACACGAATATCTCGCCGAGGTAGGCGTACGCGTTGGCCGGGCCGCCCTGCCAGAAGCTGACCCCAATCAGGAAGACGAGGGCCACGACAAGCGTCGCCGCCTCGGCCCGCCAGGGGGTCTGGAACCGCGGATGCAGACTCTTGAAGTAGCTGTTGAGGAAACCCTCCCTCGACAGCGCGTAGGTGATCCGGCTCGCCGCGTACAGGGCTGCGCCGAAGCTCGCTAGCGCCGCGGTGAAGCCAGTGATCGGCACCAGCACCGCCCAGCCGCCGATATAAGAGTGGGTTATCGGCAAGACGGGCGTGATCTGCCCGGAGCTGACGTAGCCTTCGACGGTTTTGACCGGGACCGCGATGGCGAACCCGTAGGAGACCAGCGTCCAGTACACGCCGGCGATGAGTGTGACCAGGATGGTTGCCAGCGGAATGAGCCGGCGCGGCGTCTTGGATTCCTCGGCGACCGGCGCAACGGCGTCGACGCCGGCGATCGACAGGAACGCGAAGATCGCTGCAAGGCTCAGCCCGGAGAATCCGAGCGTGGCGGCGCGCGGGTCGAAGGGCGCGGCGCTGAAGTGCCCGAGGTGGCCGCCCTTGACGACGATCACGATCGCCACGGCAGCGATGAAGGTCCCTTCAAGGACCATGAGGATCCCGATTACCAGGGACGACAGCTTGATGTTGTTGTGGTTCAGCCACCCGACGACCAAGATGGCAACGATCCCGCCCCCGACGCCGGTCCAGGTATTGGCCGTCAGATTGAAGTAGGAAAGCAGCGCGTTGAAGAACGTGCCGAAGGCGGGCGGGTACAACGCCGTGACGACCACATACGTCGTGATCATCATCCAGCCGAGCCAGAGCCCGACGCTGGGATAGGTGGACTCCCACAGCCACGTGTAGCCGCTGCCAGCCGATGGCCGCCGGTTGTTCATCAGGGCGTAGCTAATGGCCGTGGGGAGCACCGCGATCGTGATGAGGATGAAGAGGAACGGCATCACCGGGCCGCCGGAGTCGCTCTCCATGAAGCCCATGTTCAGGTAGATGACCGGGGCGAGCGAGAAGTAGGCAAGCCCGATGAACGCGAGCCGGGGAAGGTTAAGGCTGTCCCGTTTGAGCCCGGCGCGCGATGGAGTCTCTTCGAGTTGCTGCCCAGTCGGCTGGGTGTCCGCCACCGTCCGTCCTCCTAACCCTCGTCGAAAATTTCCAGCGGCAAGCTCATCGACACGGTCCAGACACCGGCGTCGACTACTTGGATGATCTTCAGGTCACCGGTGATGCTGCACAGGATGTACGCGTCATCGGCGGTGAGGCCGCGTTCCGTCACTAGCCAATCGATCATGGCTCTGACGGCCATCTTGGCGCAGCTCATGAGGTCGGGCGCGATGCCCATCGTCGCGTGATAGCCGCCCGTCCGGATCGCCGCGCTGGCGGACGGCACTCGGAATCGCGGCGCGCTGATCGACTGCTTGTGCAAAGTGAACCGCAGGCTGCCCGAGAGCGGTGCCTCGAGCGCCGTGACGCAGACCTCGCCATCCCCCTGCGCGGCGTGCGGATCTCCACACGAGAACAACGCGCCGGGCACGTGCACCGGGATCCACAGAGTCGACCCCGACGTCGGGTGCCGGTTGTCGATGTTGCCGCAGCCTCGGTGCGGTGGGAACGGGGAGATCTGCCTCGGCTCGCCGGGATGATTACCGATCGTGCCGCAGAACGGCGCTAACGGGATGGTGATCCCGGCAGCGAACTCGCTGCGCCCGTCCTTCAGCGTGAACGTGCGGACGTAGCCATGCGGATAGTCCTCGGGGAGCAAGCCGAGCTCAGGCAGAAACGCAGCCCAGCCCCAGTCGCCGTGCTGCAGCTCCAGGATGTCGACCTGCAAGGTGTCGCCGGGCTCGGCGCCGTTCACCCAGATCGGCCCCGACAGGTTGTAGATGGTGTCGAAGTCGAACCGAACGCTCTCGTACGTGGCTCCTGGCCAGACCTGTCGCTCCCCCGCGACCATGACGTCGTAGCTGACTGTGTCGCCCGAATCGACGGCGAGGATGGGCTCGAGATCCGCGTCCCATTGGTGGTGCACGACCGAGGGATCGATCACGTGATCTCGTGGCATCCGTCAGCCTCCAGGGTGGAGCAGAACGAGAAACTCGGCCCGCGTCACCGTGTGCGGCCGCCTTCGATGAGGATCGCACAGCCGCTTTAGCCACGCCACTGGTACTTTGACCGGTCTGGTGCCCAGCGTCGGCTTACGCCGGGTCCCCCCGGCCACCCCGTGGGCGTTCGCCGGTACGGCCGCCGTGACCGCTGGTGCCAGGCGGGTCTGGTATGAGTGGTGACTAGCCAGGCACAATCAGTGCGATGGCACGTCTGCGCGAACTCTGGGCACCGCAGACTCGGCTTTTGACCATTGGCCTGGTCCTGACGATTACGTTCGTCGCGTCGGAATCTCTTGCCGTCATCACGGTCATGCCCGTCGTGGCTCGTGATCTTGGCGGTTTGCGCCTCTACGGGTGGGTCTTCACCGCCTTCATGCTCGCGAGCATCATCGGCGTGGTGGCGGGGGGGCGGGCCACCGATCGCCGCGGGCCAGCAGCGCCCTTCGTTGCCGGACTCATCCTCTTCAGCTCGGGTCTCGCCGTTGCCGGCCTGGCCACGTCGATGCAGATGCTGGTTGCCGGTCGCGCGCTGCAGGGTCTCGGCGCTGGAGTTGTGCCTTCGGTCGCCTACGCGTCGATCGGGCGCCGACTGCCGGCCGACCTTCGCTCGCGCATGGTGGCAGTGCTCTCCACTGCCTGGATCCTGCCCGGCCTAGTAGGGCCGGCTATCAGCGCGGAAGTCGCGCGGGCATTCGGCTGGCGCTGGGTCTTCCTCGGTCTGCTACCCGTCATCGTGCTAACCGGGCCGATCGCCGTGCCGGCGCTCATCCGGCTCGGCAAGCCAGCCACCATCAGTGCGTCCGAGCACAGTCTCCTCGACGCGACTCGCGTCGCGTGCGGCGCCGGAATGATCCTCGCCGGGCTCACGCTCGGATTCGGAGTCCGCGACGTCCTGATCGCGATCGCCCTCGCGTTGACAGGCTTGGCGGTGGCCGTGCCAAGCCTCCGTCGGCTTCTCCCCGCAGGCACGTTGATCGGCCGCCGGGGGTTGCCGGCCACCGTCCTCAGCCGCGGTCTGCTTACCTTCGCATTCTTCGGCACCGACAGTTATGTCACTCTCTCGATCATCGCGATTCGGCATGCGAGCACGCTGGTTGCTGGGTATGCCGTCACCGGGGCAACGGTCGCCTGGACGGTCGGTTCGTGGACTCAGGCCAGGATCGGCGACACGTGGGAGGCGCGCCGACTCATCCGAACCGGCTTCCTGATCATCTTGCTCGGCATCGGCGGTATGACGCTGATGCTGCAGCCCTCGGTACCCGTTGCGGAGGGCATCGCGGCCTGGACAGTCGCGGGCCTAGGCATGGGCCTTGCGAACTCGCCGATCATGCTCCTCGTGCTGCGCCAGGCTCAGCGAGGCCGGGAGGGCAGAGAGTCAGCGTCGCTCAACCTGGCTGACGTGCTCGGCACAGCTGCCGGGATCGGTGTCGGCGGCGCTGCGGTCGCCGCTCACGCGGCGACCGACCTTCGGCTCGGGATTGGCATCGCGTTCGGGGCTGCTGCAACCGTCGCGGTGCTGGGACTTGCCACCACCCGTCGTCTGCCCGGCGGTCTTACGACCACCCCGCAGCACACGACAGACGTCGAGTCGGCAGCTTCGAAACCCCCATGATCGACCCGTTACAACTCGGCTCCTGCTGGCACGAGCTCGGCATGCCGGCGGTCTTCCCTGCCGTCCAGGGTCACCGCCACGTGCCCGTCCTCTTGAGCGGGTAGGCGAAGGTCACGACCGCGCGGCTGGCGCAGCTTGTGGCGCAGCGGCGGGCAGCCCGGACGAGTCAGCCTCGCCATCGCCTCGGTGAGCGGCACACGCGTCGGCAGCGCATCGATGTGACGCCGCCAGGCTTCCTGGTCTGCCTGCCAGGCCCGCAGGTAGGCAACGCACAGCTGCGGCGTTATCAGCCGGAGGCGGCCGAGCGAGCCTTGCAGCGACTCAATGCGCCTGGTCTTTTCGTTGCCATCGAGCGCCCGGTCCGCAGCCACCATGTCCTGCACGCGCTCGATGAACTGCTTGCGTACCTTCAGGTAGCTTGTCCAGTGCGCCTGATCAGCGTCAGCGATCGAAAGATCCTGGTCGAGAAGCCAGTAGATGCCCTCGGCGAGCACTTCGCCGAACTCCTCGGCGCGGGCACGATCGGGCCGGAACGGATCGTATGGATATTGCACCGCACCGCCCGTCACGGCAACGGACTGCAGCCCCTTGTGGCCGTCGAGCAGGAAGAACCAGTCGTCGTTGTAGATTTCCGGAAAGAAAGATCTGGTCCGGTCAGTCTGGACGACGAGCGCACCGCCGCCGATGAACGACTGCTGGCGTCCCCCCGCGTCGCGATAGGCCCGACACACGACAGAGTGATCGTCGAAACCGCCGACATGCAGGCCGACGGCGTCGTGGGCGTCAAGGAGACCACTGGCCCGCCGAACATCCTCAGGGTCCACCTGCGTGATGTCGTCGTCGAGAAACATCACCGCCGACCAGCCCCGCAGCCGGCTGAGGACGAGGCCAAGGTTGCGCTTGGCGCTGAGGTCCGTGCGCGGGTACTTGGCCAGCCTCGGGAAGATCTTGTCTGGCATGAACTGGGCCGTCTGCCAGTCGGGCAGGTTCAGGTCGGCCGGGTCAGTAACGTCGATTGCGATGATGTCAATGGACTCTGGCAGCCGCTGCAGGGCCTTCTCTGCTGATGTCCACTGCTTGCTGTGAAGTGTCACCAGCGTGCAGCTGAGCGCGTCCGCGAGGTCAGCCGCCTGGCTCAGATACGCAGGGCGCCGCGCAGTCGGCACGATGATCGCATCGATTGAGCTCCGCTGGATGTGGTCGCCCGACCACAGCAGGTCGCGGTGCGACCCGTGATGATCTTGCGGTTCGCATGGCCCCACCGCGGGCTACCCTGACCATTCAAACAGGGTGTACTCCCCAGTGGTCCAGTCCGGTGTCACGGTTGCTCCGTTGACGATAGTTACCCTGGTGAGGACGCAGTAGGTCTCGCTCCCGCTAAACCGTTTCCGCAGGTAATCCGCATTTCGATCGCGAAACCGAGCATCAGTGAGGGCGCGAACGGCACCGTATGTCCCCCGCCCATACATGCCACTGCAGATCGTAACAGTACGTTTCCTGTTCAGTGGGCTTACTGCGCGAGCGAATAGCGCGACGTCCTCGCGCAGGATTCCCTTGTCGGCAACGTCAGTGCCCGCCTTGCCGCCGCGATCCTTACCGCTCCTTCTATCCACAACTGCGCGGTGCCTAACCTTCTGGCCGTTGTCATCTACCTCGAAGTACTGCCCGTCCAGCTGAGTCCAGTCGGCTATCTGCTGAACCGGCAGTTGCAGCCGGTCGAGCAGGTCCGTTGTCGCCGGATTCCAGTCGATCCCGCCGAGCAGGGCGAGGTGCGAGGTGTAGTCGTCGGATCCAAGCTCGTCGGCAGTGCGCAAGTTGACCTGATTAGCCGGATTAGCGGCTCTTACGTGACCGTGCAGCTCGACAAGCGCATCGAGTTCGGAGTACTTCAGCAATTCCATGTGGTCGGGGTCATCGCGGTTTGTATAGGGCATGCGCTGCAGCATCTCCGCGGGCCACTGCGGGCACACGATCGTAATGTCCTTGCCGTCGGGGAAGCGCCACGGCCCCGCGTTCAGCGACTCCTCGACTTCAGTGAGCTGTGGCTGCTGAGCTGGCCATCCGGGAGTTGTGGCTCGCAAAGCGGCATGGCGCAAATGAATGAGCTCGCTGCGCAGTTCCGCTACCGCAAGCCGCTCGTCGCTGGTCATCTCGTCCGCGCCGAGCGCGCGTGGCGGCGTCGCCTCGAAGCACCTCGGCCCTCCGAAGAGTGCGGCGTAGCCCTCGATCCTCGCCGTTGGCGGGATCCGGGGCTTGCCAAGCGACTCCCAAGACGAGATGAGCGGCACGCTGACCGGCTTGCCGTCACCGAGTGCCTGGGCCAGCTCGGGCTGGGTGATCTTGCGCCCAGGGACTCCGCGCTCGCGCAGCGAGCGGAGCCGCTCGGCCAGCACCCGCCGGGGATCCTGATCCTCCACGTCTCCCTGCCTCTGTTCAACTTAAGTTCAGCGTCCATGTAAACACCTCGCACAGCCAATTGCAAGCACTGAAACCGCAGCTAGATGCATCTCTGCAGAGCATGAGTGAGGATCACTGACGATCGGCGACGTACGGCTCCGCAGCCATTGCACAGGGGTTGTGAACGTCAAGACCATATAGCAAACTTAAAGAGATGGATGAAGGCCGCTCAACAATGGTCAGAAGTTCACTGAAGTTTAGGAGGCAGAGTGAAGTAGGCTCCTGAAGCGTCGGAAGTCGCGCCGCGAGGCGCCGACAACTCCCGCCAGCCGCGCTCGCCGTCAGGCGCAGGCCGACGCTACGCATGCGGGCACCCTTGCGCCAACAAGGATGCCCGCTGGTCAGAACCTCGATGTGCTCGCATACACAAGGGAAGTCCCAATGACCACGATATCGCCCCGCATGATCGTGGCAACCACCACGGCCGCACGCCACCTGACCAATCACCACGCAGCAGTCGCTGCCGCGGTGGCTGCAGCTGCCTCTGCTCGCAGCGCTGGCGTCGCCGCGCTCATCCTCATCGTGCTGGCCGTTCTCCTCATTGCGGCCTTGTCAGCAGCGCTCCGCAGCCTCACCGCGATCCTGTCCGAGTTGCTTCGCGCTGCAAGGGCCGTGACGTCCATCCTGTTCACGATCGTGATCGCGGTTGTCTTTGCGGTCGCTTTGCTCTCTCACCACTGATGGCCCTGGGCTTCAGCTGAACCGACAGATACCGCTGAAGCCCAGGCCGCTGGCGGCCTCCCCGATTCCTAGTCGAAGGGGCTTCAGCGCGTAACTCGCAGGTCTGGTTAAACTTTACTTTAGGAAACTACCCGAGGTGAAATTATTGGGCTCACATAGCTTCGCTCGCTTGCCACCCTAGGTAGCCCATGTCAGAATCTTGTTTTGTGCCGGACATCGAACAGCTTGGCGTAGATGAATGGCCGACCTTGCGAGAAATAAGACTAACGGCGCTGCAAGAATCCCCTGACGCCTTTCTGGCCTCGTATGATATCGAGCGAGAATTCGATGAGGCGAAGTGGCGAGCGGAATTCGGCCGCGGCGAATGGCTCGTAGCGCGCGATAATCGCCTTCCAGTCAGCGTTCTTGGCTGCACTCGCGAAGAAGACACGCCACCGTGGATGTGCTACCTCGAACACCTTTGGGTAGCACCTCAATGCCGCCGCAAAGGGCTAGCGTTCACCATGATCACCCACGCGATCGCGCGGCTTCGCGGGATGGACATGCGCCTGGCCCGACTCTGGGTGCTCGCCGGAAACGACGCTGCGGTGCGACTGTACAAACGCGCAGGATTCATCAGCGCCAATTACAGTCAGGCTTTGCCCGGCCGACCCGGTGTCATCGAGGAACTCATGGAGCTTGAGCTCGGCTAATCTAACCACCGCTTCGCTCTGAGCCTGACTGCCGGATGACCGGGCGCGGATCGGCGATTCTGCGGGCGTCCTGATCACCGTCTGCAGTGGCCTCGTTGGTAGCGGAACGCAGGAGGCAGATGACCCGCAGCGGTGAATGGCGATTCACGCGTTGCCCACCCGCACTGTGTTGTCATATCTCAGCGTCGTCATGTCTCAGCATCGTCACGTCTCAGCCGTGGAAAATCTCAGTTCGTCGCGAAAACTGCGGCTGGTGGGCTGGCCGTCAGCCGAGGCAGATACTGGGTGCCGCTTGGCCGAGCCGAGGCAACGAATTCGATTCCGCAACCAGAGCGCGGCCTGCATATTTCCTTCGGGTTCGGATACCCGCACAAGCCGGTCCGTCCTTCACTGGCTGCTGACCGGGCCGAGCGCCCTAGCGTCGCCGCCCCGGCTACGGGCGCAGCTGGGCGGGGCATGGGCAGATGACTCCGACTGCTCAGGCGGGCTGCGTCCGGCCAGGGATCAAGCGTGCCAGCAACCGCCGCCGACCGGCAGGCCCGCGGCCTGCGGCAGCCGACGAGCCCGAACTGGCTATCGTCAGCGGCGTGTCCGCGCGCTCTCCCCTGGTTTTCCGGACCAGGCCCGCCGTCCGGGCCGTGGCCCGCAGCTCCGCTGTATGACTGACGACGATCATCTGAGAGATCTCCGGGTGCATGACTCCTCCTTGCTGTGTATCCGCTTCCGTGATGACTACGAACGGGAGGCGCCGCGATGGACAGCAGCGGGAAAAGTTCTCGCCCGGTGGCCGGGAGGGTCCGGCAGCGACCTCCCCTGGCCTGGATGGCTGAACTGGCCCGACGCCGATCCTGGCGGATGAGGATGCTGCCGTCGGACAAGACCGGGTCAGACCTTCACGCTGGGTAGGCCGCACGACCTAGCGGCGGGTCCGGCCAAGCTGCCGCCCGTGGAGCGCCAGAGATTGCTGCTACCTTGATCGATCGTGCTCAAGTCGTACTCGCAGCAGGCTCTCGATGAGCTTCTTGCTGACGTCGCTCCGCGGCACGGCTGGGATTTCTCCAGCATGAACGTGCTGCGCCAGCCGGTTCCCTGGGATTACGAGGATGTCGTCCAGCGATACCTGCGGCCCGCCGACACGGTGCTGGACGTCGGCACCGGCGGAGGCGAGCGCCTGGCCAGCCTGGCGGGGTCGTTCGGTCACGGCCTGGGAATCGACATTGACCCGGAAATGGTCCGGGTGGCCACCGAGCAGTGCGCGGCGGGCAATCTCGATTTCCGGGTCTGCAGCGAACGGCTCGAAACTGTCGCAGAGACGTTTGACGTCGTTCTCAACAGGCACGCACCGCTCGACCTGGCCGCGGTGGCCGCGCACCTGGAGCCGGGTGGCTATTTCATCACCCAGCAGGTCGGCGAGCAGAATATGGCGTGCGTGAAGGCCGCCTTAGGACAGTCAGCAGGCCCGCCGCCCATAGCGCGGCAGACCGTTTCGGCTAGTGGTCTGCGACTGCTCGCATTCCTGGACTATGACGTTGAGTACGTCGTTCGAGACATCACGTCGCTGATCTTCTGGCTGAACGCCCTCGACCCGCCGCACGCGGACATCGCCGGCTCCGTCGCGCTAGCCAGCGCCGACACGCTGAACAGCATCCTTGCCGGGAACGTAGACGAGCGCGGCTTCGTGACGAACGAGCACCGATACCTGGCCGTCGCGCAGGCTGGACCACGATAGCGACCTGCCGGGTCCGCACCTTGCTGCGGGGCGTCGCGCGGAATCCGAGCAGCTCAGCCTCATCGTGCAGGCAAGGCGACCTTAGTGGGCGGCCTCGTACTGGCTGATCACCTCTGAGCTGATACGGCCACGCTCGGAGACCTTCAGGCCGTTGTCCTTCGCCCAGGCGCGCACGGCGGCCCGGTCAATCCGCGGACCGGCGTGCCGACCACCGCCGCTGCGGCTCCGGCTCCGGCTTACCCGGCGCCCCGCAGCGATATACGGCTCGACGTCGCGCTCGAGTCTGGCCCTGTTCCGCTCGCTCAGGTCAATCTCGTATGTCACGCCGTTAAAGCCGAACGTCACGGTCTCGGCATCGGGTGAACCGTCCAGGTCGTCGGTAACCACCACAGCAACAGTGCTAGCCATGCTGTTCATGGTCGTAGCGATTCCCATCGCTGTCAAAATGGCGCACCGCTTTCTGTCGCACCCACCAGCAACAACCCTGGCGTAGGGAGCATTAGACCTCGCTCTACATGGGAATGAGCCATCATCGCCCGGTCAATCTCGAACTGGGCGAGGCAAGGTAATAGCTGACTCGGGGGAACGTAATGCAGAGGGTCGAAGTGCAACTGGAAGACGACCTGACCGGGGGCCCCGCCGACGAGACCGTCGAATTCGGCATAGACGGCAGGACGTACGCGATCGACCTCAACGCGAGGCACGCCGCTGAGCTGCGGAAGCAGCTGAACCGTTTCGTGGAGCACGCCAGGCCGGCCCGGTCCCGGCAGGCGCGCGGCACTATCCGAACTGCCGCCAGCCGGCAGCGCAGCCGCCAGATCCGCGCGTGGGCGGAGCAGCACGGCCTCGCCGTCGCCGATCACGGACGGCTGCCCGGCAGCGTTGTCGAGCAGTACGAGTCGGCGCAGAGCGGTCATCAGGCCGCCGGCCGCAATCGATCGCGGCGCAGCCCAGCCAAGCGGAAGAGTGGTCCGCACCGATCGCAGTAACCAGCGGTGGCGGGCGAGCTCCGCCCTTGAGCTGCGGCTGATCTGCGACTCAGTCCGTCGGACAGCGCAACGGTCTGCGCTGCCGATCTGGTTCCCGCGGGGGTCCGGCGCCGCGCAGGCTGGCGGACCCCGGCGGGTTCAGCGCCGCGACTGGCCCGCAGCTATCGTGGCTCCATGGCCAGCCAACTGGTGACCGATCGGCTCGTCCTGCGACCGTGGCAGATCGAAGACGCCCCGGCCGCGCTGCGCTCGTACGGAGACGACGAGGTGGCCAGGTGGCTGTCCCCATCGATGGACCAGGTCTTGGACGAGGGCGCCATGCGCCTCGTTCTGCAGCAATGGATCGCCGAGGACACGCGGATGCTCACGCCCGCTGGCCGCTGGGCAGTCGAGCTTCGCGACGGCGGCGATCTGATCGGCGGCGCGACTCTGCTCCCGCTGTACCCGGATGACGAGTACGAGATGGGCTGGCAATTCGAGCGTTCTCAGTGGGGCAATGGCTATGCGACCGAGGCCGGGATGGCCGTCGCCCGCTGGGCCTTCGGCCAGGGCCTCGAGCAAGTGATCGCCCTTGTCCGCCCGTCCAACTCGCGGGCGGCTGCAACGGTGCACCGACTGGGCATGGAATGGGTCGGCGAAACTGAGAAATACCATCACCTGCGGCTGCAAGAGTTCCGGCTGCGCCCGGCCGATCTCGTCGGCGGCTCTTCGGCCCGATAGCGCTCGCCAGCCAGCGGCCCGCTACGGCGAGCGTCAAGCCGGCCGAACACGGTGCGTCACGCCGGCCGAACCGGGTGCGTCAAGCCGGCCGAACCACGTGCGTCACGCCGGCCGAACCAGGTGCTAGGCCGGCTGTCACATCCGGTCGCGCCTAGCTGCAGGCTGGCCTTGATCAGAGCAAGCGTTTGGTAGGCAGCGGCCATAGGATGGTGAACCGACAGCGCCGGCCTCTCGCCGCGACCGCGGCACGCACTGACCGCCGGAGGGTCTGCAGATGGCAGAAGTCCAGGATCGACGCGAGCTGATCCTGTCTACCGCCGCCGAAATGGTCGCCCGCAAGGGACTGCGCGCCACGACCGTGCGAGCCATCGCCGACGCCGTCGGCGTCTTTTCTGGCAGCCTCTACCACCACTTTCCCTCCAAGGACGCCATCGTCGACGAGGTGCTGACCCGCTACCTGGACGCCATCCGGGCCCGTTACGCTCTCGTGCTCGCGAGCCACAAAGAGCCTGCCGAATGCCTGCGCGATCTTGTCGTCAGCTCTCTCGAGATCGCGGAGGAGCAGCCGCACGCCACGGCCATCTACCAGAACGAGGCGCAGTATCTGCGCGAGATGCCCGGTTTCCACGGCATCCAGTCGGCCGCGGCGGACATCCAGCAGACCTGGCTGGGAGTGATCGAGGCCGGGGTTGCCGACGGCAGCTTCCGCGACGACATCCCGTCCTGGGTGTTCTACCGGCTTATCCGCGACGCGGTGTGGCTGTCGATCCGCTGGCACCGGCCCGACGGGCCGTATTCGACCCGTCAGCTCGCCGACGACGTGACGGCGCTATTCCTGCACGGCTTCGCCGCGCCCGCGAGGCATGCACCGGTCTCGGTGCGAACCCGCGTGGGCCTCGCCTGACCTGCCGCGCTGACCGGGCTGGCGCCGACGGCGTTACCCAGGTCCGGCGGCGGCCGCGGCCCGCAGCACGTATTTGAGCACCTTGCCGGCGGCGTTTCGCGGCAGCTCGGAAACGATCACGACCTCGCGCGGCACTTTGAAGTTGGCCAGTCGGTCCCGGCAGAACTCGATGATCGCTGCGGCGTCGATCTCGGCGCCGGGCCGCGGGATGACGTACGCCCGGCACACCTCGCCGAGCCGGTCGTCGCTCACTCCGATGGCGGCCGCCTCTGACACCCCGGGATGCCGCGCGATCAGCTGCTCGACCTCGGCCGGATAAACGTTGAACCCGCCCACGACAAACATGTCCTTGAGCCGGTCAGTGATGCGCAGCAGACCCTGCTCGTCGAGCACGCCCACGTCCCCCGTATGCAGCCAGCCATCGGCGTCGATCGCTGCCGCGGTCCCTTCCGGGTCGTCGAAGTACCCGCGCATGACGTTGTAGCCGCGAACGAGCACCTCGCCGCTCTCCCCTGCTGGCCGCGGGCGGCCGTCGGAATCCGCCACGATGACCTCCGTGCCGCTGATCGGGCGGCCGACGGTCGTGGCGATCGTCTGCGCGTCCGCACGCCGGTCTCCGACGGTCACGGTGCCGCACGACTCGGTCAGGCCGTAGGCAATGACCACCTCGGGGAAGAGCTCGGCCCGCATGCGCTCGACGAGCGCGATCGGCACCACGGCCGCGCCGGTGACCGCGAGCCGCAGCGACCCAAGGTCGGCGTGGCGGCGGGCCGGGTGGTCGAGGAGCGACGCGTAGAGAGTCGGCGGCCCTGGCAGCACGGTGATCCGCTCGGCGTCGATCAGCCCTAGCGCCTCCTTGGCGTCGAAGACCGGCTGCAGCACCAGCGTCGCGCCGGTGATCAAGGCGGCGAGCAAGCCGGCCTTGTAACCGAACGTGTGGAAGAGGGGGTTGACCAGCAGGTACCGGTCACCACGACGCAGCCCGACGCCGTCGCTCCAGGCCTGGTAGACGCGCGCGTTCTGACCGTGCGTCGTCATCGCGCCCTTCGGCCGCCCGGTCGTGCCGGAAGTGAAGAACATGTCGGCCACGGCGTCCTCGTCGACCGCGGCCAGACGAGCGGTGACCAGCCCCGCGGCCAGCCCGTTCCCCTGAAGAAGGAATTCCGCAAACGCTGTCGTCTCCGGTGGCGTGCGCGCGCCCAGCGTGACGACCTGGCGCAGCCCCGGCAGCTCCTGGCCCGCCGTGACCGCGGCCCGCAGCATGGCGACGTAGTCGTTGCCGAGAAAACCGTCGTCGACCAGGAGTAGCCGGGCGCCGCTCTTGGCGAGGATCCAGGCGGCCTCGTCGCCCTTGAATCGGGTGCTGATGGGCACCAGCACCGCGCCGACTGACACCGCGCCGAGCGTCGCGACCACGAAATGGCGGCTGTTGGGTGCCCACACCGCAACCCGGTCACCTGGCTCAACGCCATTCGCGATCATCGCGGCCGCGCACCGGCAGACCTCCGCCGCTAGCTGGCCGAAGCTCCACCGCTCCGCGCCGTCGACGATGGCTTCCAGGTCGCCGAACCGGGCTGCGGCAGCGGCTACCAGCGCGGGCACGGTCCGCGGTCGCACCTGCGCTGCGGTCAGGCCGTCATCCGGGTATTCGCCGGGCGGTGCGGCCATCGCAGTCCTTCACGTCGTGGGGTGCGGCACTCACTCTAGCGGCGCGATCCTAGCCATGTGATCAAGCGCTTGGTACGGTCGGGACCATGGCCGAGGCCTACATCGTGGACGCCGTTCGGACCCCGGTCGGCAAGCGCGGTGGCGGGCTCGCCGGCGTTCACCCTGCCGACCTCGGCGCGGCGGCACTGTCTGCACTGATGATGCGCACGGATATCGACCCCGCTGCGGTCGAGGATGTGGTGTTTGGCTGCGTCGACACGGTCGGGCCGCAGGCTGGCGACATCGCCAGGACAGCGTGGCTCGCCGCCGGCCTGCCCGATCACGTGCCGGGTACCACCGTCGACCGGCAGTGCGGTTCGTCCCAGCAGGCCGTGCACTTCGCAGCCCAGGCCGTGCTTTCCGGAACCGCGGATGTGGTCGTGGCTGGCGGCGTGCAGAACATGAGCGCGGTACCGATCTCCGCCGCGATGGCGGCGGGTCAGCCGCTCGGGTTCCCCGACCCGTTCCGCGGCTCGGTGGGCTGGCGCCAGCGCTACGGCGACCAGGAGCTGTCCCAGTTCCGCTCCGCGGAGATGATCGCGGAGAAGTGGGACATCAGCCGCGATGACATGGAGCAGTTCGCCGTGACGTCGCACGAGCGGGCGCTGCGAGCGGCTGCCGAAGGGCGGTTCGATCGCGAGATCGTGCCCGCGTTCGGGCTTGCCGCGGACGAGCCGCCCCGGCAGCCGGACTGGACGAAGATCCGCTCGCTGCCCGCCCTCGCCCAGGGTGGACGGCTGACGGCGGCGGTCTCCAGCTCCATTGCCGATGCGGCTTCGGCGCTGCTCGTCGTGAACGAGAACGGCCTGCGGACCCACGGCCTCACGCCGCGCGCGCGTATCCATCACATGTCGGTCCGCGGCGCCGATCCGGTGTGGATGCTCACCGCGCCGATCCCGGCGACCGCGCACGCACTCGCGCGGGCTGGTCTCGAGCTTGCCGAGATCGACCTCGTCGAGATCAACGAGGCGTTTGCCTCGGTCGTGCTCGCGTGGGCGGCCGAGACAGGCGCCGACCTGGACCGGGTCAACGTCAACGGCGGCGCGATCGCGCTCGGCCACCCGCTCGGCGCCACCGGAGCCCGGCTCATGACCACTCTGCTGCACGAACTCGAGCGCACCGGCGGGCGCTATGGTCTGCAAACCATGTGCGAGGGCGGTGGCCAGGCCAACGTGACGATCGTTGAGTGCCTCCGCTGAGCCGACCGCAGCCCAGGGCGATGGATAACCCGGTTGATTTCGAAGGCCGCGCAGTCATCGTGACCGGCGGGACTCGCGGCATCGGCCGGGTGATCGCTCAGACCTTTCTCGCCAACGGAGCTGACGTGCTCGTCTGCGCACGAAGCAAGCCAGAGCAGGTGCCGGTGGCTGCCGGGCGCGCAGCGGAGTTCACCGCCGCCGACGTCCGTGACTCAGCGCAGGCCCGCCAGGTGGTCGACGCCGCCGTCGAGGCGTTCGGGCGGCTGGACGTTCTCGTCAACAATGCCGGCGGGTCACCGAACGCGGACGCCGCCACGGTGTCGCCGCGGTTCGTGGAGCGCATCGTCGCGCTGAACCTACTCGCTCCTTTCTACGTGGCGCAGCCTGCGAACGCGGTGATGCAAAGCCAGGAACACGGCGGCGTGATCATCAATATCGGCAGTGTCTCGGCCCGCCTGGCTGCTCCGCTGACCGCGGCCTACTCGGCCGCCAAGGCCGGCCTGGTGCAATTGACCCGGTCGCTCGCGCTGGAGTGGGCGCCGAGAGTGCGGGTCAACCACATCACCGCGGGGCTGGTCCGCACCGACAGCGCGGCCGAGCACTACGGCGCCGACGGTGGCGCGTCGATCGCCCGGACAATCCCCATGGACCGGTTTGCATCGCCGGCCGATGTGGCCTCAGCCTGCCTGTTCCTGGCGTCGCCGCTGGCTGCCTACGTCACTGGCGCGGATCTGGAGGTGCACGGCGGCGGCGAAATCCCGGCCCGTTTCCTCGCCGCGCACGAAGCCCAGCCACCTCGGTGATCAGTCGAGGTTCGCGGCTCCCGTTCCTACTCGGTCGGCGGCTTCAGCCGGACTCGTCCCGTCCACAACGGCGCCAGGTCGATCACCCTCGCCCTCCTTCGCGCCGCATTGCGCCTCGTGACTGCTGACTCCGGCTGCTCGCACGGCCAGGACCCGTTGTCATTCGGAGATCGCATCAGCCAGCAGAACCGGAGCGGAGAGGAACGGCGAGTGGCCGCAGTCGATTTCGATCGGATCCACACCGAGGACCTGCGGTGTCACTCGCCTGGACCAGTCCGGACTGACGACCAGGTCGTGCACGCCGATGACGGCTGAACAGGGCACGTCGGGCCAGGCTAGGAGCGGGGTGGGCTCGCTGATTATCTGCCACGACTGGCCACGCAGCCGGGCCGCCGCCCACGTGGCTACCTCGGGCGTGCAGTCGGCAAAGAAGTAACCGGCAGCCGCGTCAGGTCGCCAGCGAACCAGTCCATCGGCCGCGGTGTCCGCTCCATCGGCGGGGCCGGGAAGTATCATGTCGGGTTCGTCCCTGATGACCTCGCCCTGCCTTCGGCCGGGGCGGGGCAGCATCGCGCACACGAAGACGAGCCGACTCACCGGGCGGCGCGCCGCAATGACCGGAATCGTCAGGCCCCCCAGCGAATGGCCGACGAGGACCATGTCGTCGGGCGCGTCGCGGAACGCTCCGATCGCGGCGTCGGCATACTCCGACGCTCCCGCTTCCGGGTCCTCGCACGGCAGGTCGACCGTCACAACACGATGTCCTCTGGCCGCCAGCACATCGGTCAGCCGCTCCCAGCACCACGAGCCGTGATACGCACCGTGGACCAGCCCGAAGGTTGCCATCTCGGTACTGTAGCCACGCTACGGGCGGCGCCGCGGACAGTTGGGCGGCGGCACGCGGGCCGGCCCAATTTGCTTAACCGTCGCCTACCAGCCAGCCTGCCGAAGGGAAAGGACGGGTGCCCGCCCGGTAGCGTGCCTCCATGGGGGCGAAGCACGTCATCTTCGTGTCGGATACTCACCTCTCTCCGGATGCCCCGGAAGCGCAGCAGAACTGGGCCGCCGTCATCCGCTACGTCACAACAGCCGCACCTGACCTCGTTGTTCACCTGGGCGATCTGAGCCTCGACGGTGCACGGAATCCCGCCGATCTCGACCATGCTCGTCGTCAGCTCGAGATGCTCCCTGTTCCGTGGACCGCGGTTCCTGGCAACCACGACATCGGTGACAACCCGCGGCCAGGCGGGCCTGAGAGCCTGGCGATTACCGATGCCCGGCGACAGCGCTGGCTGAAGGTCGTCGGCGCGGATTACTGGTCGCTGGCCATCGCCGACTGGACGTTGCTGGCGGTGAACTCCCAACTCGCCGGGTCGGGGCTGGCCGCCGAGGCCAGTCAGTGGTCCTGGCTTGAAGGCCAGCTGCGCAGAGCCAGTGCAGGCCAGCGGATCGCGCTGCTGGCGCATAAACCGCTGACGGCGTCCGCGGCCGAGCTAGGCGCTGCTCCGCCTCACCGCTTCTGGCCAGCGGCTTCGCGCGACCGGCTCAGGCAGCTATTCGCCGCGCGGCCACCGGGCTTGTTCATCAGCGGTCATGTCCACCAGTCTCGCGAGCTCCGTCTCGACCGAACCAGCCACGTCTGGGTGCCCACAACCTGGGCTGTCCTTCCTGACCACGCGCAGCCGGTGTTCGGCGCGAAGCGGTGCGGCGTGCTGTCACTGGCCTTCGGAGCCGGGCTAGCCCCGGAGCCGAAGTTCTGCGAGCCCGATGGCGTCAGGCAGCTGACGCTCACCGCCGACATCGAGGATCCCTATGTAGGCCGCTGACCGCCTGGCTGCGGCGCGGTCTGCCGGCCTTACCGGGCCAGCCAATGACGGACGGAACCCCGTCGTCACATATCCGTCTAGTGGTGACTCTGCGCCATATACCACCAGCGGTTCGTCAGGCACTCAGGGGGAAGGCTCGCCACCGGAGTCCAGTCTGCGGGAGGGAGACGGATCACGATGGCAACCCGAGCATCGACCTGGCGCCCTCACGAAAAGCACGGTCGGCTCACTACCCAAAGCGACCTGCCAGCCTCGGTCTTTGCGTTTCCCAAGCAGCGGAAAGAGCCGCTGACCGATGCCAGGCACGTGCGGAACGCCGTGGCGCGCTTCGATCAAGTGACGGACGCTTCCGACGCCGATCGTTCCCAGGCCTTTGCAAATATCGAGAAGGCAGCGAATTACTACCAGGTCGACCTGTCCGAGACCAACTGGCATCAACTCGGCGTTCATCCGCAGCCACGCCGCCAGGAGAGCGCGAGAAAGGGGGCGCAGACGCGGGTGCGTAGCGGTGCAGCCAAGACAGCCGCGCGTAAGGGAGCCGCGACGCGCGAACGGCTCGGGATAGCCAAGGAAGCAGGCAAGAAGGCTGCGGCAACGCGCGCCGCGCGGGGCCGGTCAGGGAAGTAGCCCGCGGGGAAGTTGACGGTCCGGCGCCGCCACGATCCGTGGTGGCATTGGTCACGCGCCCTCTTTTTGCTCGCGGGCCGCGGCGGTACGGTTCGGACATGCTCACCGCGCTACGCCTGCGCCAGGTTGCGCTCGCCGCCGCTGATTGCGAGGCGACCGCCAGCCAGCTGAAAGACTCCTTCGGCTGGCCGGAGCCGTTCCACGATCCCGGCGTGGCCCGCTTCGGGCTCACCAATGCCGTGTTCGCGGCGGGCGACACGTTCGTCGAGGTAGTCGCGCCGGTTGAACCCGGTACTACCGCTGGCCGGTACATCGCACGGCGCGGCGGCGACAGCGGGTACATGGCCATCTTCCAGATGCCGGACCTGGACGAGGCGCGGCGGCGAGTAGCGGACGCCGGAGTCCGGGTGGTCTGGACCGCGGACCTCGAGGACATCGCGGGCACCCACTTGCACCCGAAGGATGTCCCTGGCGCGATCGTCTCCCTGGATTGGGCTAATCCGCCCGAGTCGTGGCGCTGGGCCGGGCCTGAGTGGACCGGGCGAGCTCCGCACTGCGCTGCCGGAGGAATATCAGGCCTCACGATCGAGGTCGCCGATCCAGTCGACGCGGCCGCCCGCTGGGCCAGGGTGCTGGGAGTGATGTTCACCGACGAGCCCGGCGCAGCCACCATCACGCTCGAGCAAGCCGGCCAGGACCTGCGGTTTGTCCCCGCGGCTTCGGCCGGCAGCGAAGGAATTACCGAAGTGCGGCTCAGCACCGAACGTCCGGTGCCGGAGGTTCGGATTGCCGGTGTCCGGTTCGTTTCCACGGCACGCTCCTCGGGAGGCGAATCGGCGTGACCCAGCTCGATACCGGAACCGAGGACCTGCTGGCGGACGTCCAGGACGGCGTGGCCGTCCTGACCATGAATCGGCCCGACCGCCGGAACGCCATGTCCGACGCCATGATGACGGCGATGGAACGGGTGCTCAGGGAAGTCGAGGTCGATGACGCGGTGGGCTGCGTCGTGCTCACCGGTGCGGGTGGTGCCTTCTGCGCCGGCGGCGACGTGAAGGCCATGGCGGAGCGGCCGACCGGAGCGCCGGTACAGACAGTCGATGCCGCCATCCACCACCAGCGGCTCCGTCACCGCGCTACCAGCGGTCGGCTGTGGCAGATGCCCAAGCCCACCATCGCGGCGATCGGCGGCCCGGCCGCGGGCGCCGGCCTGTCGCTTGCGCTGGCATGCGACCTCCGGTACGCCGTCGAGGGTGCGGTGTTCACCACTGCATTCGCGAGGGTTGCGTTCTCCGGTGACTATGGCGGCACGTGGTTCCTCACCCGGCTGGTAGGCAGCGCTAAGGCCAAGGAACTGTACTACTTCTCTGAGCGGCTCACAGCGTCAGAAGCGGAGCGCCTCGGGATCGTCAACGCGGTTTTCCCCGCAGGCGAGTTCGACCTTGAGGTGCGCCAGCGGGCCCGCCGGCTAGCTGATGGCCCGCGGCTCGCGTATCGCTACATGAAGGAGAACCTCAACCGCGCCGTCAGCGGTGAGCTCGGCGAGTCAATGGACATCGAGGCCACTCACCACATCCACACCGGGCTGACGCAGGATCATCGCGAGGCAGCGAAGGCGTTCGTGGACCGGCGCGAGCCCAAGTTCACCGGACGCTGACCGCTACCGCTGTCGGCCGGGCCGGGCAGCGGTTTTTGTGCACGGGACGCCAGCCGATCGGATCAGCTGGCGGCGCGATGGGCCCCAAGGAGGATCACGGCCACGACGGCCGGCCTACTTCCGCGGTTCGTCCATCGGTGGCGGGTCCCGTTCTGTACCACGGTGTCGCCGGGCCCGAGTACCCGCTCCGCGCCGTCGTCCAGCTCGAGCACCACCTCACCGGACAAGACCACCTCAAAGTCGATCGTGTCGGTGGTGTGCATCCCGGGGTTTTCCGGCTCCATGCGCGCCAGCATGCCCGGCAGCTTCGCGTCTATCTCGGTCAGTGCCGCCTGGAGGTCGAGGTCGGCAGGGATCGACGACTGGGCTGGCGGCACGGTGAAGAACCCGAAGCGGTAGCCACCTAGTGGCGGGAAGTAGGTGGGCTGCGCCGTCGGGCTGCCGTCGTCAGGGAACGTCGGTGCGTCATCGGCACCCCACAGCAGGTGGAACTCGGCGCCAGGGATCAGCGCGACCGTCACCGGATCGACTCGCTCGTCCGACGCGAACACGGCCTTTCCGCTGCCGTCGTGACCGGTGACAACTCGTCGTACTTTCACGGCGATCCCCTTCCGATGTGATGAGTTCCCGCGCCGACCTGGCTGGCAGGCAGTAGCGCGGCTTCTTGGCCGATTTCCGCGCGCAGCGCGCTGACCGGGCCGAGCAGCAACTGCGTCGACTTGGCGCGCTTGAAGTACAGGTGCGCCTCGTGTTCCCAGGTGAACCCGATCCCGCCGTGCAACTGGATCATCTCGCCGGCCACCTGGAGGAACGTGCGGCAACAGTGCAGGGCGGCAAGCGGCGCCAGGGCTGCGAGCCCGGCCGGGTCGACGGCCGCCATCCACAACCCCGCCCGCGCGGTCGCGCGGGCCGAGGTGACGGCGACGGCAAGGTCGGCGGCGCGGTGCTGGAGTGCCTGGAACGACCCGATCGGCCGGCCGAACTGCTCACGGGTCTTCAGATAGCCGACTGTCACGTCGAGGCAGTGCTCAGCTGCCGCGACGCACTCAGCAGCGAGCAGCACCCGGTGCAGCGCGATTGCTGGCGCGGCGGGGCCGACGGCCAGCGCCGGCGCGTGATCAAAGCGAGCCGCCGCCTGCCGGCGGGTCTGGTCGAGTGTGTCCAGCGGCGTCACGGTCGCATCAGCAGCCGCCACGGCCAGCAGCCGGTCGTCGCACCGGACCAGCAGCAGGCCGGCCGCGGCGCCGTCGATGACATGTCGCGCGGTGCCGGTGACGGTGCCATCGACCGCCGTGACGTCGGCGTCGAGCGCGAGGGCAGCGATCAGCGAACCGCTGGCGAGGGCGGGCAGGTACCGCTCGGCGGCCGCCTGGCTGTCGGAGGGCTCGTCGGAAGGTTCGTAGCCGGCCTGGCGGGTGGCCTGCGCGGCGGCCTGTGTCAGCGTGAGGGCAGCGACCGCCGTCGACAGGTACGGCAATGGCAGCAGCACGCGGCCGAGTTCCTCGACCGCGATGCCGACCTCGCGCGGCCCGCCACCCGCGCCGCCGTACTGCTCAGGCACCGCGAGCGCAGTGAGCCCGAGTTGGAGCGACAGCCGTTCCCATCCGGTCGGGTCGTAGCCGGCCGGGCTCGCCAGGCTCGCCCTGACCTTCTCGGCCGTGCCGTGCCTCGCGGTGAACGCACGGACCACGTCGCGGAGCGCGGCCTGATCTGGGGTATCGGTGAATTCCATCAGCGCGGATCGCGGGGCAGGCCGAGCTTGCGCTCGGCGATCACGGTCCGCTGGATCTCGCTGGAGCCGCCGTAGATCGTCTCGGCCCGGCTGAAGAGGAGCAGCCGCTGCGCGTCGTCGAGCTCATAGCCCGGTCCGACGGTGGTCGCGGCTGCACCTGCCACGTCGACGGCGAGCTCGCCGAGCCGCTGGTGCCATGGTCCCCAGATGAGCTTGGCGACGTTCGGCTCGGTACCGGTCGGCGGGCCAGCAGCCGGCGTCAGGGTGGCGAGCGTCGTGTAGCGCATGACCTGCAGGCCGATCCAGGCCTCGACGACGCGTGCGGCCAGGTCCGGATCGTCGATCGCACCGGTCGCCCTAGCGGTCTTCAGCACCGCGTCGAACTCGCGCTGGTAGGCCAGCTGCTGTCCGAACGTCGACACGCCGCGTTCGACTGCGAGCGTTCCCATCGCCACCCGCCAGCCGTCGCCGACCGCGCCGACGACGTCCTCGGCCGCCGCCCTCGCGTCATCGAAGAACACTTCGTTGAACTCCGACGTGCCCGTCAGCTGCACGATCGGGCGGACTTCGATGCCCGGCTGGTGCATCGGCACGAGCAGGTAAGACAGCCCACGGTGCCGCTCGGCGGCCGGGTCGGTGCGGGCCAGTACGAAGCACCAGTCCGCGACGTGGGCCAGCGACGTCCAGACCTTCTGACCGTCGAGGTGCCACTCGCCCCCATCCAGCCGCGCCCGAGTGGTAACCCCGGCCAGATCCGAACCCGCGCCAGGCTCGGAGTAGCCCTGGCACCACAGCTGCGTGCCAGCGAGGATGCCGGGCAGGAACCGGGCCCGCTGCTCCGAGGTACCGAACATCAGCAGTGTCGGACCCAGCAGCTGCTCGCCGATGTGCCCGACCCGGCCCGGTGCGCCTGCCCGCGCGTACTCCTCGTGGAAAATCGCCTGATGCGCCCACGGCAGGCCGCGGCCGCCGTCGCTCTCCGGCCAGCCGAGCCCGATCCAGCCGCCGTCGCCGAGGCACCGCTCCCAGGCCATCCGCTTCGCGACGAACTCGTGCTCGCGGCCTGGCCCGCCAGTGCCGACAAGCGGGGCGAACTCGCCGGTCAGGTTCGCAGCGAGCCACCGGCGCACCTGCGCACGGAACGCTTCCTCGTCGGGCACCGGCACCGGCTCAGCTCCCGTGCCGGTCCGGACGGGCCGCGCTCGGGGTCGATACGCGCGTCAGCGCGCGGAAGGCGGTCGTGA
>JASHOE010000094.1 GCA_030041275.1 Streptosporangiaceae bacterium
GATGCCGCTGATCGAGATCGCCCGCGCGGCCAGCGAGGCCGAGGCGCTGGCCGGCCTGGACCGGTGGAAGCGGCGCCACCAGGACGCGGCCGCGCTACTGCAGCCCGCGGACATCCTGGTGGACTCCATGCGCGGCCGGTCGTCGAGCTGGACCAGGATCCGGCTCAACCTCCGGCACGTGCCGGCTGACCAGCGACCACCGCAGGAGCCGCTGGAGGTGGACTACGACCCGTGGCGGGGCTTTGGTGGCGGACGCGAGTAACGGAACGCCGGTCGGCCGCCTGCGCTGGGTGCGCATCGGAGCGGCCGCGGGTATCGCCGGGCCCGTTGCCTTCACCCTCGCCTGGGTCGCAGGGTCACTGCGGCAGCCTGGGCTGTCATTCGCCGCCGCCCAGATCAGCGGCCTGGCCGCGGAGAACGCCGCCGACCCGTGGGTGATGATCGGCGGCTTCGTGGCGCTCGGCGGCTGTGCCGTGGGCTTCGGCGCCGCGCTGACAGCGGGCCTCGGCGGGCGCCGGGCGGCGGGGCCGGGACCGGCGCTGATCAAGGCGGCGGGCGTGCTGGCGATCGCAGCCGGCCTGCTGCGCCGCGACCACGTGCTGCTGACTACCGGGCCGGAGTCCTGGCACAACCACGCGCACGACGTCGTGAGCGCGGCCAGTTATGTGCTCCTCGTGGCCGGGCCGCTGCTGCTGGCCTGGCGGCTGCGCCGCGATCGTCGCTGGCGCGCGCTCGCGGTACCGCTCGGTGCCGCGGCGGTGGCGGCCGCGGGCCTGCTTGTCGCCTTCTACGCCGGGCCGCACGACAACTGGGATGGCACGCTGCAGCGGATCGCCGTGAGCCTGCCGCTGGCGGCGATCGCGGCGGTGGCAGTGCGGCTGCTGCAGCTCGATCCTGCCCGGCTGGGTGAGCCGCAGCGCGATCCGGCCCGCCGGGCCGCGGACGCCGATTCCCGTGGAAACGTCAGGCCCGGCTGAACGCGATCAGGAACTCGAGCAGCCCGTGATTCTGTGTGGTCACGAAGCTGCCGAAGCTCGGGTTGGCGATCCCCCAGTCGGCGAACACGATCGGAATCGATCCGGACACCTCGATCCCGGCGCTCGTCCGCTCAGCCTGCAGCGTGAACGTGACCGAGCGGGTGTGACCGTGCAGTGTCAGGTTGCCGATGGCCTGATAAGAGCGGATTACCCCATCGCCAGGCACGGTTCCGAGGTTGATCGGCGCGGTGAGCGTGAGCGTGCCGGTCGGGTAGGTCGCGGTGTCCATGATCCGCCCGTCGAACTGGACGTCCCGCTCGCTCTGGTCACTGTGGATCGTGGCCATCTGGACGGAGAACGACGCCGCCGTGAGCTTGGTGCCGACAATCGTCATGGCGCCGCTGATGTGGCTGGTGCGGCCGACTGCGACGTTGTTCTGGCCGGCCAGCACCTCGTTGACTCGATACCCCACGACCGAGCCGGCGGCCACCCGCCACTCCCCCGCGACCGACGCATCCGACGCCGCCTGGGCCGCGCCAGACCCTGCCGACGCAGCTGGGCTGGACGCCGGGGAACGCAGGCTCAGCGGCGCCGGAGCCGGGCCTTCGATCACGTGGATGTAGAGCCAGGTGCCGCCGACGACCAGGATCGCCGCCGCGACGACGCCAGCGATCAGCCAGCGAACCAGACGGCGTGGGCGTAGCCGGGCCATGTGACATCCCTCGAGGGCGGGCCGGGCCGACTGCCGGCTCGGCGGTGCAGTCAGCTTGCCGGTGCGGGCTTGTCCCGCGCTCTGGCGAGGCTCTGCAAACCTTCTGAGCCGCTGCTACCGGACCGCAGGGATCAGCTCGGCGAGCAGCTCCAGATGGTCAAGGTCACTGAGGTCGAGCACCTGGAGGTAGATGCGCGCCGCGCCGACGCCCGCGAACTCGGCGATCTTGTCCGCGATCTCCTGCGGCGTGCCCGCCAGGCCGTGCTGACGCAGCTCGTCAACCTCCCGGCCGATCGCCGCGGCGCGCCGCTTGAGCTCGTCCGGAGTCCGGCCGCAGCACACTACCTGGGCGGCCGAAAGCGTGAGGGAGTCAGCGGCCCGTCCCGCGGTAGCGCACGCCTCGCGGACCCGGTCAAACAAGCCGCCGGTGTCTGCCACGCTGCTAAACCCCACGTTGAACTCGTCCGCATAGCGGGCAGCCAACGCGGGCGTCCGCTTCGGGCCGTGACCGCCGATCAGCACCGGCGGCCGGGGGCTCTGCTCCGGCTTGGGCAGCGCAGGCGAGTCGGTCACGGTGTAGTGGTTGCCGCTGAAGCTGAACGTCTCGCCGGCCGGGGTCTCCCACAGGCCGGTGATGATCGCGAGCTGCTCGGCGAACATCTCAAACCGCTCCCCGGTGTCGGGGAACGGGATGGCGTAGGCCGCGTGCTCGTTCGGGAACCAGCCGGCGCCGAACCCGAACTCGACTCGCCCGCCGCTCATCTGGTCGACCTGTGCAACCGAAATGGCGAGCGGCCCCGGGTAGCGGAAGGTGACCGGGCTCATCAGCGTGCCGAGCCTGATCCGCGACGTGTCGCGGGCCAGCCCGGCGAGCGTGATCCAGGCGTCGGTCGGCCCGGGCAGGCCGCTCACCTGACCCATCTTGAGGTAGTGATCGGACCGGAAGAACGCGTCGAAGCCGAGGTCCTCGCTCGCC
>JASHOE010000095.1 GCA_030041275.1 Streptosporangiaceae bacterium
GGCATGTCAAGGCGTCAGAACCGAGCTGACCTGGCAGAACCTACTTGCCTACGGCCACCGCCCGGAGCTCCGAGTGCGCCAGTCGCGCCGACCCGCGCAGCAGCCTGTTTCGGCAGGTCACAGCCAGCCGCGCTGACACCGCGCGCCTGCCGGCCTAAGGTCGGGTCATGCCTAGTTCCCTGCCGCGCAGCGCGCCGGCCGATCAGGGTGTCGACCCGGCCGCGATCCTCAGCCTTCTTGACGCTCTCGACGAGCGCGCCGACATCGAGATGCACAGCCTGATGGTGGTACGGCACGGACAGGTGGTGGCTGAGGGGTGGTGGGCGCCCTACAGCGCCGGCCGGCCGCAGCTGCTCTACTCGCTGAGCAAGAGCTTTACCGCCACCGCGGCGGCATTCGCTCAGGCTGAGGGCCTGCTCGATTTGGACGACACTGTTGTCTCGCACTTCCCGGAGTTCGCTGCGGACATCACCGACCCGCGCAGCCGGTCGATGAAAGTCCGGCATGTCGCCTCGATGGCGTCCGGCCATACCCAGGAGACGCTGGGTATGGCGCTTGAGCGTGACCCGGCGGAGCCGGTCCGCGGGTTTCTGCTGACGCCGCCCGACCGCGATCCGGGCACGGTCTTCGCCTACAACCAGCCCTGCACATACACGCTGGCCAGCATCGTCCAGCGCAACGCTGGGATGTCCCTGACCGGCTACCTGCGGCAGCGGTTGTTCGACCCGCTCGGCATCGGCCACGTCGGCTGGCATACCTTCCCGCCTGGTCGCGAGCAGGGTTTCAGCGGTCTGCACGCGCGCACCGAGGACATCGCCAAGCTCGGGCTGTTGTACCTGCAGCAGGGCTGGTGGGAACAGACCAAGCTCATCCCGAAGGAATGGGTGGCCGAGGCCACTTCTGCGCAGGTCAGCAACTCGGAGAACACGAACCCGGACTGGAAGCAGGGATACGGCTTCCAGTTCTGGATGTCCAGGCACGGATACCGCGGCGACGGGGCGTTCGGACAGTTCTGCGTGATCTTGCCCGAGCAGGATGCGGTGATCGTCACCACCGCGTACACGCTCGACATGCAGGCCATGCTCGACGCCATCTGGACCCATCTGCTTCCCGGCCTCGGCACCGCACCGTCCGCTACGGCCACTGCGCAGAACCAGCTCAGCGCCCGGCTAGCCCGCCTCGAGCTGCCCGCGAGCCCCGGCGCGCCGACGCCGGACGACTGGGGCCAGTGGAGCGGCGGGCCGTTCAGCGTGACCGCCAGCACGCCCAGTGGTGAGTCCCCGTCCTTCGTTCTCTCCGCTGATACGTTCCTGACATCCATCGAGGTGGCACCGCGGGCGGGCGGCTGGCAGCTCAGCCTCATCGAACCCGACAACGCACTCACCGTTCCCGTGAGCAGCGGCGGCTGGACCGTCTCTGACCACGCTGACCGCTACGGCGACACGATCCCGGTGGCAGCTTCCGGCGGCTGGCTCGATGACGAGACCCTGCGAGCCGAGGTCGTCTTCCTGGAAACGCCGCACCGGATGGACATCACCTGCACCTTGCGCGGGCGCGTCGCCCAGGCAGTCTGGCGCCATCCGCCGCTCGCCCGCAGCAAGCTCCGGCACTTGCACTGCCCGAGCTGACGGCTAGCTGGCTACCGATAAGAGTTGGTCGAGAAGCGCAGCGTCTTGGCCTGATTTCTGTCGTGGCCGTAGACCATCGAGGCACTCTCGCGGTCCGCCCTGTCACGCAGAGCCAGCGCACTCGCGCGTGCCGTCTCCGGGTCCGCCTGGCCGCCCCATGCGTCGTGGTCGTAGTTCTCCTGGCAGTAGACGGCGTCGCCGCAGATGATCATGTTGCCGCTCTCGGGGAGCCGGACCAGAACGGACTGGTGCGCTGGTGCGTGACCCGGCGTTGGGATCACTTCGACGCCAGGGAACAGCGTGGTCTCTCCGTCGAGCAGCTCATAGCTCAGGGCAGGCAGATTCCAGTACTGGTTGGGGAACGACGGGTTGTCCTTGGCGTATTCGTAGTGCTCGCGCTGCACAAAGAACGTCGCGTCCTTCAGCAGGTCGTTGTTCCCGGCATGATCGAAGTGCAAGTGCGTGTTGATCACGTACTTGATCTCTGCGGGCGCGATGTCTAGTTCCGCGAGGCGCCAGAGCAAGCTGTCCTCGCGCCGCATGTCCGGCACCAGCACGTCGGCTAGCGGCGTGCCTCCCCAGGTGAGGTCGGGATCAGCGATATGCAGACGGCTCATGCCGGTGTCGACAAGCACCAGCGAGTCGTCATCGAGGCGGATCAGGAACGCGGGCACCGGGATATGGATGCGCTTTCCGTCCGCGATGCCTGGCGCGATCACTTCATAGGTACAGCAGCAGCCACCCAGGGGCAGTATGTACAGCTGCATTACGCATCTCCTGCCAGTAACGCCGTCGTTTCCCTCAACCTGCGCCGTCATGCAGCGACCCGTCCGGGGCTCATCATGCCGCCTGGAAGGTCGCCAAGGTAGCTGTCTACCCCGCCGTTATCCGCGTCCCGCCGGGCGCGGGAAACGGAGCGGGCTGAGGCTCAGCAAGTCGACGTCCAGCAGCGCCGGCCGGCCGGACGCCACGGCGTCGCGAAAGTGCGACTCGAATTCGGCCGGGCTGGCCACCCGGGTCGCCTGCACGCCCATCGACGCCGCCAGCGCCGGGAAGTCGGGGGTGGCGAGATCGACACCGGTTGTGCGGCCGTCGAACTGGCGCACCTGAATGCCACGGAGCACGCCGTAGCCCCGGTCATTGAACAGGCAGATCACCACGGGCACCTCATGCTGCACCGCGGTTGCCAGCTCCCCTACGTGCAGCATGAACCCGCCGTCACCGGCGATCAGCACGACCGGATGCCCGCTGCCCACCGCCGCGCCGAGTGCGAGCGGCAGGCCCGGGCCGATCGCCGCAGAAGACGGGCGCATCGACGTCCGGGCCTGGAGGATCGGCAGGAGCCGGTCACCCCACAGGTAGGCCGGCACCGTCGCATCTCGGACGATGACCGACTCGCGCGGGGTGTGACGGCGGACGGCGTCCATGATCTGGCAGTGGTCTTCGCCAAGCTGGGCGCGGGCGTCCACGCGCGCTGTAGCGGCCGCCGACCTGGCCTTTTCCGCATGGTCGGGGTCGGCGCTGCCCTGGCCGACCGCGCGGAGCAGCAACTCCAGGCCAATGCGGGCGTCGCCGACGACCGGCAGGGCGGTCGGGTAGCTGCGCCCGATGACAGCCGGGTCGGCGTCCAGGTGCGCCAGCGTGCCGCCGAAAGACAGGCTCCAGTTGCGCGTGCTGTTGCCCTGGAACCGGGTGCCCACCGCCAGCAGAACGTCGGCGTTCGACACGATGTCCTCGATCGGCGGGCTCGTGGTCAGCGCACCGAGGCACAGGGGGTGGTCCTCCGGAATCGACCCGCGGCCCTCGATCGTGGTGACGACCGGGGCACTGAGGTGCTCGGCCAGCGCCAGCAGCGCCGGCCCGGCACCGGAGCCAACGACACCACCGCCAGCCCACAGCACTGGCCTGGTAGCCGCCGAAAGCGCATCGGCCACCTTCGCTATGGCGTCCGCGTCCGGGGCGTAACCGCGGTCGACGCGCGGGCCTGGCACCGCTACCTCGGTCCGGCGATACTGCTGGTCAATCGGAATCTCTACCGCGCCCGGCTGAGGCCGTCCTGCGCGGATGTCCTCCGCCACTGTGATGATCGCCCGACCGATGTCCTCGGTGCGGCGCACCGTGTCCACCCGGCGGCAGAGCGATGAGAGCATCAACCGCTGGTGCTCGGCCTCGTGCAGAAAGCCCTTGGCCTTGCCCAGGTACCGGCTGTCGATCTGCCCGGTCACGAGCATGACCGGCGAGGAGGCGAAGCTCGCCTCGAACAGGCCCGTCATGGTGTTAGTCGTGCCAGGCCCGGTGCTGGCGATGACCACGCCCAGCTCGCCCGTGGCGCGCGCGTAGCCGTCGGCCGCATGCGCAGCGGCCTGCTCGTGCCGTACGGCGATTGGCGTGATGGTGCCGCGCCGCGCGATCGCGTCGTAGATCGGCAGGTTGTGAACGCTGACGATGCCGAAAACATGGCGTACGCCAATGGTCTCGAGGGCGGCGACAACCGCCTCTCCGCCCGTCATCTCCATGGCTGGCCTCCGCTCGGTCAGAACTTGATCGACACCTTCAGCGCGCTGTCACTTCGGTCATGGGCGATCCGGAAGGCATCGCCCACTTCCTCGATCGGCAGCATGTGGCTCAGCAGCGGACCCACGTCAATCGCCCCGTCCTCGATCAGCCGGATGGCATACCGGAATGATTCCAGCCCTGGTTCACCCTGAGCGGCGGAAGCGGAGTACGCGGTCAGCCGCCGGCGGAAGAATTCCGCGAACGAGAACGGGTAGTCACCGGCGCCCTCGGGCAGCCCGAACCAGACGACGGTCGCCCCCATCGCGGCCAGTTGGAGGCTCTGCGGGAACGTTTCCCGACTGCCGACCGCCTCCACGACCACGCCCGCGCCCTGACCGGAGGTAGCCTCATGCACTGCCGCAGGAAAGTCGCTGCCGCCGACATCCACGGCAAGGTCCGCGCCGAGGGCTCGGGAGTAGGCCAGGCGCGCCGGCGACTTGTCCGACACCAGCACGCGCGCCGCTCCGGCGCGCTTAAGCAGGAACGTGAAGAAGGCCCCGGCGGACCCCTGCCCGATGACCGCGGCGTCTTTGCCAACGACATCCAAGGGGTGCCAGCGCAGGGCGTAGATAACCGTGCCGAGTTGCTGCGCCATGAGCAGGTGACTCAGCGGCACTGCCGACGTCAGCGGAATGCAAGCCGAGCCAGGCACCGCCTGGTACTCGGCCAGGCAGCGCCCGAAGGTGAAATGCGGGACCGTCAGCACGTGATCGCCCGGCTCGAACCCGGTGCACCGCGACTCCACCACCTCACCCACGCCCTCGTGTCCGATATAGACCGCCGGCCCGTTGCGCGGCGGCGCGCCAAGGAACACGGCGTGCAGATCGGAGCCGCAGATGGACGCATAAGCGGTCCGGACCAGGAGGTCGCCGTCGGCGATCGACGGGATCGGAACTTCCTCGCATACCACTCGTCCGGTATCCACCCAGCGCGCAGCCTTCATCAACGGCACTCCCGTCCTTGACGTCCGCAAACTCATTCGCGATGCTAACCAGCCAACGCCAGGGACGGCACGCTCGTCCACCTGCCCGATGAAACAGGATCCCGGACACGGCCTGGCACGGAGCGTCCCGGCAGATGTGCGAACGGGTCGGGTCAGACTCAGGGACCCGCGGCAGGCGAGGCCGCTGGCGACACGCCTCCGGCCGTCGCGGAGGCAGCCGGTGTGGAGGCGGCAGGAGTTGACGTCGGCGTCGTCGTGGGGGTCGGGGTCACCGTTGGTGCGGCCGTGGGCGTCGGCGTTGCCGATGGCGTCGGGCTCGGGCTGGCGGCGGGAGAAGTTGCGGCCGGCGATGTAGCCGCGGGTGACTGAATCGGCGGGACAAGGCTGGCGCCAGGGCTGTGGTGGCCAGTCAGCATCAGCACGATCGCGGCGGCCGCCACAGCGCTGACGGCGACCGCGCCACCCGCTGAGACGCCGACCGCGAAGGCGCGGCGGTCGCGGCGGTACTCAGTGGTGCGACGCTCGCGCAGCCAGGCCGGGAGTGCTGCACGCCGGGCAGCCCAGCTGTTGAACGGCGCGGCGGCCATGCCGAGAGTCGGCACGAGCAGCAGGCCGGCGAGCAACGGGCCGCTCAGCGTGTTCGTCTTGGTGAGCGCGATGCCGATACCCGCCGCACCGCAGAGCGCGAGGATGCTCTCCGCCCAGTTGGCGCGCAGCGCATTCCACCAGCTCGTTCGCTCACTGGTCTTCGGAGTGCGCAGGAACGCGGCCTTCTTCGCGAACAGGGCGAGGACTGAAGCCCGGGCAACAACGATCGAGGTGGACTGCCAGATGAAGAATGCTCCGAGAGCGTCGCGCAGGGACGCGCCGGTGCTACGGCGCAGCAACGCGATCGCGCGAACCAGCCCGAGCAGAACAAGTACTGGCACCGCAGCGACCAGGAAGACTGTCAACTTGCGGAAGAGCTGGCCGCCGCCCGTCGCCAGGTTGGCCGCGCCCGCCAGCAGAAAGACCAGGAACAAGAGTCCGAGTAGGTCGCCGTACCACTGCAGCGCACCGGACAGGTAGGCCCAGCGCTGGCCGGCTGACAGGTGATTCTTTTTCGTCTCCGTGCCTGGGAGCAGGGACTTCCAGTGCATGCGCAGCAGCTGGATCCCGCCGAAGCACCAGCGGTATCGCTGTCCCTTGAGCGCCTCGAACGTCAGCGGCATGATCCCGCGGCCGCCGGACTCGTCGACGTGCATGCCAGACCAGCCCGCGCGCAGTAGTCGCAGCGAGATCTCCGCGTCTTCGGTGATGCACCATTCATCCCAGCCGCCCAGCTCGTCGAGGGCGACCCTCCTGATGAGGCCCATGGTCCCGGCGAAGATAGCGCCATCCCGCTCGTTTCTTGACGGCTGGGAAACGGCGAAGAAGTACTTATAGGAGTAGTAGAGCCGCCGGTAGTAGCGGGCCTGTTTCCAGTCGCGGTAGTCCTGCGGCGCCTGCACGAAACCGATCCACGGATCCTTGAAGAGCGGCACGCACCGGCGCAGCCATTGCGGATCGACTTGGTAGTCGGAGTCGACTACCCCGATGAGCTCAGCCTCCGGATGGGTGAGGTGCTGCAGAGCGTAATTCAGTGCGCCCGACTTGTAGCCCGGCCAGTTCTCCAGGTGCTTGAACGTAACGCCGTGCTTCTGGCACCACGACTCGACCGGGCGCCACAGCCACTCGTCATCGGTGTTGTCGTCGATCACGACGATCTGCACGCGGGGGTAGTCGAGACGCCGCAACGCGCGGAGCGTCTCGATGACCATGGCGGGCGGCTCGTTGTGCGCGGGGACGTGCACGCTGACAAGCGGCGGAGCGTTGTCCGCCCGCGGAACCACCGCACGCAGCACCTCGGTCCGCACCCGCCGGCGCGGATCCAGGGGCCGGCGCCGGCGCTGCCAGTGCGCGGTGCCGAGTGCGTCGCACAGTTCCCACAGGTATGCACAGCACATCAGCGCGGCGACCACCTCAAGGCACCAGAGCAGCACCCCGCCGATCGTGCTGGCCGCGCCGAGGTGACTGACGAACGTCCACTCCAGCGCGTAAACGAGATAGACGACGAAGAGGTAGGTGCACGACGCCCAGCACAGGTGCGCTCGTGGTGACCAGTTCCTGGTCACCGGGAGCCAGAGCAGGCCGGCCGCCGCCACGCCCGATCCGCCGATAATGACGTTTTCTTCGGTCGCCTTCAGCAGGTGCAGGACGCCAGCCGCCGCGGCGGCCAGCACCGCAGAGCCGAGGACGGCCAGGATGACGCGCCATATCGCCGACCAGACACCACTCCGGTAATGCCGCCTAGCTGGCAGGAAAAGCGCCGCGGAGCCAAGCGGCGCGGCGACCAACCCGGCGATGACCAGTGCCTCGAGCATGAAAGATCCTCACGGGTTGGAAAGGCGGCCCGCCGCCGCCGCGAACGCGGCGAGGGCGGATGGGTCATCTTCCAAGCGCCAGTTCTGGTGGTACAAGCCCGCGTGCTGCGCCTCGTCGAACCAGACCACCCCGGCAAGGCGCTGCGAGCTGACGCCCGTGAAGAGGTCATCGATCTGGCTCTCCCGGTTGGTCGTGGTGCCGACGGCGGTCTCGGCGATCAGCAACGGCGCGCTGCTGAACGCGCGGATGTCCGCGATGGTCGAGCCGAACAGCGAGTCGAAGGTGTCGGTAGGCCGGAAGTAATAACCGTCGATGCCGGTCCAGTCGACCCACGCGGCGCCGGGCCACCACGAGCTCAGCGCGCTCGAGGCGCCGTCGACGGAGTTGACCGCCCACAGCCACGTGACGTTGGCCGCTCCCGCGGTGCGGAAGACCTGCACGACATGCCGCCAGGCGGCGACGAACGTCGCGGGCGACGTGTGACCGTAGCCCCAGGAGTACCAGTTTCCGTTCATCTCATGCCCGAAGGACAAGATCACCGGATGGTCGAACGCGACCACAGCGGCAGCGAAAGAGCGCAGGTAGCTGTCTGAGCCGCCTGCCGCGATCGAGGCGAGCGACACGCCGTTGGGCTGCAGCTGGACGAGCACGTAGGCGTCGTGGTCCCAGGCCGCCTGCGCGAATGACGTGCTGAACGGCTCCTTCCATGCGGAGTAGTACACGACGATCCTGGGCTTGACGCCGGTCACGCGGCTGAACTCGGTGATTTGCGAAAAGCTGCCCGGCGCGCTCGGCTCGTAGACGCCGACCAGCGGGCTCGCCGGCGTGGGGACGGGTGTCAGCGGCGTCGGCGCCGGCGTCGGCCGCGGCGCGGTTAGCGGGGTCAGGCAACCCGTGACCAGCGCCGATAGCGCGACAGCGGCGGCCGCGATTGTGACGCTTCGCACCACGAGGCCTGCGGGCCCGTTCCTCATGAGATCACGCTTTCTCCACTGGCAGAGCTGGCCAGCCGACCTGCCGGGGGCCGAAGCCCTAGGTCATGTCAGACGCGGCGATGCCAGTATGACCCGCGGCCGCGGGTGTATCAGACCCGAACACACCGACATAGACAGGGCACCAAGCAGATACAGCCGGGCGCCGGTGGGTACCAAGCGGTCATGGTGAGCCGCGGGACTTAAGCGAGCCGAGGAAGCCGGTCGCCTTCGAAACGGCCGGACACCGTGAGCCCGGACTGGCCTGCGACCGCCTACACCGGATTCGCCCAGTACGGGTTCCGCGTCCCGGCGGTCGTGGTTTCCCCGTGGAGCCGCCCCGATCACGTGAGCGTCGTGCATGACCACACCTCGATCCTGGCCATGGTGGAGCGCAAGTGGAACCTTCCGGCGCTGACCCGGCGCGACGGCGCAGCCAACGACCTGTCCGACTTCCTGGACCTGGATAACCCCGCATTCGCCTAGCCACCCGCCCTGGCCACGCCGCTCGCCGGACCTGCGGAGCTCGCGTGTGAAGTAGCCGGCCCAGGCCAGATACCGCCCCAGAGTCGGTCACGCACGGCTAGGTCCGCGACTTGACGCAACCCAGTGGTTGCAATAATATCGCAACCATTGGATTGCTAAATCATGGAGGCAGTCATGGCGTTCCCCGATCGCATCGAGCGAACCGTCGAGATCGCTCAGTCGCCGGCCAGCGTATGGGCGGCGCTGACCACCGCGGAGGGACTGAGTGCCTGGTTCGGCAATGAGGCCGTGATCGACCTGCGCCCTGGCGGCTCAGCTTCGATGAAGTGGGCGAGCGGCCACACCGCCGACATGCGGGTGGAGCGGGTGGAGGAGCCAACTATCTTCGGCTTTACCTGGCACATCTTCGGCCTGCGCGAGGATGATCCGCGCCGCACCTATGTCGAATTCACGCTGGAGCCGGCGGGTACGGGCACGCGCCTGACTGTGGTCGAGTCAGGTTTCGCGCAGCTTCCAGAGGAGGCCTACCGCACCGCCTACGACGGCAACACCCGAGGGTGGGCGAGCGAGCTGGGCGAGCTCGTCGACTACCTCAATGCCGCCGCGTGACAACGAGGCAATCGCCGAGCAGGTCTTCGTCGCCCTGGCCGACCCGAGCCGGCGGGCCATCCTCGCGGCACTGGCTTCGGGCGGGCCGGCCACAGCCACTGACCTGGCCGGCCGACTTCCGATCACTCGTCAGGCGATCGCCAAGCACCTGGCGCTGCTGGCCGAGGCTGGCTTGCTGACGGCCGAGCTGGGCGAGCGGCGCCGGGTGCGGTACCAACTGCGCTCCGCGCCAATGCAGGTGGCGCAGCAGTTCCTGGCCGCGCTGGCGCACGACTGGGACAGCCGGCTTGACGCGCTACGGGACCACCTAGACCAGCGCACTGATGGATGCGCATGACGGAGATCGGCACCGACACACAACGAGGAGGGAACCTGACGATGACCGCGCAATCCCCGCGTCCGATCGCGCCTCCGACTGTCCTCGCGGCGACGCTCGTGCTCGCGGCTGCATGCTGGGGTGCAGCGGCCTGGCTGATGCGCGGCATGAACATGGGGGTCGCGACGCGGCCCGGGTCTTTCGGGTTCTTCGCCGCGGCATGGGTGACGATGATGGCGGCGATGATGCTGCCCGGCGCAGCGCCGGCGGTCGCCAGCCGCGCTCGCGTGCAGGGCACGCTACGTGCTGCTTGTACGTTCGCCGGCTACTACCTCGCCATCTGGGCAGTCGCGGGGGTCGCGGCATACGGGCTGGATCGGCCACACGGAACGCTGGCCGCGGGCGGGGTGGTCATCGCGGCTGGTGCATACGAGCTGACGCCGGTCAAACGACACTTCCGCCGACGCTGCCGCGAGGAGGCCGGCTCCGGGCTGGGTTTCGGTCTCTGTTGTGTCGGTTCGACCATCGGCTTGATGGCAATGCTCGTGGCGCTGGACGTGATGAGCCTGTTCTGGATGTCGATCGTCGCCCTCGTCGCCTGCGGCCAGAAACTGCTGCCAGCTAAGGCTGCCATCGATGTTCCGCTCGCGCTGGCGCTCATCGGCCTCGGGCTGGTGATCGTCATCGCGCCCTCGCTCATTCCGGGGCTCACTCCGCCACCGATGTAACGACGACAACAAACAGCCAAGGAGATGTCATGACCAGTCATAAGACCGGAACCCGCGCCGAATGGCTAGCCGCGCGCCTGCAGTTGCTGACGGCCGAGAAGGAGCTGACCCATCGCGGCGACGAGCTGGCGCGGCAGCGGCAGGAGCTGCCTTGGGTCAGGGTGGACAAGGATTACCGCTTCGAGACCGACGAGGGACCGGCGTCGCTGGCCGACTTGTTCGCCGGACGCTCGCAGCTGCTCATCTACCACTTCATGTTCGGGCCCGACTACACCGCCGGCTGCCCGTCCTGCTCGGCGATCGCCGACGGCTTCAACGGCTCGGCAGTCCACCTCGCCAATCACGACGTCACGCTTTCCGCGGTCTCGCGGGCCCCGCTCGCCAAGCTCCAGGCCTACAAGGAGCGGATGGGCTGGAGCTTCCCGTGGGCGTCGTCGTACGGAAGCGACTTCAACTTCGACTTCGGGGTCGCCCATACTCAGGACGAGTGGGAGGCCGGAGCCGCCGCCTACAACTTCGGCGAGCAGGACCTGCGGCCATCCTCGCCGGACGAGGAGAGTTCTTACGACGCCTTCAGCCAGTCGATCGTCGGCACGGACTGGCAGACCTACCGGCGCGAAGGGCCCGGTATAAGCGCATTCACCCAGGAGGACGACGTCGTCTACCACACCTACTCGGCATATGCCCGCGGACTTGACGGTCTGTGGGGGATGTATCAGTGGCTCGACCGCGCGCCGCTCGGCCGGAACGAAACCGGCTTCTGGTGGCGCCGGCACGACGAGTACTCCTCGCCGTGAGCGCACTGTCGCCAGCGGCGTCGGGTGCCGCTGGGGACAGCGCGTCAGTCGGTGTCCCAGGACAGCGGAAGTGCGGTGGGGCTGCGCATGACGGTGCCCTCCTGCCAGGACAGACTGGGCTCCGGCACGGCCATACGCAGTCCGGGCAACCTGAGCAGGATTGCGTCAAGCGACACCTGGAGTTCCATCCGGGCCAGCTGGGCGCCAGGGCAGAAGTGCGGTCCGTAGCCGAACGTGAGATGCGGGTTGGGCTGGCGGGTGATGTCGAGCTCGTCGGGCCGATCGAAGACGCTCTCGTCGCGGTTCGCCCCGGTGATGGCAGCCAGCACCGGTTCGCCGGAACGCACCAGCACGTCGCCCAGCTGGACATCGGCGGTCGCGATCCGGGGATTGATCGCGTTGCCGAGCACGATGAACCGCAGCAGTTCCTCTACGGCCGCCGGGATTAGCTCTGGGCGAGCTCGGAGCAGCTCGAGCTGCCCCGGGTGGGTGAGCAGCGTGTACACCACGTTCGTGATCTGGTGCGCGGTGGTCTCGCGACCGCCGATCAGCAGACCCAGGCCCTGGAATACCAGCTCGCTCTCGGTCAGCCGGTCGTCGTTGTCCCGCGCCTGAGCGAGCGCGCTGAGAAGATCGGCTCCGGGATGCTCCCTTCGTTCCTTGAGCAGCTGGTCGAAATAGGTGAACAGGTTCAGGTAGATCTCCCGCTGCCGCTCCGGACTGGCCGTCGACGTCGAGGACATGCCGTCGCTCCAGCTGCTGAACTGATGCCAGTCGGCTTGTGGGATGCCGAGCAGGTCACAGATGACCATGGCCGGGAACGTGAACGAATAGCTCGCGACAAGGTCGCCAGGGGAGCCCTCGGCCAGCATGTCGTCGATGAGGCTGGCGGCGAATTGTCGAGCGCGCGGTCGCAGCTGCTCGACCCTGCGGGAGGTGAACGCCTTGCCGAGGAGCTGGCGGACTCTGGTGTGCTTGGGCGGATCCATGTTCAGGATGCTCTCGGCGACCTGGATGTCGTCCGGGTCCTCGCGGGGATTGTCGCCCAACCAGGCTCGCCTCCCGGCTGAACCGCTGGTCTCCTAGCACCAGCTTCGACAACTCGTAGGTCGTGACCATCCAGGCCGGCCTGCCGTATGGCAGCTGGACCAGGCACACGGGCTCTTCCCGCTGCAACCGCGAGTACAGCGGGTCAGGGTCGAGCCGATTGCGGCTGAACGGATATCGGCGCGGGGCCCTCGCAGTAGACATGTCAACATCACCTGGCAGCTAGCGGGTCGACGGCAGCGATCACGGGACGAGCACGCCACGTTCTGCGAGCGCACGGAAATAGCTTGGCTGGCGGCATTAACACATCGCTAAAATTTGATCATCGGGGCGTTTCGGGATCGATCGACAATGGCTATCGCGACGGAATTTTGCCTGCTGGGGCCGTTGCAGGTACGCAGGGACGGTGTCACGGTGCCCATCGCCCCGGGAAAGCTTCGCGCGCTGCTGGCGGCGCTGCTGCTGAGCGCGGGCCGGGCGGTCTCACTGGACGAGCTGACCGAGGTGCTGTGGGGCAGCGCGCCGCCACCGTCGGCGCGGGTCTCGGTGCAAAACCATGTCATGCGACTCCGCAAGGCGTTAGGCGCCGACCCGCGCATTCGCACGCGGCTCCATGGCTACGAGATCCACCTTGCCGAGGGCGCACTAGACGTTTCCCGGTTCGAGGCCCACCTGGCCAGAGCTCGGGCGGCCGCACGGGAAGGCTCCTGGGCCACCGCCAGTGAGCAGGTGCGTGCGGGCCTGGCGCTATGGCGGGGTGAGCCGCTGGCCGACGTGGAGTCCGAGCTGCTGGTGACCCGCGACGTCCCGCGGCTCGCCGAGCTGCGCCTGCAAGCGCTAGAGGTCCGCATGGAGGCGGATCTTCGCGTTGGACGACACGTGGAGGTGATCACCGAGGCGCAGCCCCTGGCAGCGGCGCATCCACTGCGGGAACGGCTGCACGGTCTGCTCATGCAGGCGCTCTATCAGGACGGCAGGCAGGCGGAGGCGCTGGCCGCCTACGCCGAGGCGCGCCAGTTCCTGATCGATGAGCTCGGGATCGAGCCAGGTGCGGGCCTGCAGGCACTGCACCGGCAGATTCTGACCGGCGACCCTCCCGTCGCTCGCCCGGCACCGGACCCGAGCGCCGCGCCCTCCCCGGCCTCGTTGGTGCCCCGGCAGCTGCCCGCGGTGGTTTCCGGATTCACCGGACGTGTTGCAGAGCTGGCGGCACTGACCCAGATGCTGGATGAGTCCATCGCTGACAGCCCAGGGACCGTGGTGATCTCCGCGATCAGCGGGACCGCGGGCGTGGGCAAGACGGCGCTGGCGCTGCACTGGGCGCACCGGGTCGCAGACCAGTTCCCGGACGGGCAGCTGTATGCGAACTTGCGCGGCTATGACCCGTCGGGTGTTCCGCTGGCGTCCGCCGATGCTGTGCGCGGGTTCCTGGACGCCCTGGGGGTGCCGCCGCATCGCATCCCGCTGCAGCCCGAGGCGCAGGCAGGCTTGTACCGAAGCCTGCTGGCGGACCGGCGCATGCTGATCGTGCTGGACAACGCTCGCGATGAACAGCACGTCCGCCCGCTGCTGCCAGCCAGCCAGGCCAGCCTGGTCATCATCACCAGCCGCAATCAGCTTGGCGGGCTCGCCGCGGCCGACCGCGCGCGGCTGGTCAGCCTGGATGTCCTCAGCCAAAGCGAGGCGGTGCGCATGCTGACCTTCCGGCTGAGCCCCGGCCGGGCAGCCGCCGAACCCGGTCCAGCCGACGAGATCGCTACCCTGTGCGGGCGACTGCCGCTGGCGCTGGCGGTCGCCGCGGCCCGCGCTGAGGCTCGGCCGGACTTCGGGCTGGCCGCCCTGGCAGCCGAGTTGCGGGACCGGTCAGGCCGCCTGGACGCCCTCGACGCCGGCGACCCGGCGGCGAGCGTCCGCGCGGTGTTCTCCTGGTCGTACCGGCAGCTCAGCGCCGAGGCGGCGCGGATGTTCCGGCTGCTCGGCCTGCACCCCGGCCCCGACATTTCCGTCCCTGCAGCCGCCAGCCTCGCCGCAAAAGCTCGAGCCGAGGCGCGCCGCCTGCTGGCTGAGCTCACCCGCGCCCACCTGGCCACCGAGCATGTCCCCGGCCGGTACGCGCTGCACGATCTGCTGCGCGCTTACGCGTGCGATCAGGCCCGCGAGACCGACCGCGAGCTCGAGCACTCCGCAGCGGCCCGCCGGGTGCTGGACCACTACCTGCACACCGCCCGCCATGGCGCCACGATGGTCCTCCCGTCCTTGGGGCCGATCCCGCTGACCCCGCCCAGCCCCGGCACCACTCCCGAGCAGTTCACCGGGCACCAACAGGCCCTGGCTTGGTTCGAGGCCGAATACCACGTCCTGCTCGCCGCCGTTGCCCTCGCAGTTGACTCGCGGCTGGACAGCCACGGCTGGCTGATCTCCTGGGCCATGCACCCCTTCCTGGCCACGCAGGGGCACAATCTTGAATGGAGCGCGATCAAGCGCATGACGATGGCGGCCGGCACCCGGGACGAGGCCGCGTTGATCGCGAGCGGCGCCCTCCATACCGCCGGCACCCTGGGTGAATACCAGTGGGTCCCGGAGTACTACGCGAACGGCGTCAAGGTGTACCAGCAGCTCGGCAACCGTCGCGGCGAGGCCCTGTGTCTCTACGGCCTGGCCATGATCGCAGAATATCTGCGGCACTACGCCGAGGCGCTCAGCTACGTCGAGCGGTCGGCCAGCCTGTGCCGTGACATCGGCGATAACGCGGGCGAGACCGAGATGCTCAGCGTCGCCGGCTGGTACCACGCACACCTGGGGAACTACCAGAAAGCCCGCCAGTTTTGCCGCCAGGCGCTCGCTCTCAACACCCGCTACGGCAGCCGCCACCTCGAGGGCGACATCTGGAACAGCCTGGGCTACACCGAATTCCACGCCGACGACTTCAGTGCGGCGGCCGCGTGCCACGAACGCGCGCTGAGCATCTTCCAGACCGTCGGCGACCGCTGGGGTGAGGCCGATGCCCTCATCAACCTCGGTGATTGCCGCCGCGCCGTCGGAACGTTGCGGCCAGCCAGGGAGGCTTGGCAGCGGGCGCTCTTGATTCTCGACGATCTGCAGCACCCGGACGCAGCCGACGTGCGGGCCAAGCTCGCCGGCTTGTATCCGTAGCAGCGCTGGCGACTCGTCAGCGGTAGACGAGCGTCCCGTCGTCGAGGTCCGCCTTCGGCAGGGTCTCACGCTCCTGCTCGTGCTCGAGCAGGTGAGTCCACGGCTCGCGATCGCCTTGCTTGAACAGGATGTGCTGCGAGCGCATGACGTAGCCGGGGTTGAAGTTCTCCGGATCGGAGAATGGCCGCAGCGGCATGTCCGCATCCTCAGGTCGCAGCGTAGGGACCACCATCGTGGCGCCCCTGTCCTGCATGGTTGCGAGCAGGCGGCCGACAAGGTCGCAGATGAGGTCCACGCGCAAGGTCCAGCTGTGCCGGAAATAGCCGAAGACGTACGCCATATTAGGCACGCCGCTGATCATGACGCCGCGCCAGGTGACACGCTCCGTGAAGTCGACTGGTTCGTCGTCGACCGTGAAGGCGACATCACCGAGGAGCGACATGTTGAAGCCTGTGGCCGAGACGACGATGTCGGCAGGGAGCTCCTCGCCGGAGCTGACCTTGATCCCGTGCTCGGTGAACGTCTCGATGGTGTCGGTGACGATCGAAGCCTTTCCGTCGCGCAGCGCCGCGAACAGGTCGCCGTCCGGAACCACGGCGATGCGCTGCTGCCACGGGCGGTAACGAGGTGTGAAGTGCTTGTCGATATCGAAGCCCTCGGGCAGCAGCGGGCGCATGGACTCGACGAGAAACGTGCGCAGATCCTCGGGCGTCTCGACCGACATCCGCGCCAGCATGTCCATTTGCGCGATGTACTGCCGGCGGAGGATCTCGTACGTCCACTCTTCGGGTATATCGAGGGCACTCAGCGTCACGGCGAGTTCGTGCGTGGTAGGCGGGGCGAAGAAGTAGGACGGCGACCGCTGGAGCATCGTCACGTGCTCCGCCTTCCCGGCAATCGCCGGGATCAGCGTCGCGGCCGTGGCTCCGGATCCGATCACGACGACGCGCTTGCCGGAGAGGTCGAGACCCTCGGGCCACCGCTGCGGGTGCACGATCACGCCCTCGAAGGTGTCCATGCCTTCCCACTCCGGCCGGTAGGGCTTGGCGTGGTTGTAGTAGCCCTGGCACATCCACAGGAATCCGGTGCTGAACCTGAGCCGCTGTCCGGTGTCCCCGCGGGTCACCTCCACGATCCAGCGCCGGTCCCCCGCGGACCAGCTGGCCGCCGTGACCCGGTGCTGGTAGCGGATGTACTGACCGAGGTCGTACTCCTCAATGACCTCGTCGAGGTAGGCCAGGATCTCCCCGCCCGCCGCTATCGACGGGCCGCGCCACGGCTTGAACCGATAACCGTAGGTGAACAGGTCGCTGTCAGAGCGCACCCCCGGATATCGATGCGTCCACCAGGTACCGCCCCGGTTGTCCTGAGCGTCCAGGATGACGAAGGTGCGGTCGGGGAACTGGTCCCGCAGGTGATGCGCGGCGCCGATGCCGGAGACCCCGGCGCCCACGATCAGGACGTCGACGTGGCCGGCGTCCTCGATGTCATCGGTGCTGCGCGCGGGAGCCGTCGTGGGTGCAGTCGTCGTCATGGCTGAACCTCCGGGACGCTGGCGGTGCTGCCAGCAATGCTAGCTCCGGTCCGTTATGGCAGCACTCGGTCGATCTGGTCGCCGAGTCGATAATCTTCGTTCCGGAGACGAAAGCCCTCCTGCTCTTCGACCTCGGCGTGCTGCGCGGTCTTCCCGCACACCCAGGCGTCCGGCAGACTTCGAGGGGATCGACCGTCTGGAGGTGACACCGGTGACGCCACCCCCGCTAGCGGGGCAGCCATGAGCGGCGCGCCGTCGGGCACAGTGACGCTGTTGTTCACCGACGTGGAAGGCTCCACCCGGCTGTGGGATGCCGAGCGGGACGCGATGGCGGCGGCGCTGCGCCGCCACGATGAGATCCTGCGCGACGCGATCGAGCAGGCCGGGGGCTACGTGTTCAAGACCGCCGGCGACTCCTTCTGCGCTGCGTTTTCCGCCGCCCGGGCAGGGCTCGATGCAGCGCTCGCCGCGCAGCGCCGCCTTTCTGCGCGGTCGTGGCCCACCAGCAGGCCGATCGTCGTCCGGATGGCGCTGCACGCCGGGGTCTGCGAGGAGCGCGACGGCGACTACTTCGGGCCTGCGGTGAACCGGGTCGCGCGACTGCTCACGGTCGCACAGGGCGGCGAGGTCCTGGTATCGGGGGTGGCGGCTGAGCTGCTCTCCGACGAGCTGCCCGACGGCGTCGGCCTGCGGGAACTCGGGACGCGTCAGCTGAAGGACCTCAGCCGGCCGGAGCGGATCTACCAGGTCGAGGCGGCATTCCTGGCTGGGCGCACGGAACCGCCGACCGCGCCGCAGCCGGTGGCGTCGGCCGGGCCGCGGGCCTCGGACGCCGACCGGGACCGGGTAGTCGAGGTGCTGAGGACGGCCGCGAGTGACGGTCGGCTCACCCCTGACGACCTCGACCAGCGGCTGGAGATCGCGCTGACGGCCCGCACGCTGGCAGACCTCGCGCCGCTGCTCGCCGACCTGACCTCCGTCGCGGCGGTCGAGGTACCGGATCGCACGCGCATCGAGTGCGGCTCGGGCACGGCCAAGCGGGACGGATCCTGGGTGGTGCCCCGACGCATGGAGATCCAGGTCGGCAGCGGCACAGTCCGGCTGGACTTCAGACAGGCCGTGATCGCCGCGCCCGTGCTGCGGATCGACACTCAGGTCGCCAGCGGGACCCTCAAGCTCATCACCCGGCCGGGCATCGTGGTTGACGCCGACGACGTCAAGGTGAGGAGCGGCAGCGTGAAAGTGGTCCCGCCTGCCGGTTCGGACAACCCGGTGGAACTGCGGGTCAAGATCTCCGGCCGGGTCGCCAGCGGCTCGGTGATCGCCAGGGGTCCCCGCCACAACTGGTGGGTGGCCCTGTGGCGCTGGGTGCTGCGCCGACCCGCCGACGACAGCAGGACCGCGCTGCCCGCGTCATCGCGCTGACCGTGACGCCCGACGCGGGGGGTCACCCGGCTGGCGGAGGAATCTCACCGTCCGGCTCAAGCAGCACCCCGGTCGCGTCCAGGGTCTGTGGGTACTTGACTCCGGCGCCAGTGTTGAGCGCAACCACGACGTCATCCTCGCCGATTTCGCCGCGTCCGCGAAGCACCCGGATCGCGGCCACGGTCGCCGCGCCTTCCGGACAGACCAGCGCGCCCTCGGTGCTCGCGATCTCTCGCTGCGCCGCTAGCAACTCGGCGTCGCTGACGGCAACCGCGCACCCGTTGGTGCGGTAGATCGCGTCGAGGATGAGAAAGTCGCCGAGGGCTTTCGGCACGTTGATGCCGAAGGCAGCGGTGTGCGGGTCCGGCCACGGCGAGCTCTCGCGTGCGCCCGCCTCGAACGCCCTGACGATCGGTGCACACCCGCTGGCCTGAACCGCGACCAGCCGTGGTAGCTGTCCGCTGATCCAGCCGAGCTCGACCAGCTCCGTGAGTGCTTTGTGGATGCCGATGATGCCGACGCCGCCTCCCGTCGGGTAGACGATGACATCAGGCAAGGTCCAGCCGAGTTGCTCCAGAATCTCCAAGCCCATCGTCTTCTTGCCTTCGAGCCGGTAGGGCTCCTTCAGGGTCGAAACTTCCTGAAGGCCATCGCGGCGTGCAACGGCAGCGTTGATGAGCCTGCCGCAGTCGCCGATATGACCGCGCACCAAGTAGAGCTCGGCACCCGCGGACGCCACCTCGGCCCGGCAGATAGCGGGCGCCAGCTCCGGCATGGCAATCAGCGCGCTCAGCCCGGCGCGTGCCGCGTACAGGGCCCACGCCGCGCCAGCGTTTCCGTTTGTGGGCATGGCAATACCCCGGACCCCGAGCTCAGCCGCCCTGGAGACGCCAACGGCGGCGCCACGCGCCTTGAACGAGCCGGTGGGAATCGTCCCCTCGTCTTTCATCAGCAGCCGGGGTACACCGAGCCGCTCCCCCAGCCGCGCCAGTGCTATCAAGGGCGTCATGCCCTCGCCAAGGCTCACGATGTTCTCCGCGCGCGACACCGGCAGCAGCTCGTGATAGCGCCACAGCGAGGCCTCGCGGCCGGTGAAGACGGCGCGCGACGACTCGGCCGCCAGCCGGCTGAGGTCATACCGCGCGAGCAGCGGAGAGCCACAGCGGCACACGCCCTGGATGGCCTCGGCCGGGTACCGTGCGCCACAGCGCGGGCAGCTCAGGTCGGTGAGGTAGGAAAACACGAAGCGGCGCCTTTCGAGTGCGGGCCACGGCCGCGCACGCTTGTCAGCAGGCTTGACATCCCGGGCGGTTGACTCAGCCGCCGCCTTCAAACCCGATCGCCGTCACGATGATGCCGTTGCCGACGGCAGCGACCACAGCGTGTCCGCGACGTTGCCGGGATCTATGACGGCCAGTATGTCAGGGGCGTTAGGTACCTTTCGCGCCTCGACCAGTCCCGCGCCAGCATGACCCGTCTGCAGGTCCACGGCCGACGGATCGGCGTGCTCATTGGTTTGCGGCTGGGGTCCCTGCCGCCGTGCGGGCAGCTGGGGCACGAACAGGGTGAGGGCGGTGCCGACCGCCAGGACCTTCGACGCCATGTTCAGCGCGAGCGGGAGCGGTGCCGACGGGTAGCTGAATCCGGACAGGGCCCAGACCGACCACACGCCTAGCATCAGCGCGAAGGAGAGGAAGGTGGCCCGGGTCAGCCGCACCATCGGTGAGAGTCGCAGCATCAGCAGGGTGGTGATCTCGGTGAGCACCAGCGGCACGTAGACCAGAGCCACGTACGTGCGCGGCTCGAGCGGGAACCCGCGGATCCTGGCGATCACGAACGGGTCGAACGGCAGCTCGAAGATCATCGGTGCGGCCATGGCGCCGATAACTGCCCCGACCAGTCTGGTCTGCAGGTCGGGAGAGCTGCGCGAGATGATGACGATGAACAGGACCGCATCCGCGGTCAGGGTGACCGGGAGGATGGGTGCCCGGAGCGTGGGCGCCGTCATCCCGGCCGTCCGGATGGCGTGACCGCCCTGCTCGACGTAAATGGCTACGCAGACGAGGAGCGCCAGTATCGAGCCGCCCCATGCTGTGATCGTGGCGGCGCGACTAGCTGGCCCGAGCCGGGTGAACCGGATAGGCAGCGGCAGCCGGATCCCGGCGAGCACCACACAGCAGGCGGCGGCAAGCAGGCCGATGGCGAGCCAGATTCTTGCATCCCCGCGGTAGCTGGCCCATATCGCGTACTGGGTCATGATGTCCACCAGCTTTCGGGCCGCGCGGCGTTGCAGCGGGCCGCGCCTCAGCCTCTGTACACAACTCTATGCCATAAAGTAGACTGCGCTTTATGTCATAAAGTCAAGCTGTACTTTGTGGCGTAGAGTTCTCGGGGAGAGTTCATGGACCACACTCCCGGCGCTGCCGACACCGCAGCGGGCGGTGACTTCGACCCCCGGCAGGCCGCCGCCCTGCTGGATCAGGCCACGCAGCAGGCCCGCCGCACGTTCACGCCGCTGACCCCATTGCTGTTTACCTACCGGGCCCTCGCCCTGCTGGTCGTGTTCGGCGGCTTCTGGCTATCTGTGCGCGACCAGCACCCCTACACCGGGCTACACCGCGGCTGGGCCATCGCCGTTGCGGCCGTGCTCTTGGTTCTCAACATCGGCTTGACCGCCTGGGTGGTAGGGCGCGCCGCCACCGGGGTCAGCGGTCCAGCCCAGCGCAAGTGGGCGGCGTGGATAGTCATCATGGTGGCGGCCTGGATCATCGGCTACGCCATCACTGTGCCGATGTACCACGCCGCGGCCAGCTATCCGGTCTGGGGCCTGTATCCATCCAGCGCCGCACTGCTGATCATCGGCCTGGCCGGGGCGGCGGCCGGGGCGGCGTTCAGGTACTGGCCGCTAGCCGCTGCCCTGCTGGCGATCGCCGCGGTTGCCGCTGCAGCCGGGTTCGGCGGCCCGGCTGGTTCGTGGCTGATCACGGGCATCGGCCTCTGCGCCGTCTACCTCGGCAGCGCGGTTTTCACTGCCTGGGCGCAGCGCCGCACGGTGGTCAGGCTGTGACCGGCGCCGAACTCGACCCGCTGATCCACGCGCCGACCCGGCTGCGAATCGTCGCGACGCTGGCGGCGCTGCCCGACAGGGATGCGCTGTCCTTCACGCGGCTTCAGAACATGCTGTCACTCACCCCAGGCAACCTGATCATTCAGCTGCGCAAGCTCGAAGATGCCGGCTACATCAGCAGCACCAAGACCAGAAACGGGGCCGTGCAGCAAACCAACGTGGCCCTCACCGGCAAGGGGCGGGCAGCCCTCAGCGCGTACATTCACGCGCTGCGCGACCTGCTTGGCGGCCTCGACGACGCGACCTCCCCGACAGTGCTGACTACGGGATTAGCGGGGAGTGCGAACCTGATCCGGGTCGAGCTCGCCACCGGACCGGACTGAGCCGGACCTCACGGCGTGCACTGCTTCCGCCGTAGGCGGCCTCATCCGCCGGTGATATCTGCCGCGGCCAGAGCGTTCAGGACCCTGTCGGGCGTGATGCCCGCGCGCTCGGCTCGCTCGCAGCCGTTGTCGAGCCAGTCGAGCTGACCTGGCGCGTGCGCGTCGGTGTCGATGGCGAACCGGCAGCCCGCATCCGCCGCCTGCCTGAGCAGGTCATCCGGCGGGTCCTGGCGCTCTGGGCGGCAGTTGATTTCGACCGCCACGTCGTGCTCGCGACAGGCGGTAAACACCGCGTCAGCGTCAAACTGGGACTCCGGCCGGTTTCGGCGCCCCATCGACATCCGGCCGGTGCAATGTCCGAGCACCCTGACGTGCGGGTTGGCGATAGCCGCGAGCATGCGCTCGGTCATCGGCCCGGCCGGCATCCGAAGCTGGGAGTGCACGCTGGCCACCACGACATCCAGCCGCGCGAGCAGGTCCTCGCGCTGATCGAGACCGCCGTCTTCAAGGATGTCGACCTCGATGCCGCTGAGGATCCGGAACGGGGCCACATCGGCGTTGATCTTCTCGATGAGCGCGAGCTGCGCCGTCAGTCTCTCGGCCGACAAGCCGTTAGCGACCGTCAGTCGCGGCGAATGATCGGTCAGCGCGATCCACTCATGGCCGAGCGCCTGAGCGGCCTCGGCCATCTCGACCGGCGGACTGCCGCCGTCGGACCAGTCCGAGTGCGAGTGGCAATCGCCGCGCAGCGCCGCCCGCATCACGGTCCGCGGCGGCGGCTCGTAGGCGGCCTCGAGCCGGATCAGATAGTCAGGCTGCTGGCCGGCGGCCGCCTGAGCGATCGCGGTCGCCGTCGCGGGCCCGATGCCGTGCAGGTCCTGCAGGGTGCCATCAGCGATCCGGCGGGCTAGCTCGGGCGGTGGCAGCGTGGCCAGGACGGCCGCGGCCCGGCGGAACGCCTGCACGCGATACGTCGGCGCACGGCTGCGCTCCAGCTCGAAGGCGATCCGCCGCAACGCCCGTTCCGGATCCATCCCCCATGGATACACCAGCGCCACCGGTGCCGGTGCTCACGCGGCGGCCGCGAGCAGCGCAGCGCGCGTCGCTCCCAGGTGGCTGCGCACGCAGCCGATTTCGGGGACATCTCCCCACGCCCAGCCGAGATGGGGAGATCTCCCCTAGGAATATCCGATCCCGGTACCCCACACTCGGCGGCATCAGGGTGGTGACGCAGCCACCGCCCGGTGCGACACCAGGAGATAGACATGGCGAGCGGACGACTGACACCCGCGGCAGCCCTGTGCACCACGGCCCTGGTGGCCGCGGCGTTAGCGGGCTGCGGGTCGGCTCGCGCCGATCACGTCGGCGGGGGTACGTCGGCACCCACCCTGTCGCGGCCGGCATCTCCCGCGGCGACGGCCACCACCGCCCAGCCGCTTCCCGCCGGGCAGCAGGGCAGCCTGCAGCAGGTGCCCTGGACGCAGGTCGGGCCGGGCTGGATCCTTGCCGAGTGGCAGCCGACGATAACTCCGGGGGCGCAAACCTCGCTGTTCCTCGTCGACCCAGCGGGCGGCCGCTACCTGATCGAGAGCTTCCCAGCCAGCCCTTCTGCTTCCACACCGGACGTCCTGGTGGCGTGGTCGGGCGATGGCCAGCGGGCCCTCCTGAAGAGCGGCGACGGTCAGGCGCTGGCCCTGCTGGACCTGCGCACGCTGGCAACCGCCACGCTGGGGCTCGGAAGCGGCGTTGCACCCATTGGCTTTACCGCACCCAACGGGCTCGCCATCATCGCCAGCAGAAGCAACGGCTCTGGACAATCCCTGGAGCGGTTCAGCCTGACCGGTCAGCTCGAACTGTCGTATGCGGCGTCGTTTGTGCCCGGCGGTTCATACAACGGCGGGCCAGTGCTCTACTCGCCCGACGGTACCGAGCTGGCGGTCGGCACCTCGGCTGGTATCGAGCTGATGAGCAACGAAGGGCAGGGCCTGCGCTACCTGAACGTCAGCCCGTCGGTCACGTCTTGTGAGCCCGTGCGGTGGTGGAACACCGGCGAGGTGCTAGCCAGTTGCGCGCCCAGCGGATCGGGCACGTCACAACTCTGGCTGGTGCCAGCCAGCGGAGCCGCGGCCACGGCGCTGACCGCCAGCCCGCCAGCCTCCGGGGACCTCGGCGACCTTGACGCATGGCAGCTCCCGGCCGGTACCTACGTCCAGGACGCGGGCGCGTGCGGGTACATCTACCTGGCTAAGCGCGCGGCCGATGGGCTGACGTCTCCCGTCGCCATGCCTGGCGTGCCCGGCGGCGACAGCACCATCGTCCTGGGCGCGGAGGGTAATCGCCTTGCGATCGACGCAAAGCCCGCGTGCCGCGAGGGAGCCAGCCTGCTGTGGTACACCCCTGCGACAAACTCGGTGACGCCAATCCTCGGCGGTGCAGCCAACGGCGGAACCACCGAGGACGCCCTCATGTTCGGCGAGCCCTAGTCCCCGCGGCCGCGACCTGAAGGAAGGCGGCGTGTGGCACGCGCCGCGTTCCCCAGAGGCCGCCAGCGGCTGACCGAATCAGTAGAAGCTGGGGTTCTTGACGTGGAACGAAATGGTCTGTGTCAGCAGCAGACCGGTGATCGTCACCGTGTACGTGCCAACGGCCAATCCCGTCGTGTCGACAGTGACACTGACGGTGCCGTCACCGTCAGGACCGCTCACGCTGAGCGGCACCGGCGAGTGCAGCCGCGGACCGGTGAGGGTGGCCGTCACGGTGTCCCAGGTCTGTCCCGGCACGGTCGACGTCGGATCCGCGTACGGACCGCTTGTCACGCCGTACTGGCCGGGAAGCGGCGGGTAGACCCCGAAGCCATCCAGGACCGTCGTGCCGTTCGGCGTGCTGCCCGGGATGAAGCCCTCGCCGGTGACCGTGACGACCTGGCCGCTGGCCACCGTGCGGGCGGATTCGCTCACGCGGGATTGCAACCGGTTCAGCGCGTCCTGCGCCTGCCGACTGGGCTGGAACGGTCCGTGCTGGCTGTCGATCTGCCTGACCAGTGCCGGCACGAACTTCGGCGCGTAGATGGTGCCCCAGCCCGACGCGATGTCGTAACCGGGTCCGGTGGCGAAACCGGTCACGCCGTACGCGCTGTCCGTGTAGCCGGCCGGAACGTCGATGATTCCAGCGGCGGCGCCGCGCGGTCCGATCGCCGCCAGCGCCGGGTTTATCGTGCCCAGATCCGCGCCGCGCACCTGCGTGGCCAGCGCGAGGATGCCCGCGAAGGTCGGCGATGCCTGCGAGGTGCCGTCATCGGCATCCATGGATATGTCGGGGAACGCACGGCCGGTGACGCCGTCGAGCGCCGGGATGCCGCGCTGCCACCACGGCTTGGCATAGACCGTGGAGACGCCAGCGCTCGCCGCGTCGGAGTTCGCGTTCCGGGCGGTCCATAGCGCGTCCGGTGCGGTACGCCCGGCGGTAGTGGCGAGGCCGGCGTTCGGGATGGTGCCGCCGACGGCCGTGACCCACGGGTTGTCGGCAGGATGACCTGCGGTGACGCCGATCGGCGGGGTGCACTGGCCGGTGTCGTTCAGGACTGGCGGATCGGTCGGGCCGCAGTCACCGGCGGCGAATGACACCGGGATGCCCCGCGCGGCCGCGTCGAGGAACGCGGGATCGAGCGAGTGAATGGCCGCCTGCTGGCTGGCGGTCGGGTTGGTCGGGTCATTGATGAAGTCGCTCTCGCCGTCACCCAGGCTCACGGTGATGACGTCGGCCAGGTGCTGGTTGGCGATCATCTCGATCGCCTGCGCCACCTGTGGCCAGCCCTGCATGCCGATGGTTTCCGGCACCGGCGGACTGACGAAGATGATGTTGGCGTAGGGCGCCATCGAGTGGATCGCCTCGGCATCGAGTTGGTCCTCGCCCGGGCTGCACTCGATCTGGCACACCGCGGACGGGTTGGTCGGAGCCGGGAGCGCCATCTCGGTGATGTTCGCCGGCGGCAGGTCCATCGCTGCGTCGTACGACGCCATGGATGCCTGGAGGTTCGGATCGGGGTTCGTGACGATGTACGCCACGGTTACGCCAGCGCCGTCGATCCCCTTCTTCCAGAGGTCGTTGACGCCATAGTCGATGATGTCCTCCTGCGCGGTCGGATCCGGGAATCGCAGTCGGAGAGACTCTCCAGCGGCGATCTTGGCCTCGATCGCGTTGTACGTCGCCGTTGTCGCTGCGATGCGCACGGCCGGCGGCGGAACGCCCTGGGTCTGTCCGACTGGAGCAGCTGCACTGGCGAGCGCTGGCCCTGCCAGGGTGCTCGCGACTAACAGGCTGCCAGCACCAGCGATGAGAAGGAACCGAGCGACCATGTTGCGGCCTCCACGATGAGAGCTGCCTGCCTCGCACCTTTTGCCGTTCATCATCCGGCTACTCACAAGACGCTAAATCAGCTCCCGATGCCCGACAAGTCGGGAGCCTAACATTTGTGATGGCCGACGCTGATTCCTCCAAGGCCGACGGCTTACCCGAGGCGGCGGCGGACCCGGGAGTCGCCACGCGCGGACTGAGCCAGCGTGGGTCATGCCCCCGCCGAGGTGAAGTTCCAGCGGTCGGCGGCGCCATTGGTGCACTTGGCCAGCTCGACCTTTCCCGACACGTCGGCGATACACCTGGCGTACTGGATCCAGGCGATCGTGCCGTTGCTGTTGATCTCCCACTGCTGGCGATCGTTGCCGTTACACGTCGTGAACGTGATGGCAGCACCGAATTTCCCGCTCTGGGTCTGCAGGCAGAGGTTGTGGACCACGAAAAACGCGCCGTCGAAGGCGATGTTCTCCCCCGCGGTGGAGCTGCACGGCGCTAGCTCGGCCCGCGTGCCGGACTTTCCGCTGTAGCCGGGGTCTGCCAGGCACGTTCCTGACTTCAGGTCTTTGTACTGCCCGTTGGTTGTTGACGTGGTCGCACCGCCGAAGCAGTGGTTGGTGCGGGAGTTGAACAGCGGCTCGGTGCTCACGGGCAGATTCGCGGGCGGGTTGACGATGAACGGCGTCAGCAACGGCGCGCCGCTAGGCAGACCTTGCGTCAGTCCGTCTTCGCAGTTGATGACGTCGAACTCGTTGCCACCCTTGCCACCGATCCACAGGTCGACGTGATGCAGGCGAGGGCCCCCGTCTGGCCCCTTGCCTGACCAGTCTTCATCGCACTCCTGGCAGTCGTCACCCATCTTCACGTACTTCTCGATCGTGGGGTAGTACAAGATCGTCCCCACCGGGAACTCGTGCTTGTCGCTCGCAAACGTGATCGGGTGCTGGTACGTACCGGTGCCGCGGGCGCAGCCAGAATAGGCGGTGGCGCATCCTGGCGGCGTGTTGTCGTACCAGCCGTAATAGGTCGCATAGACCTCGACGGACCGCGGCTGCCCGGCCGCGGCTGCCCGTGTCCCGGCAGCCGACTGGCTCGCGCCGCTGGGGCCGCCGGTGGCGACCAAGCCGGCAAGGCACAGCGCAACAACGCCTGTCAGGATCCCGATGCGCGACCACGACTTCATCACAAGGCTCCGAATCCGGCGACACACTCGCCCATGGCATGTCTAGATCAGTAGTTAGGAAAGTTACCTAACTACTGATCTACCGGCAAGAGTCCAGACGGTGCCGATCCGCGGGCGATCATCATCGGCGCAGGCACCTCACGCTCGCCGTCGAGTAGCCGGCGGTCTCGATGAGGCGCCCGCAGCTCAAGACCTGGCAGCGGGCGGGCCGCCAGCGGGCGCGCGGCAGCCGGTGCTACTCGTTGGAGATGGTGATCTCCTTGTCGGTCAGGAACTCAAGCAAAGCTGGACGGCCCTCTTCCGTGGCGGCAATCCCGCGCTTGAGCGCGGCAACGATCTCTTTCGGATCAGCGATCCGTTCGCCGTAGCAGCCGAGTGACGTCGCCATGTCGGCGTAGTTTCCGGTGATGTCTGTGGCGCCGAACTTGGCCTGCGAGATCGGCATGATGGGGATCTCGATGGCCATCGACGAGTTGTTGAACAGGATCGACAAGATCGCGATCCGCTCCCGCGCCGCCGTTTCCAGGTCCATCCCGGTGAACCCGATGGCCGCGTCTCCCCACACGTTGATGCACAGGTGGTCGGGCCTGGCCAGCTTGGCTCCCATCGCCAGACCCAGCCCGTAGCCCAGCTGGGTCGTCTTCCCCCAGCCGAGGTAGCTGAGGGGTGCGGTCGCCTCCCAGAACGGCGTCATCTGATCCCGCGGACTCCCCGCGTCGTGCGTGATGATGGTTCGGTCCTTATCCACCATGCGGTTCAGCTCAGCGATCACCCGGTACGGATTGATCGGCGCAGTATCCCTGGTCAGCCGCGGCGCCCACTCCGCGAGCCAGGCGTCGCGCAGCTCAGCAATCCGAGCCGGGACCTGCTGGCGGGCCGCCGCGGTCGAGGCGTCCAGCCCAGTCATCGCCTCGGTCAGCGCGGCCAGGGTCAGCTTCGCATCACCGACGAGCGCGTGCCGCACTGCGACGTCTTTGTTGACATCCTTCGGGTCGAGCGTGGCGTGGATGATGGTCTTGCCGGCCGGCATGGCCACGCCAAATCCGGTCAGGGCAAAGCTGCAGCCCACGCCCAGGATCACGTCGGCTTCTGCCAGGAAGCGCCTGACCGGACGCGGATTGGCTCGCCCGCCGCTGCCGAGTGAGAGCGGATGGTTCTCCGGGAACGCGCTCTTGCCCTCGATGGACGTGGTGACGGGGATGTTCCAGGTCTCTGCCAGCGCTCGCAGCTCCGGCCAGGCCTTGGCCCAGTGCACACCCTGGCCGGCATAAATGACGGGGTGCTCGGCGCGAGCCAGCACCTGCGCGGCCGTCGCGACGTCTTCCGGGTCGGGAGCGCTCTTGGCGCTGAAACTGGGCGCGTGCGACCAGCCGTCGGGCATTTCCGCGTTCCACAGGTCGGCCGGGACTTCGATGAGGACCGGGCCGGGCCGGCCGTTGCGCAGCTGGGAAAAAGCGCGCCTCAGGATGTGCGGAACAGACTCGACGGTGGTAACCCCCTCGGCCCACTTAGTGATGTTCCGCATGTTCAGCGCCGAGTTGAAGTTCGGGTAGTAGGTAGCCAGCTGCCGTGGATAGCCGCCGGGGACGACCAGTATCGGCACCGACTCGGAGAAGGCCTGGGCCACGCCGCCGAAGGCGTTCTCCGCGCCGGGGCCATGCTGCATGCAGAACACGCCGATCTTGTCGCCCGAGGTCACGCGGGAGTACGCGTCGGCCATGTGCAGGCCGGTTCGCTCCTGCCGGACGATGATCGTCCGGATGTCCTCAGCGGCGGCTGCCTCGATCAGCGGATTCACCGGGTAGGCGAACAGGATGTCGATCCCTTCGGCCTTCAATGCCCTGGCAATGGCGCCGGCGACGTTCATCGGTTGGGCCCCCTGCTGGTTGGGTAGGGCTGCCACCGCTCGAGATTGGCGCGCGGCAGAACGGACGGGTTGACACAACTGAGCGGCCAGCGGCCGCGCAGCACCAGTGCTACCTCGCGGCCGACTCGACGTCTGGTCTCCGGCCGCATCCGGGTGGTGGCCGAGGCGACATGCGGAGTCACCAGCACGTTCGGCATCGTGAGCAGCGGATTGTCGGGCTCCGGCGGCTCCTGCTCGAGCACGTCAAGGCCAGCCCCGGCGATGGTCCCCTCGTGCAGCGCCTTGATGAGGGCCTGCTCATCGATGATGGATCCGCGTGCAGAGTTGATCAGGATGGCGCTCGGCTTCATCCGGCCGAGGACGCCTGCGTCGAAGGCGTGCTCGGTTTCTGCATTATGCGGCGTGTGGATCGAGATGAAGTCGCTGCGCTCCAGCAACTCGCCGAAGCCGACCGGCTCGACTCCCGCCCCAGTGATCTCCAGCTCGCTGACGTACGGATCGTGGGCTATCAAGCGCAGGCCGAAGGCCTTGGCCCGACGCGCAGTGCACCGGGCCACGTGCCCGAACCCGTACAGCCCGAGGGTCTGGCCCAGCAGCCGGGGCCGGCCGGAGAGCAGCTGCCTGCCGTCCCACCACCGGCCTTCAGCAGCGATGCGGGCCATGGCCGAGGTCATCCGCGCCGTGTCGAGCAGCAGCATCATGACGTGATCGGCAACTTCCTCGATGAACACATCAGGGACGTTGGTCACCACGATGCCGGCCGCCGTGGCGGCCTCGACGTCCACCATGTCGACGCCAACGCTGCCGACACCGATCACCACGCACCTTTGCAGCGCGCGAATGATCTCCGCGTCGATCCGCATGCCCCACGAGGTCATGAGGGCGTCCGCGTCCCGGACACCCTCGATGAACTCGCTGCGGGTGTTGGCCTCGACCTCAACGATGTCAGCGATCGGCCGCAGCGCCTCCAGCTCATAGGACCAGTCGTGTTCAGCGGTCCGGTCCCGGGCTTGCTTCGGAACCCGGACGGCGACCTTGCTCTTCGCCATGTCCTGCCCTCCACTCGGCACGGCTTCGATCGCGTGGTCGGCCTCGCGGAAGCCGGCGACAGACGCCGGCAACCGGTCACCCGACTAAAAACCCTTCCAAGAGCAGTCACACCATGTCAATCGTCAGAAGTACGAAGCCACCTGCGCGAGGCTGCTCACGAGTGTCCGCGCGGACGAGGACTCGTCTACGGCGGCTCTGCGTACCAGACTTCGTCCTGACGGGAAGGTAGCTACGGAGACGGCAGCCATGGAGACGGCAGCCACGGATACCGCAGCCACCGAGACGGCAGCCACGGACACCGCAGCCACGGAGAGGAGCCACGTGAGCGCGATCGAGTCCGGCACCATCGACTGCGATGTCCACGTCGAGCCAGCCTCGATGGACGCGCTGCTCTGCTACATCCCGCCCTACTGGCACGAGTTCATCCACGGCGCCCGCCTCGGCGTCGGCCACCGGCTCTATCCGGAAAGCGAGCCGATGTCGGCACGACCCGAAGCGCGTGCGACAGGCAGCTTCCCGCCGCACAGCTACGAGGAACTGCGTGCTCAGGTCCTGGATCCGTACCGGCCGATCGCCGCGATCCTCACCTGCGTCGCTACCTTCCGGGGCAGCCGGAACCCGTACTTCGAGGCCGCCATGGCCACGGCCGTCAACAACTGGATGCGGGCCGAGTTTCTCGACCGCGACGAGCGGCTGCGCGGCAGCATCGTCGTACCGAGTTTCCACCCGGAGGCGGCCGCCGACGAGATCGACCGCCTGGGTAGCGACCGTCGCTTCGTGCAGGTGCTGTTGCCGGTCCGCAGCGAATCGCCCTGGGGCAATGTCCGATACCGCGCGATCCACGACGCGGCCAGCCGCAACCGGCTGCCGCTCACTCTGCACGCGTGGGGCGGCTGGGGCATGGCACCGACCGCGACCGGGACGGCGTCGACTTACTACGAGGATTACCTCTACAACTCGCAGATCGTCGCGCCGAATCAGGTGCTCAGCCTCGTCGCCGAGGGTGTGTTCGACCGGCACCCCAACCTGCGCGTGTGTCTCGCCGAGCTCGGTTTCGCCTGGCTCCCGTCGCTGCTGTGGCGGTTCGACAAGGACTGGAAGGCACTGTGGCGCGAGACGCCCTGGGTGCGCGACAAGCCATCGGTGTATGTGCGCAGGCACTTCCGGGCGACGACGAGCCCCACCCTCATCCCCGGCCGGACGCCCACGATCCAGATCGCCCAGCTGGCCGAGATGCTGGACGCCCAGCACCTGCTGGTCTACTCGAGCGACTACCCGCATGATCACGGCAACGACGCACTCGGCACCCTCCTCGCTGTGCTCGGGGAGGAACGCCGGGAAGCGGTCCTGCGGACGAACGCGGCTGCGTTCTTCGAGATAGCAGTCCCGGCGGCATCCTGACCCAACCCGACGCCCGGCCGTCCTCAGCCGCGGGCGAGGCGCCTGCTGTACAGGCGGGCGGCGTTCTCCCCCATGATCTTCTCGCGCATCCGCCTGGGCATCGCGGCCGGCAGCGCTTTCACCGGCGAGTCGAAGTCCCAATGCGGATAGTCAGAAGAGAACATCACCCGGTTGGTCATCCGACCGAACTCGATCGCCTGGACGAGGTGCTTCGGGTTGTCGGGCTCCTCGATCGGCTGCGTGCTCAGCCAGAAGTGCTCCCTGAAGTACGCCGACGGCAGCTTCGCCAGCCGCGGCGCGTCGTTGCCGGCAACCTCGTAGGCGGCGTCCATCGCCCACTGCAGCGGCCCGGACCAGGATAGGCATGCCTCGACCAGCGCGACCTGCAAGCGCGGGTACGCATCGAAGACTCCCTCGCAGATCATGCTCATGGCGAGCCGCTCCACCGGCATGTGCAGCCAGACGTGCTGCTCCAGGTAGTACGACGGTGCTCCGCTGCCCCGGTAGCCGTTGCCAGGGTCACCGCCGACGTGACACATCGCGACGAAGTCGGCTGCCTCGCACGCCTGGTAGATCGGCCAGTACTTGTGGTCCCCCCACTCGCTCTGGTTGTCACCGCGCACCATCACCTGGACGAAACGAGGGTCACCGGCGAAGCGCTCGATTTCCGCGACGGCGAGCTGCGGCGAATCGAAGGGGACATTGAGGCTCGCCCGCAGCCGCGGGTCGCGATCGAGCCACTCCTCGGCGACCCAGTCATTGATCGCGCGGCACAGCGCCGCCTTGTATTCGCTGGGGCCGTCGAGCACGAACGTGAGCGGGATGAGAACGGCAACGTCGGTCCCGTACTCGTCGAGCAACTGAGCACGCATCACGTCAATGTCGCTGCCCGGCGCGCCGCCAGGCACGGCAGCGTCAAGCCGGAAGCCGCCATTGCGCCACCGCGGGTAGTCACGCACGACGCGCGCGCCGCTGCCGGAGTGCTCGTTGGCAAACCGGGTCCGCCACGGCTCGGGCAGGCGCGGCAGGATGTCGCGTGGCAGGAACAGCGGATGCACGTCGACGTCGACCAGCAGTGCCGTTGCCCGAGGCAGACTCGCGTCGTCGCGCAGGGAACTCTCAGGCGCAGCAGTGGCCGTCACAAGCGCGCCTCGCTTCTCACTCCGCCTCGCCAGCCTTTCGACCCGACGCTCAACCGGATTATACGAACGCTCGCGTTGCCGACCCCAGAGCAAAATCGGACGATCGATCCCAAGTTGGACGACAGCTGGCTCAGCGCCCGCTCAGCCGCCCCGATGGATGTGCGTTTAGTGTCGCTCCGGCGACACCCAACGTCCATCCATGAACCGAGCGGTGACGGTTAGCCCTAGGCATCGACTACGACGTAGTCGTCCTCGACCGAGACGGGGACGGTCTCTGCGACATATGGTCCGGGAACGCGGCGATCGGACCGCACCTCGCCCTCCGCAGTCGGGACTAGCTCGCTGCCCGGCAGGACGGTGACGTCGTACTTGCGGGCCGCGCGGTTGCCGCGCCCTGGCCCCATGAATGACTGCCCGGTGGCGATGTCGTACTCCCAGCCGTGCCATGGGCACGCGAGCAGCGGCGCGCCGGTATCCATCGCCACGTTCCCTGGCACGTCGGAAACCGCCCGCGCAGCGAGGGTCCCGAGGCACAGCGGGCCGAACTGGTGCGGGCAGCGGTTGCGAAGTGCGTAGAACTCGTCGTCGATCCGGAAGACCCCGATCGACTTGCCGTTCACATCGACGATCTTGCGGTCGCAGTTCTCGAAGTCGGAGACCTTGCCGACGACGGCCTTCATCGCTCTCCCAGCCACCGCGGTGAACCTCGGCACGGCGAGGTAGTTCAGCCGCAACCACCAACGGTGCCAGACACGCTACCTGGAGAGTGCGCCCTCGAGCTGACTCTGCGCCCCCGACCCGACTGTGCGCCCCCGACCGCGGTCGATCCCCCTCACCCGCGGTCTATGCCCCTCGCCCGCGGCGGGGCCGCTACACCGGCCGCGAGACCATGGGTGCATGGAGGTGCGCCTCAGCGACGGCCGCGTGATCGCGCTGGAAGTTGTCGGCGATCGCGCCGCGATGCCCGTGTTGCTGTGCCATGGGCTGGCCGACTCGCGGCTGGCTGCCCACTGGTTCCGGCAGACTGCGACCGACCTTGGACTGTGCGTGATTGCCCCGGACCGCCCCGGCACCGGCGGCTCAGACCGTCGGCGGCTGAGTCAGCTCGCCGACTGGACCGCCGAGGCCGAGCAGCTCCTGGACGCGCTCGGAGTGTCGTCGGCGGCCGTGCTTGGCGTGTCGGGCGGCGGACCGTTCGCAGCGGCCTGCGCCGCCCGGATCCCCGGTCGGGTTCGCAGCCTCATGCTCGTCGCGGCGCTTGGCCTGCCCGAGTGGCCGACCGACGGGATGGCATCAGGCGAGCGACTCTCGTTGACGCTCGCCAGGCACGCTCCCGACTTCAGCGGGTGGTCCCTCGACCGCCTGGCCGCGCTGGCCCGCCGCAGGCCGGAGCTGTTCCTTCGACTCGCTGCGACCGCGCAACCTGACGTGGACATCCGCGCCCTGCAGGAGCCTGATATGCGCGAGTCCTTTCTCAGCTGCTTCGTCGAGGCATTCCGCGCCGGCAGCTGGGGGGTCGCCCAGGACCTTCGGGTACTCACCCGGCCATGGGGATTTGACCTCGGCTCGATCACAGTGCCGACCTGGGTACGGCAGGGAGGCGCCGATACGACTGTCCCCGTCCACCACGCGCGCCGCTACGCCGCGGCCATACCCGGTGCGAACCTGGAGATATACCCAGGTCAGGGCCACTTCTCCGTCCTCAGCCAGCCGCAGGACGTGCTGGCCGCGTTCGTCGAATAGCCCGGAGTCGGGGCTGCCGGCGCGACTGACAGCGGATGCGATACTTGGCCGTGGTCATCTCCAGCTACATCACCCCGAAGGCCCGCAAAGGCACCGCCAGCGCCATCGAGGGCCGCGGTCTGGTCGCAGTCGACGCGATCGCCGCCGGCGAGATCGTCGCGATCAAGGGCGGTCACATCCTGACGACCGCTGCCGTGCGATCGCTGCCGGAACGGCTGCAGAATTCGGAGATCCAGATCGCCGACGGCTTCCACCTCGTGGCCGTGGCGGACGGCGAGTACGAGCCGGTCATGCTGTTCCTCAACCACTCGTGCGAGCCCAACGTGGGTTTCGCCGGCAACATCGTCCTCGTCGCCATGCGCGACATCGCGGCGGACGAGGAACTCACCACTGACTACGCGCTGTTCGACGACTACGACGGCCAGATGGAGTGTCGCTGCGGCGCGTCATCGTGCCGGGGCACGATCCACGGCCACGACTGGCAGCGCGCGGATCTGCAGCGCAAGTACGGCGGCTATTTCTCCAGCTACCTCCTGAGCCGGATGGCCAGCACGGAGACCGCCGACTAGATCAGCAGTGCCGGCCGACCATGGCGGGGAATCGCCCGCTAGTGTGACCGCCTGGCGTTAGGTGACGGAAACGGGGGCCACATGTCTGAGCGCGAAGATCTGCAGCGCCGCGTCAACGTCGTGCTGGAGAACCTGGCGATCGCCATGGAAGGGTGGCGGAACACCGGCCTGGACCCGAACTCGGCCCTGCGGGAGGCCAGAGAACTGCACGAGGAAGCCAGCTGGGAACAGCAGACTGACCTCGCCGAGGGCCTGGTCAGCGCCATCGACCAGGCTGAGCGGCAGATCGGGCACGGACGCTCCTAGCTCTCTGCACCTCCGGCCAGTCCCGCGCTCCGGCTTGACTGCGGCGCCAGCGACAAAGGCCGGGCGGCTGCGATCGGCCGGGAGCGCCTGCGAGCCCGTTCCCGCCTGACGGTTGCCTTCTGGACGGGACCCGGTGGGCCGGCGGATGCTGGCAACTGGCCTGCTGACGCCGTGCGCTCGCGCGGCCTGGCGCGATCGGAGGCTTAGCCCATGTTCACCGACGCCGCGGCGGAACTCGTCGGAACGCTCGCCGACGAGGGGGTGCAGCACCTGTTCATCAACCCCGGCACCGACACCGCACCGGTGCAGGAGGCGCTGGCCGCGGCGCGGATTGGCAATACCCCCAGCCCGCGCGCGGTGCTGTGCACGCACGAGTTCGTCGCGCTGTCGTCGGCGATGGGCCACTACTTCGTCACCGGCACACCGCAGGCGGTGATGGTGCACGTCGACGCCGGCACCCTGAACCTCGGCGGCGCGTGGCACAACGCGCAGCGCAATCGGGTCCCGGCGGTCGTCTTTGCGGGGCGGTCTCCGTACGCCACCGCCGCGGACATCCCTGGGCATCGCGACGCGCCGATCCACTGGCAGCAGGAACAGCTCGACCAGCAGGCGCTCGCCCGCGCCTTCGGCAAGTGGGCCATGGAGGTGCCGCGCGGCCGCGACCTCGGGCCGATCGTCCGCCGCGCGTTCCAGGTCGCCCAGGCAGACCCGCGCGGACCTGCCTACGTCATGCTGCCGCGCGAAGCGCTGATGGAGCCGGGCGGCACGGACCTGGCCCGGCGGCTCCCGCCGCCCCGCCGGGCCGCTCCCGATCCTGACGGCCTCGCCGAGATGGCGAGTTGCCTCGCCGACGCAGCGCACCCCGTCATCATCACGAGCCGCACCGGCAGCCGGCCCGGCGCCGTCGCCAGCCTCGTCGAGATCGCAGAGCTACTCGGCTGCCCAGTCCTGGACCAGCGGGACCGGGTCAGCTTCCCGGCTCGCCACCCGCTCTACGCGGGCGACGCCGCCGAGATTCTCACTGGCGCAGACGCCGTCCTGATCCTGGACTCCGAGGTGCCGTGGATCCCGGCGCACGCGTCGCCGCCCGCGGCGGCCACCGTTTTGCAAATCGACACCGACCCGGTCAAGGCCACGATGCCGCTCTGGACCTACCCGGTCGACCTCGCGCTCACCGCCGATACCGCGGTCGCGCTCCCACTGCTCGCGGACGAGCTGCGACGGCTTGGCAGTCCGGACCGGATCGCGGGCTGGGGCGAGCGGCGCGAGCAGGTCGCCGCACAGCTGGCGCAGACCCGCCAGCAGTGGGACGCGTTCGCCAGTTCCGCGGAGCCTGCCGCGGCCCCGCACGCGATGATGCAGGCCCTCAACAAACTGCTGCCGCCACGCGCCATCGTCCTGGAAGAGGCGGTCACGTCGCGCAGCGCGCTCATCCGGCAGATCGACCGAGAGCCTGGGAGCTTCTTTGACACCGGCTCGCCCGCACTCGGCTGGGCGATCGGCGGCGCCATGGGCGTGAAGCTAGCCCGGCCGGACGCCCCGGTTTTCGCCGTGTGCGGCGATGGGTCATTCAACTTCGGCGTACCCACAGCGGCCATCTGGTCGGCGCAGCGCGCGGGCGCGCCCTTCATCGCGGTGATCCTCAACAACCGCAGTTACCGCGCGTCACGGCTGCCGGTGCAGCGCCTCTACCCCGGCGGCCACGGCCAGGCCGAGGGCAGCTTCCCCGAGACAGACCTGTCGCCGGCGCCGGACTATGTCGCGCTCGCTGGCGCCTACGGCGGGGGCGGACGGGTGATCCACGACAGCGCGGAGCTTGCTGACGCGGTCGACTACTGCCTGGCGCTGGAGGCCGACCAGCGCTGCGCGGTGCTCGACATCCGGCTACCTGCCGCTTAGCCGGCTGCTCGACATAGGCTGCCTGCCGCTTAGCCGGCTGCTCGACATCAGGCTGCCTGCCGCTTAGCCGGAATTGCCGATCGCCGCTAGTTGTACGCGCTGTGGTGGCGGAACAAAGTGACGCCGATCTTTTTCCTCATTGACCACAATCCGAGCCGCCAACGCGGTGGTTGGCAGCAAGCTATCCCGCCTTCATTGTCTTTGCGGCGGCGTTGCCCAGCACGACCACGGGCGCCCTGGCTCAGCGTCATCTGTGTGGTCGGAGCGGAATCGACCTGAGGCCGGCGCGATCCGGTCGGGCTCTAGCCGGGATCGGCCTCCGAGTCAGCTTGTGGCTCTGACCAGCAGATTTAGTCGCAGCTTGGGAGCGCACCACGGTAATTGCTTGGATAGAGCTGCGCCCAGCGCCGACTCCAGCCGAGCGACGACGGACGCGTCGGCGCTGGCATGGCGGCTGCCGCGGCGAGCGGTCAGCAGCCCGGCATGCCCGCCCCAGAGTGGGTTGCAGACGGGCGTTTGGCTGGGTACTAAAACATCAGAAAATTGCCAACAACATTGTTGACATTACCAATTGCTCATGGTTGCATGAGGCAGCTTCCCGGCAGCGAGGTGAGTTGACATGCGCAAAGCCAGCGTCATTCCCCGATTAGCGGTTCCGGTCATCGCCGTCGCGGCGCTCGTGCTCGCGGGCTGCGGAAGCAGCCCCAGTTCTAGCTCGTCGAGCTCGGGCAAAGCCGCCAACGTGAATCTGTCTGCGCTCGCGAGCGACGTCAATACGGCGGCCGCAGTGCCGAGCTTCAGTACGTACGCCGCCAACTACGGCGGCAAGATCTCCGACCCCGCGAGCTTGCGCGGCAAGAAGATCATGATCATCCCAGGCGACAGCCAGCTCGCCGCGTGCACCGAGATCGCCCAAGCCGACGCGGCAATCGCCACCGACATGGGCATGACAGCGACGATCTTCGCTAACAGCGGCTTGACCTCCCAGCTGAACTCGGGCATCGAGAATGCGATCGACGAGCACTACAGCGCGATCGATCTGGGCTGTGACTACGATCCGACAACCACTGCGCCCGCGCTGGCGCAGGCGCAGAAGGCCGGCATCGCGATCGCTGTCTACGGGGCCACGCCGCAGGAAGCCGCGGCGACCCACATCACCTACAACACCGACGACCCCTACGCGATCGACGCCAAGGTGGCGGCCGAGCAGGCGGTGCAGCAGCACGGCGGCAAGCCGTTCGACGCCATCGCGATCACCTCGAACGCGGCGCCCGCTACAGCGATCATGCAAGCTGCGCTGACGGCCGAGCTCAAGAAGACGTGCCCGGCCTGCAAGGTAACCGACGTGGACGTCGAGGTGCCCGAGTGGGCGACGGACATCTCGAGCACGGTGACGTCGGCGCTGCTCGAGAACCCGAAAGTCACCGTCCTGTTCCCCGACTACGCCGGGATGCTGACCTACATGCTGGCCGGCATCGAGGGCGCGCACCGCACGAACACCATCAAGACCTACCTCGCCTTCGGCGGTGGCACGCCGTTCATTCAGCTGCAAACAGCCGAGCCGGGCAAGAGCATCATCCAAAGCGACATCGGTGGCTACCCGCCGTGGACCGGGTACCTGTTGTTCCTGCAGACCGCCCGTGAGCTCGACCATCAGACGCCGATCGCGTACGACGTCGCGATCGGCCCGGACCGGGTGGCCACGCCGCAGAACGCTGTCAACGTCCTGACCACGGGCGGCTGGGGAACCGACTGGGTAAACGGCTTCCGTGGCCTGCTTGGGCTGCCAGCCCTCTCCGGCAAGGCGCTGACTGACGCGGCGACCCTGAATGGCGCGATGGTGGGCAAGCCCTGACGCAGCGACCCTGAGGAGACGGCTAGCCCGCGCGCCACCCCTTTCGCGCGGGTTAGCCGTCTCCGCTCAAAGACGCGGGCGGCGGCCTGGGAGGAGACGCGAGTGTCGTCCAGCGAGATGGAAAGCCAGGGTCCGTCAGACAGGGTCGCCGGCCGTCCGCAAGTCCCGGCGCCCGACGCGCAGGGAGGATCACCCCTCGCCGTCGAACTGCGCGGCATCAGCAAGGACTTCGGCAGCAACCGCGCGCTGAACAACGTCAGTCTCACCATCGCGGACGGCGAGGTGGTCGGGCTCGTCGGGCAGAACGGCTCGGGCAAATCGACGCTCGTCAAGGTGCTCGCCGGTGTCTACGCACCAGAGCCCGGCGGCCGGCTTTTCGTGAGTGGAGCAGAGGTCCCGCTGCCCTTGCTTCCTGGGCAGGCAAGCGAGATCGGGCTCAGTTTTGTCTACCAGAACCTCGCCCTGGCGGGCGGGCTAAGCGTGCTGGAGAACCTGAACATCGGCCAGCGCATTCACGGCGGCCTGCAGGCGCTGGCGCCGATCCACTGGCGTCGCGAGCACCGCAGCGCCGCCGCCGTCCTGGACCGCTACCAGGTTGAGCTCAGCCTCGATCGACGGACGGCCGAGTTGCCGCCCGTCGATCAGGCGAGGCTGGCGATCGTCCGGGCCGCCGAGGACCTCCGCCGATACCGAACGCGGAGTGGCTACAAGCACTCGGTGCTCGTCCTCGATGAGCCGACGGTGTTCCTTCCGGAGGAAGACGTCGAGCGCCTCTTCGACCTCATCCGGGCCGTCGTTGCTGAGGGCGCGGCCGTGCTGTTCATCTCGCATGACCTCCTTGCGGTCCGCTCCATCACCGACCGCGTCGTCGTCCTGCGAGACGGCAGCGTCGTCGGCAATGTGCCCGCAGCCGAAATCGACGAGCACGAGCTGGTCAACCTCATCGTCGGTGTTACCGCGCGGCTGACCGAGCGTGCCCATGCCCGCGGCGCGCAGGTCGACGGCGCGCAGGTCGACGGCACGCAGGTCGACGGCACGCAGGTCGACAGCCCGGAAGCCAACCGCCAGGACGCGCACGGCCAGGACGCGCACGGCGTACAGGGCGACCCTGTGCAAGGCGACCCCGCGCAAGGCGACCCTGTGCAAGGCGACCCTGTGCAAGGCGACCCTGTGCAAGGCGACCCTCTGCAGGTAGCCGGCGTGCGAACCGCGGACCAGCAGGCTGCCGACCTGCAGGCGGCCAACCTGCAGGCGGCCAACCTGCAGGCGGCCAACCTGCAGGCGGCCAACCTGCAGACGGCCAACCTGCAGGCGGCCAACCTGCAGGCGGCCAACTTCCAGACGGCTAACTTGCAGGCCGCAGCGGCGCCGGGCACGTCCGGGTCAGACGCGCTGCCGGAGCAGCTCCAGGGCGTCGTGGTCCAGCACCTGACCGGCGGTCGCGTCGCGGACCTGTCGTTCGCGATCGCAGCGGGAGAGATCGTCGGGGTGGCCGGCTTGATCGGTTCCGGCGCCGAGGATGTGCCGTACGCGCTGTTCGGCGCGGGCCACGGCGCGAGCGGCACGCTGCACCTCTGGAGCCAGTCGCTCGACGTCACCCGCCTCACCCCGCAGCGCAGCGTGCGGGAGCGCATTGCGCTTGTCCCGGCGGATCGTCAGCTCATGGGCCTGAGCGAACGGCTCACCCTGTGGGAGAACATCGTGATGCTGGTCGAAGACGACTACTACCGCGGCGGGATCTTCCACCGCGCCGAGCTTGTGGCGCTGGCGCGCGAGGCGATCGAGCGGTTCGAGATCCGTCCCCCGTGGCCACAGGCAGTCGCCGGGACGCTGTCGGGCGGAAACCAGCAGAAAGCGTTGCTGGCCAAGTGGCTGCTCGCCCGGCCCCGCCTGCTGCTACTGCACGAGCCAACACAGGGCGTGGACGTCGGCGCCAGGCGGGACATCTACCGGTTCGTTGAGATAGCCGCCGCGCTCGACCAGACGGCCGTGCTGTGGGTAACGACGGACTTCGGGGAGCTGGCAGAAGTGTGCAATCGCGTGATCGTCGTGTCACAGGGCCGCGAGGTCACGACGCTCAGTGGCAGTGAGCTGGACAACGACGCCATCAGCGCCGCCGCGCTGGGACAGATCAGGGAGGTCTGATGAGCGCCTCAGCCAAGAAGGCCGTCGCTCCTGTCGACGAGGGCCCAGAGCGGACGCAGACAGAACGACCCAGGCCTTCGACGAGCCGGCGTCTTGGCCTCGACCGCTTCGCGATCCTCATCGTGTTCGCCGGCCTGATCGTGGGATTCGGCATCGCCAGGCCGTCAACCTTTCTCTCCGTCGGCAACCTCTCCAACATCCTCGGCTCCCAGGCGGTGCTGTTCATTCTCGTGATGGCCGTGCTCCTGCCCACCCTCATGGGCGACTTCGTCGACCTGTCGCTCGGTGCCTCGGCTGGCATCAGCGCCATGATGCTGGCGGTGCTCAATGTGCAGCACGGCACTCCGGTGGTTCTCGCCTGTATGGCCGGGGTTGGCGCGGCGCTCGCGGTCGGGCTCGTGAACGTGTTCTTTGTCGTCTACTTCGACAACGACCCGTTCATCGTGACGCTGGGCACAATGACCGTCGTACAGGGGATCATCTACATCGTTTCCGGGGACAATAGCGTCGGGATCGTCTCGCCCAACCTGTCGAACTGGGTTTTCACCAACAGCTTCCTGTCGATTCCGCTCGAGTTCTACTACGGCCTCGCTATCTTCCTGGTCGTCTGGTACGTGCTGAGCTTCACGCCCGTCGGGCAGAAAGCCCTAGTGATCGGTCAGTCGCGTGAGGTAGCTCGGCTGACCGGCGTCCGGGTCAACCGCCAGCGTGCCTGGGCCTTCGTCATCGCGGCAGGCATCGCCGGGCTCGCGGGCATCGCATACGCCGGCACGAACGGCACAATCGACCCAACGGCCGGCAGCGAGCTGATCCTGCCTGCCTACGCAGCGGTATTCCTCGGTGCGACGGCGATCAAGCCCGGCCGGATCAACCCGCTTGGCGCCTTTATCGCGGTGTACTTCCTCGCGACAGGGACGGCCGGACTCGAGCTGCTCGGCGCGCAGACGTACATCCAGCAGATCTTCTACGGCGCCGCACTGGTCGTGGCCATCACAATTCCGAAGGTCACGCGGCAGCGCATTTTCAAACGCAAGGTGCTCGGCTGAGGCCCAGACCACACAAAGGCAGACCGTGAGCGGAACGGGCTCGATCGCGCACGCCGCCGTCAGCCCGCGCGCAGCCGTTGCCGAGATGGCGAGCCTGCACGCTAATCGGTCGCATCGCTATTAGCCGTTCCTTATTGCCAATCATGCGCTGATCGTGTAATTAACTCCTCATTGGCACGCCGCCTTGGGGAGGGCATGGATGGCTGGCGCCATTGTCGCTGTGGTGGTTGTCGTCATTGGCGCCGTGGTCGGGGCGGGGTGGCTGCTCGCGGCGCGCTCGCGGCGGCTCGCGGCCGCGGAGGTCGTCGAGAAGCTCACAGAGCCGGCGCGGCAGCGCGCTCAGCTGCACGGCGCCAGCGCCCTCGTCGGAATTGCTGATATGGCCGCAGAGCGGCTCCTTGCACTCGGGGCTGACCTCGACCGCGGCATGAGTCCGGCCCCGCTGGCGCCACCGCGGTCTATCGTTGCCGACCAGCTGCAGCCAGTTCTGGTGACTACGACGCGGCTCGACGACGTCGCGACTCAGCTCACTTCGGCACAGCTGCTCCTCACGCGGCAAGCAGCGGCGGGATCGCCGCTGCCCGACGATGCGCTCGAGCCAGCGTTGCGAGCGGCCGGCCTGCCGGAATCCGTGGTGGAGGCCGCCGCCGTCGTCCGTACCTCGCAGCGAGACGGGGCCGATGTCCAGCCCGCAGCTGACGCGGACGACGTGCTGACTCGGTACCTGGCCGAGGGCGCACCGGTCGCCGCTGCAGACCACGAACACCGGCCGCGCACGCGCAGGTCCGACTCGGCAAAAACCGCGGCCGGTGACGTCGTCGGCCAGCAGCGCGGTCCTGCCGGGCGCAGTCTGGGTGATCAGGCCCGGGCTCTGATCGTCCCGGCCGACCCACACGGACTCGAGAAACGCGACCTGCTGGCCGTGATGACCAGGCTGGGCCTCGACACCGATTCGCCGGGCCTGCGTGAGTGGCCCGGCTATTCGGCACTGCTATCCGGTTACGAGGACACGTTGCGCGACCGAGCCCGCGAGCTGGCCCAGCAGGTGACCGCCACCATGCAGCGCGAGCCCAGTGCAGGCACGCCGCACGAGCAGACTCAGGCAGCCACGCCACCGCTCGACGGGCCTGCCGGTGCGGACATCGGGCAGTGCGTCGGCGAGCTCGCGGACGCGGCCGAGCGCTACCGAGCCGCGGTGTCCTCGTTGCTGGCGTCCGCGCGCCTGTCAGCACCCGAAACCGGCGGCGGACCTGGCGCCGCGGCCGCGAGGCAGGCGCTCGAGGCTGTGCCCGCGGCCTTGGCCGAGAGCCGGCAGCAGCTGGCGGACGGCAATTCTCGCGACGCGCTTGCGGCCCTCACGGCCACGCTCCTGCCTGTCAGCAAGTCCTGGCCGCCGAGCCAGGAATACGCGACCGCATGCGCAGCTGCTGCCCGGCGCTTGACCGACACCGCGGCCGGGCGGTGCGCGACCGCAGCACAGACGTGCGCCAGCCACCTCGAAGACGTCAGGGTGCGTCACGACCGGATCTCGGCGGCGATCAGCGGCTCGCTCACCGTGTGGGCTACGCGCCGGGACGAGCTGTGGACTGAGCTGCGCGCCGCCGCCTGCCGGGTCCAGCGCGAGGCGGCCCGCATCCTCGTGAGCCGGGCAGCCCGCCGCGACGTCACCGTGCCGGTGGAGGCGGCGGCCGCGCTGCTCGGCATCCAGGAACTCACCTCCGCAGGCCTGAGCCACGCCGTCCGGACGGCCATACCGGTGCCAGGCGCAGTGCTCGAATCACACACGGCCGATCCGCAGCTGCATCGGGTGGAGCGCAGCATCGACGCCTTCGATCGCGGGGCCGTGGTACTCGCTGGGATCGACGGCCTGCTGTCACCCCTGCTCAGTGCGACGGGCCCGAACTCGGGTGCGGAACTCGCCGTGGCGATGCGCCAGTTCGCGCCGGTTCCGCGTGACATTCACCTCGCCCTGACCGAACTCGCGGCGTATCTCAAGCACCCTGAGGCGGGACTGAGCCTGACGAAGACGGCGGCCTCGGCGATCAGCCACGTCCAGGACCATGTGATGCCCGATCTCAGCGTCGTTGCGAATGAGGGCTTCGTTCATTTTCTCGGCACCGCCGCACGGGCGGCTACCGAGCTTCACGGCATCGCCGACCTTTTTGGTCCCGACGGCAGCCTGGCTCAATATGGTTTCGAGCGACTGGGTGAGTCCGTCGTTGGCGAGCTGATCAGGCACGCCCAGAGCTCGCCACTCGTCGACCTGAGCGAGATGCACGTGAACTACGCTGCAGACCACCTCGGTCACGCGGCGGGGCACGCCGCGCCCGCCCTCCTGCATGGCGTCGTGGCCCACGTGCCGTACGTGACGCTGGTCATGTCGGTCACCAGGGAGGTCCGAATCCAGCGCGAGTACAAGACGTCGCTGGACGAGGCGGTGAAGAGCATCGCACTCGATGTCGGCGGTGTGTCGGCGGGCATTCTCACGGGAGAGCTTCTGGCCCACCTGCTGGCCCTGCACGCGGCCGTCGTGACTATCCCGGCCACCATCGTGGCGCGACTCGGAACCCGGCAGCTGAGGAAACGTGCGCTGACGAAGGCCCAGGGCGGCTACGCGGCCGAGGCGGCGCGCTACGAGACCAGGTCCGCCGAGCTCGCCTCCCAGCTCGGGTCGTCGCTGGGGTCGGCGGTTGAGCGCGAGCGCGCCGCCTACCAGTCGCGCATCGGCCGGCCTGAGACGCTCAGCCTGGCGGCCGCGGCTCAGCTCGGCTCGATCGTGCGCGGCCTCCGAGCGGTCACCGCGGACTACGCTCAACGGGTTGGCGCGCTGCTGAGCGCGGAGCAGAGCCTGCCTGGCGCGGGCATCCGCGCTGACGCGCGGACGGCAGCGATGGGCGCTCTCGATGGTGTGACCCCCGCACTCGCCCGGTGTGATCAGCAGCTGCGGGAAGGGCGTGTCCTCGAGGCGCTCATGACGGTGGCGGGCGTGCGGCTGCCAGCTACCGACGCATGGTCCGCGGGCAGGGCCTACCAGGAGACGTGGACTGAGACAGTGGCCCGTCTGCGCGCAATGGAAGACCAGTACTGGCGGCGGGTGGCGACGTGGGCCACCGACGCGTGCGCGCAGTTCAGCGTGTCGGAGCAGCGGCTCTCCGAGTTCGCCACCGTCGCCATCGACGGCTATAAGACCGAGGTCAGCGCCTTGCAGGTCGAGCTTGACAAGGCCGCTAAGGACGTGGAGGTCAGGTCGGCTCACTTGCACGGGCGCGCGAAACACTAGGCGGGGCCCCGCTGGAGCGTCAGTAGACGCGCACCAGGCTGCGACCCGGGCCGTCGGGCCGAAGTCGGCGGGCCACGGCCTCACGCAGGTCATGACCGAGACCAGGCCGGCCCGACGGAACCAGAAAGCCGTCGCGCCAGCTGAACGGCGGGTCGGTCAGCTCGTCGTAGATACCGCCGAAGGTCTCGACGCCTTCCATGATGAGGAAATTCGGCGAGCACAAGGACAGCTCGAGTGAGGCCGCGGTAATCATCGGCCCGCCGTACACGTGGGGAGCGATCTGCACGTAGTGGGCCTCGGCCATGGCCGCGATCTTCTTTGCCTCAAGGACGCCGCCGACAAGCCCCACGTCGAAGTTGAAGATGGCGGCCGCGCGGTGCGTCAGCAAACGGGCGAAGTCGTGCTTGGACGTGAGCCGCTCCCCCGTCGTGATGGGGATGCTCGTCGCGCGCGCGACCTCGGCGAGTGCCGCCATGTTCTCGGGCGGTACCGGCTCCTCGAACCAGAGCGGGTCGTACGCCTCGATCCGGCGCGCGAAGCGAATGGCGCTGGCCGGCGTCATCTGGCCGTGGGTACCGACGAGAATGTCGGCGGCAGTGCCCACCTCGGCCCGGATGGCTGCGATCACCGACTCAGCGGTTTCCAGCGCCTGAGGGGTGAACTGCAGCGGAACGATCTGACCGAGGGCCTGGTCCTCGCTCACGGTAAGCGAGAACGGGTCGAGCTTGACGGCCGTGAAGCCAAGGTCGACGTAGTGGCGAGCCCGGGCCGCCGCATAGCCGGGATCGAGCCAGAGCCGCCGCAAGCTTTGCTGGAGGCTGGCGTCGTTCTCGTCCGCATACAGGTAGGTGTAGGTGCGGACCTTGTCGCGCAGGCGGCCGCCGAGCAGACGGTGCAGCGGCTGCCCGAGGTCCTTTCCCACGATGTCATAGCACGCCATGTCGAGGGCGCTCAGCATCGCCAGCTTGGTCTGCTCGGGAGCGTGGCTATAGCCGGCCCGGCCGTAGATGCGATCGAACCGCTCCTCGGCGTCGTACGGGTCGTGACCGATCAGGGCCTGCTCGACTAAGTCCTCGAGCATGGACACCAGCACCGGCCAGCGGAACGGATTGGAGAGCAGCATCATCTCCCCGTAACCCGAGATACCCGCGTCCGTGTCCAGACGAAGGATCATCCACCGGTTCCCGCCCCTGGCCGGCGGCGGGACGGCGATCGGAAACACCTCGACTCCGGTCACCTTCATCGACATGCCCGTATTCCTTTCCGTGCCAGGGAACGCCGGTACCGGTGGCCGGTGAATTAGTCAGGGCCGCGGTGCGACGATGCGACTGCCCTGATGGTAAAGCGGACCAAGCGGCCGTACCCCGCCCGTCCGCCCGGACCTGGTAGCCGAAGCCGCGTTGACAGGCGCACCTCCGGCTGATGGGGTGCACTGCTGGTTCCGACAGCGGAGGTAGACCGGTGACTGAGGTCGATCGTGTCAGCTGAGGCGGCCGGGACGCACGGGCGCAGCACTGACCTTGCTGTGGTGAGGCGGCTGCTGGCGTCGCAACTCCCGCAGTGGGCCGGGCTCAGGGCTGGGTGCTGACCACGGGCCTGAACGCCTACACCTCCTACGCAGCCACGAATCCGCTCGTCGCGGAACACCCGCCGCATGATCAGTCAGGTGCTCCTCGACCACGCCAGGAGGACATGAGGATAGAGCTTCGGCCGCCGCCCGCCCTGACGTTACTGACCAGTCCATGAGCTGACCTCGATGCCGTCCTCGACCGGGAGTTCCACGCTTACGAACCCGTTGGCAGGATCTCGGACGTAGGCAAGATAGTCGGCCGCGCTCTCGAAGCTGCTGTCGTCCGCAACGACGAGGGCCCCCGGTATGAGCCTTTGCTGCAGGAGCCGAAGCACCGGCAGATACAGCTCCTTCCAGCCGTCCAGCAGCGCGAACCCGACGGGCTCGGTGAGGTGGGCCAGCGTCTCCAGCGCGTCGCCTTCCAGAATGGTCACCACGCCGGCAAGACCGGCCTCCTCGAGGTTCTGCCTGGCGGCCGCGGTTTTCCGGCTGCTCAGCTCGGTGGTGACCACATGTCCGGTGCCGTTGTCGGTGACCGCTGCGGCTAGGTGGATGGTGGAGATCCCGAACGAGGTGCCGAACTCCACCACCGTCTGCCCTGGTCGGTAAGGCGCGGTCCTGGGGCAGCGACGACGCCAGTTCTTCGGCGCGGGCCGCCTGTGCGAACAGCCGACTGAGCACCGCGTCCACCCGGGGCTTTGCGAGCAAACTTGGCATGGAGCGAGGGTAGCCGCGGGCCTGGTGGTCTGCTACCCGGCGGCAACCGGGCCGAGCTCGACGCCGGCGAGCTCGCCGTAGATGAGGAAGCGGAACGGATCCTGGAGCTGGTGCCGCTCCATCAGCCGGTACAGCGCCTGCGTGCGCAGCCGCGTCAGCTCGGCGTGCTCCGGGTGCCTGACCAGGCCGGCGCTGGCGATCTCGAGGGCAAGCGCGGCGTCGTGCTGTGCGAGCAGGGTCTGCGCGGTCGCGGCGAACTGTTCCGGCCGACCACCCGCCAGCAGGTCGAGCGCCGCTGCCCGGTCGGCCGGTCCGATCGGCTCCAGGCCCTGCCCGTCGGGCTGCCAGTATCCCGAGTGCTGCTGGTACAGACGTTGCACGAAGTGCTCCCAGATGGCCAGGTACGGCCCGACCGCCGCCGAGTGCTCGCGCAGCGTCTCCGGCAGCACAGTGGAGTCCAGCACGTTGGTCAGCGTCTGCTCGTTGCGGATGCGGGCCAGCGAGGCATCCCGGAGCTCCGTCAGAGCGGCGAGCAGGCCCGGGATGGTTTCGACGGTGAACAGCTCGGTCAGCACGGGATGGCCGTGCACGAGCACGCGCGGGTTGATGTCGGCGATGAGCTGGAGCGCCTCGATCAGCCCGTCCGGTGATCCCTCAGCGAAGAACGGCGCGCCGAGGTACGGCATCATCACATCGCCAGTGAACAGCACGCCGGTCGCGGGCAGGTACACCATCAGGGCGTCGCTGGTCTCCCCTCCTGTCGTCGGATACAGGACGAACTCTGTTCCGCCGACCGACATCGACGTGGTGCTCGCGATCGGCTGATCCACAGATATCGCCGAGAGCACGGCGTGGCCATCGCCGTTTCCGTCCCCGGTGAAGTAGCGGAACGGGAAGACGTTCCCGCGCTGCCGCTGCAATTCGGCACTGAACCCGGCCTGGGCGATCACCGTGGTGTCCGGCCCGATGACCGCGCCGACGCCACCTGCGTGGTCGAAGTGCGCGTGCGTCAGGATCACGTGGCTGACGTCGCCTTCGTCGATCCCAGCGTCGGTGAGCGCAGCGCGGACGCGGTGCTCAGCCGTTCCTGCGTCGACGACCACCACGCCGTCGCCGGTGCCGACGAACGCAAAGTCGCCGAAGTCGTAGCCGTGCGCCACGCGGACGCCTGGCGCCACCTCGGCGATCGCTGGCGAGCTCATGTGAAAGCCATCGGCCGCATTCATCCAGCCGCCGCCGAACTCCAGCCGCGTCCCCGCTGGGGCCGACGACAGACCCGAGTCCAGGGCGGCTCGGGCGGCTAGGTCGTCCTTGCCCGCGGCGGCGTAGGCGGCGGCCAGCGCGTGATAGACAGCCCTGATCATGGCGCTGGGAAACTGGTCACGGACGGCCAGCACGAACTCCAGGTCGGCGATTGCCTGGTCGGCGTGCCCGGCACTGGCCGGGAGCCTGGCGAGCGCGAGGCCGCGGTAGTACTGAGCTGGCCCGAGGTCCTTGGTGGCTGCCTCGTCCAATTTGGCCAGCCCGGCCGCGATGTCCGTGCCTGACCGCACCTGGAAATAACCGGCCAGCGTCAGCGGCAGCACCTGGTCGGGCTGGCTAGCCGCGAGCGCCTCGAAGTAGCTGGCGCCGTCCTGGTCGGCGCCCGTCGCGGCCAGCACGGTCGCGAGCGTCACCAGCGTTGCCCGATCAGCCCCAGGCCAGGCAGCGGCAGCCTTGAGCGCCTCGACAGTGCGGTCCGTGGCGATTTGATGTGACATTGCGGTGCCCCCCTGGTCAGTCGTTGTTGGTTCTCCGCCATGGTTTAGATCCTCTATCTGATGATTGAGAAAGTCAATCAGTTAGCTTTGGAACTCAACTCCCGGCAGGCTAAGCTGCGGTCATGCGTAGTTACGGCGAGTACTGCTCGATCGCCAAGGCGCTCGACGTCGTGGGCGACCGGTGGACCCTGCTCATCATCCGGGAGCTCCTCATCCGCGGCGGCTGCCGCTACACCGACCTGAAGGACGGCCTGCCGGGCATCGCGTCGAACCTGCTGTCGGACCGGATTAGGGAGCTCGAGTCAGCCGGCCTGGTCCGGCGCGAAAACGCACCGCCACCCGTCGCGACGACGCTCTTCCACCTCACCGCGGCGGGTGCTGAGCTGCTGCCGGTGCTCGCTGCCATCGGCAGGTGGGGCACGAGGTACATGATGGATCCCGCCGACGGCGACGAGTTCCGCGGCCACTGGTTCGCCTTTCCGGCCTCGTTCTTCCTCCGCGACCGCGATCCCGACGGGCCGCCCCTCTCGATCGAGCTCCGTGCCGCCGACAGCCCGGCGGTCATCGAGATTGCCGGCGGGACGACTCATACCCGGCTGGGCACCGCGGTAGCACCCGACGTCGTCCTCAGCGGCGAGCCGCGGACCATCCTCGCCTTGTTCGCGGGTGCCCTGTCCGCAGCCCAGGCGGCCGACCTCGGCCTGCGCATAGACGGCGACCTCAGCGCGCTGGAGCGCGTCCTGCCGGCCCGAGCGGATGCAGCGGCAGACGACCTCACCAGCGCGACCCGGACAACCCGCGCCTGACGGCAAGCCACTTCCGGCCTACAACTCCACGTCGCGATGAGACTCGCTCGTTGCGCCTCGGGGTTCCTAGCATGGCGTGGTGACCGACCGAAAGCCGCCACGCCTCGCGGCTACCGAGCGCGAGACGCTGCTCGCATTGCTGCAATACCAGCGCGAATCACTGATCCGCAAGGTTGACGGCGCGGACGACGAGGCGGCGCGACGGTCTGCCGTCGGGAGCGGCACCACGCTGCTGTGGCTGCTGAAGCACCTCGCCCAGGCCGAGACCCGCTGGGTTGCCATCCGTTTCGCCGCGCTGGACGCCCCGCTGCCCGATGACACGGTGCAGCCGGACGACACCGCCGCGTCCGTGATCGCGGGCTACCGCGCTGCGTCCGCGCAGACAGATTCCATCGCGCGCAGTGCCGGACTCGATGAGGTGTGCCACGGCGACGACAGTGGCACTGTGCCGGTCAACCTCCGCTGGGTGCTGGCCCACCTGCTCGAAGAAACGGCGCGGCACGCCGGACATGCGGACATCCTGCGCGAGCTGATCGATGGGAGTACCGGCCGCTAGCTCGCGCCGGGTCACGAGCTCCGCCCGCCGTGCGGAGCTCCCGCGCTGTACGACGATCAATCACGCGGACCCCGCGGCACGTCGGCCTCCGCCGCAAGGCCACCAACCGGAAAGGCTTCCGGTAGACAGAGCCTGGGCGGACGTGCACCGCGCCGTTATCGTGCTTGCAGGGGAAGCTGCGACGCGGACGTGGCCCGGTCCTGGTGAGGGAGGAGCAGCGTGATCGAACTGCCGGTGCCGGGCTCGGACACCCGAGACATCTGGGAGATCTACCTCTCCCCGACATGGATGCCGGCGCTGCTGGTTGCCGACGAACTGGGCGTCCTGGATTCGATCGCGGACACGCCCTGCAGCTCCGACGAGCTATCGGCGCGGCTGGGGCTCAATGGCCGCGCGCTGGGCTCGGTGCTCGCCCTGCTGGCCGCGCTCGGCTACCTGGCTCCCCGGCACGGCCGCTACCACATCACCGACGCGACGCGGCACCACCTGCTCCCGTCGAGCCCGTTCTACTGGGGCGGCGTCTGGGTCGCGATGCGCGAGCACAGCCCGCTGTATCACCAGCTGCGCAGAGCGCTAACCACGCCCGACCCGGTCGAGGCGCTCCCGCAGTCAAGCGGGCGAGACGAGCGCAGCGTCGACGGTTGGGCCAGCGGCAGCCTGAGCTCGGAGGCAGCCGCGTCGATGATGAAATACATGCACAGCCACTCGGCTGCGGCCGCGGTGGCGGTCGCGCAGAGCGACCTGTTTTCCGCGACGCGCCGCCTGCTGGACGTCGGCGGCTGCTCCGGGGTGTTCTCGATCGCGCTCGCCGACCGGCATCCCGGCCTCAGCTGCACGATCATGGACCTTCATGCGGTCTGCGAGCTGACGCCGGAATACGTCAAGGAGCGCGGACTCGAGGACCGGATCGACACCCACGCCGCCGACATGTTCCGCGATCCCTGGCCGCAGGGCTACGACGCGGTGTTCCTGTCCAACATCTTCCATGACTGGCGGCCGGCGACCTGCCTGGAGCTTGCGAAGCACGCCTTTGGCGCCCTGACCCCGGGCGGCACGATCAACGTGCACGAGATGCTGCTGAATGACGACGCCGCCGGTCCGCGCACGGCCGCCGCGTTCTCGGTGCTGATGGCAGCCAGCACCCAGGGCCAGCAATTCACCTTTGCCCAGCTCGAATCCCTGCTCGGTGACGCCGGATTCGTCGACATCGGCTGTCACTCGACCTCGCCGCTGCACTCGGTCGTCCGCGGCCGCAAGCCCTAGCGACTGGCGGGCGCGTCCCGTCAGCCCGGTATTCGTGGCCTCTCCGCCGCACTCGGTCGGCCGCGGCCGCACGCTCGAGCGCCGTGCGCGTCCTGTCAGCACGGTATCCGTGGCCCTCGCCGCGGACCAGCGGTCGCCGGTCCCCCTACCGCCTAGATACGCCGAACTCGCGCCGCTGATGGTGGATCGCTGGCGACCGCGGGCTATAAAGTGATATCAGTTTTATGGCGCGCCGCGGTCGCCGGCGCAGTGGCTCGAAGGAGACAGCACGATGGAGATGCCAGCCGAGAACGTCGGTGCGGCGCGGTCCATGATCGTGACCACCACCGAAAACATCCCAGGGGCAACCGTGGTCAGGACGCTCGGCCAGGTATTCGGCCTGACCGTGCGGTCGCGAAGCCTGGGCGGCAACATCGCCGCCGGCCTCAAGACCATCGTCGGCGGGGAGATTCGCTCGTACACCAAGCTCAGCGAGGACTCCCGGCGGCAGGCACTCGACCGGCTCGTGCAGAATGCCGCTGCCATGGGGGCCAACGCCGTGACGATGATGCGGTTCGACTCCAGCGAGATGGGCCGGACGATGAGCGAGATCGTGGCCTACGGCACCGCGCGGATTATCGAGTGGGACAGCACGCCACCCACCGGCTCGCCGGGCTGAGCGGGGCGCGTCATGCACGTCCTGGAATGGGTCATTTTGGCGATCGTCGCCGTCGGTGTCGTCGTCGCGCTCTTCGGCTGGGACCGCTACCGCGGCAGCCGCAAGTCGGCCGGCGGTAGGAGCGCGGCTCAGCCGACTGATGAAGTATTCGTCGACCCGCAGTCGGGCAAGCGGATGCGCGTCTGGTACAACCCGGCCACGGGAGAACGCGAGTACCGCGCAGAGTAAGTCTCGCGCAGCGAAGTACCGCGCCGAGTAAGTCCCGCCAGGCCCTGGCCTAAGTCCTGCCGCGGCCGGGTACTGCGACCTGCATGGGGGGCTCGGGCGAGGCGGCAGTGCTGGTCATCGGGGCTGGGCCGTCGGGCCTGTTCGCTGCCGCCGAGCTGGCGCGCCACGGGGTGCACGCACGAGTGGTCGAGCGGGCTCCACACCCCCATCACCAGGCGCGTGCCACCGCCCTCCAGCCGGGGACACTCGAGATCCTCCAGCAAGCTGGCGTGCTGGATCGGGTACTCGATGCATCCGAGCGGCTGGCCTTCGCGCGGGTTTTCCAGGCGTCGGATGCCGGCCTGAGACGCCAGTCCGAGCTGGCCTTCGCCGGTGTGGGATGCGACTGGGAGTACCAGTGCTGCCTGCCGCAGTGGCGGACCGAGCAGATCCTCGCCGACCGGCTGGCCGAGCTGGGCGGTGGCGTGGAGCACGGCGTCTCGGTGACCTCCCTGACTGAGCGGGACGACGGCGTGCTGGTCGAGCTCGAGGCAGCAGACGGCACGCGGCGGAGCCTGGAGGCGGCCTGGGTGATAGGCGCGGGTGGCGCGCACAGTATGACGCGGGAGTCGATGGGCGAGCCGCTAGCTGGCTCGACCTATCCCGGCACCTCGCTCGTTGGCGACGTGCAGGTAACCGCCGACCTGCCGCGCGACGGCTCCGCGCTGATCGCATCTCCGGCCGGATACGTGCTGCTCGCGCCGCTGCCAGGCAGCCGCTGGATCACCTTCATCGGCGACCTCAGCGACGCCGAGATCGCCCAGCTGGACGATAGCGCGAGCGATGCAGTCGCCGCGGCAATGGGTCTGCGCATCCCGCCAGGCGTGCTGCAGGTCAACGACGTCGCCTGGGCCTCCGCGTTCCGGATGCATCGCAGGGTCGCGGACCGACTTGCCGACAGGCGCCGGTTCCTGCTCGGCGATGCCGGTCACCTCTCGAGCCCGTTCGGCGGTGAAGGCCTCAACTCCGGTCTCCATGACGCCCACAACCTCGCGTGGAAGCTCGCGCTCGAACTGCGCGGCCGCGCCAGGGCGACTCTGCTGGATAGCTTCGAGTGGGAACGCCAGGCGGCGGATCGCCATGTCCTCCAGGTCTCCGACCGACTCCACCAGCTCGCCTATGCCGCCGTCGAATCGGCACGGTCAGGATCGCCTGCCGCCGCCCCGGCCCGACCGGAAGACGTCGCGGCCCTGGTGCGAGCGCGCTCGATGCTGGACATCTCCTACGCGGGCAGCCCGCTCGTCGGCGAGTGGCTCGCGCCCGGCACCGCGACGCTGCCCGCCCCGGTGCCGGGCGACCGATACCCCGCACGCGCCGGGATGACCAGTCCGCGGCATGCGCTGGCGTTCTTCGGCGCCGCGGCTGAGCAGGAACTCGCCTGGCTGCGCCGTCGCTGGCAGGGCATCGTGGACGTCGATCCGGGCTCAGGTGACCCGCCGAACGCTGGCCTCGCGGCCGACGGCACCGTGCTGATAAGGCCAGATGGCTACATCGGCTTCCTGACCACATCGGCCGATCACGCCGCCCTCAGCGCACTCGACGACCACCTGAACGGTTACCTCGTGCCGGGCGCCGCCTGAGCAGCCTCGCCGGGATCGATTTCGCGGCAGAGCAGCGTGCTGAAAACCCGCTCCATCGTCGCCGCCGAGCTGTCTGTCGCATCCACGGCCCGCCACGCGACGAAACCGTCGGGACGCACGACGACTGCTCCGGCCGCCGAGATTCCGTATCCGTCCGGAAAGCCGTCCTCCATGTCGGCGAGCTCATCGCCGCCTATCAGGTAAATGTCCGGCGCGATCGGGAGGCGCCGTGCGGCGTCCTGGGCGGCGGCATACCAGGCCTGCCCGCGCGGCCCGGCCAGCAGCACGAAGTTCCGGCCGAAGAGGTCCAGCGTGGACACCCGCGTGCCGCCCCGGTCGAGCCAGACGTGCGGCGCACGACCGCCAGGGCGCCCGTGCGACTCACGAGGGTGCTCATGCAGCTGCGGCGCCGTCCCGGCCTCCGGAATGACGGCTGCGGAGCTGTAGCGGTAGCCGATCTCCATCTCGAAGTCGTCCACCAGCGGCTGCGCGGTCTCCAGCCCGAGATAAGGCGCCACCCGCGTGACGTACCTGGCGTACGCCTGCTCGACGGTCAGATCGCCAACTGGCCGCCGTTCGGCGTCGTAGGTCCGCAACAGCGCCGGGCCTGCGGCTCCGGTCAGCACCAGCGACAGCTTCCAGGCGAGATTGTGCGCATCCTGGACACCCGCGTTCCCTCCGTATCCGCCGTTCGGCGGGAGCACGTGCGCGGAATCGCCCGCCAGGAACACTCGCCCGTCCTGATAGCGATCGGCACCGTCGGCGACGGCTCGCCAGGTCGCTATGTCCTCGATGTCGACCGGCATGTCGGGCACGCCGATCGCGGCGCGCAGCAACTCCATGGCCCGCTGCTCGGTGATTCCCTCGGCGACGTTGGCCCACGGCGCCAGTGGGTAGCCGGCCACGATCTCCGGGCGGGAAATGTCCCCGACGAGGTTCACGCTCAGGAAGCCGGCGTTGCCGCTGCGGTCGAGCCGGAAGAAGCCGCGCAGCACCGGGTTCGTCACGTAGTGGACGCCCTGGTTGCGACCGGCCAGCAGCGGGCCGAGATCTGCCCCCGCACGGAAGTAGATGGTGATGCTGTTAGACAGCAGCCCATGGCCGTGGCTACCGATGCCCAGTCGCTGCCGGATCGGGCTGCGGTTCCCGTCTGCCGCGATGACATATCTGGCCCGCACCGCCGTCTCGTGGCCGCTGTCCAGGTCGGTCAGCACGGCGGTGACCCCGTCCACGTCCTGGCTCAGGGATGTGCACTCGGTGCGGTACCGCAGGCGTGCGCCCAGTTCTTCGGCGCGCGCCCGGATGAGCGGCTCCAGCGCGTCCTGGTTGATGAACAGCCGCACGGTGGGGCTGAACTCCGTGACGCCGGCGTTCAGGTTGGGGATGAAGTTGCCGATCTCCCGGCCGGCCAGGGATTCGACGTTATTGATGCCGCCGTCCGGGTGATACTGCGCCTCCGATGCGCGGCGGACTACCTCCTCGAGACCCACCGAGCGGAGAATTTCCACGGTACGGAGGTGGAAGTGGCCGGCCCGGGCGCGGATCGACGTCCCTGAGTGCCGCTCCACCGTCAGCGAGTCGATCCCGTGCCAGCGCAAAAACAGGGTGGCCGACAGGCCCACGAGGCTGCCGCCGACGATCAGAACAGGGATCTCGTCCTCGGCGTCCGGCGGCGGCCCCGCCGGTGAGCGCTCAGCCTGCACAGCCGTCCCTCCGGTGGACCTCGGCACATCGCCCGGATGGCGCCGTCTGATGGTAGGCATCCCCGTGGGGGCCCGGCAACCACGACGGCGTCGTGCCCGGTTGTCGCCGCTGCCCGGCAGGCGTCGGCCGCCGAATCCTGGGGATGAAGATCGGCACGCCACGCAGATCCAGGGGGATAAATGCGGGTCGGTTTGCACGTGCTCGGCATCGGGCCGGGCGCGCGGCCGGAGGTGATTCGCGCGGTCGCGAAAGCAGCCGAGGCGGCTGGCTTCGCGACCCTGTGGGCGGGCGAGCATGTTGTGCTCGTCGACCGGCCACGGTCTCGGTACCCCTATACAGCTGACGGGCGGATAGCCGTACAACCCGACGCAGACTGGCTCGATCCGCTCCTCTGCCTGACCTATGCCGCGGCGGCGACCAAGACCATCTGCCTGGCGACCGGCGTGCTGCTGCTCCCCGAACACAACCCGGTGCTCACGGCAAAGCAGGCCGCGACGCTGGATGTGCTCTCGGGCGGGCGGCTCACGCTGGGCGTCGGCATCGGCTGGTCGGCCGAGGAGTTCGGCGCCCTCGGCATCCCATTCGCCCGGCGCGGCCGGCGCACCGCCGAGCACGTCGCCGCGATGCGGACGCTCTGGGCCGACGAGGTCGCATCGTTCAGCGGCGAGTTCACCCGCTTCGACAAGATCCGGGTCAATCCGAAACCCGTGCACGGCCGTCGGATCCCCGTCGTCGTGGGCGGCAACAGCGACGCCGCGCTGGGGCGCGCGGCCGCCTTCGGAGATGGCTGGTATGGCTTCCACTTGCCGGCGGCGGCGGTCCCGGAGCGACTCGCCGCCCTGGCCGTCCAGTGCGAACGACACAACCGCAGTCCGCGTGCGCTGACCGTCGCGGTGGCGCTCGCCGACGGCAAGCCCGGCATGCTCCGCGAGCTGGCCCAGATGGGGGTCACCGAACTCGTCCTGGTCGGCACGCCGCAGGACGACCCGGCCGCCGCCGCCGCATGGGTAGACGAACTGGCGGCCACGTGGGTGCTGGAGGACGACCTCGCGACGAGCGAGCGATAGCCGCCCGGACTCAGCTGGCCGACGCGCCGGACCAGCCGCCGTCCGCAGCGGTCACCCGGTAGTAGATCAGCGTTACCACCAGCGCGAGATAGGGCGCGACGAGGGTCCCGCTGATCACCGTACTCAGTCCGTTACGCCAGAGCAGCGGCAGCAGGGCCAGGATCGCGCCGATCACGATGTTCACGACGATCATGAATATGAACACCAGCACCAGCGTGCCGAAGACGTGCCAGCCGTGGCCGCGAACGAGCCGCTGGCTGCGACCAAACGCCGCCAGCGGGCCCGACCGCTCGATGACGATGACGGGAATGATCACCGCCCAGATCGTGATGAGGATGAGGCCAGGCACGATGATGAGAGCGAGTCCAATCGTGATCGCGATGCCTGCCAGGATCGACGCGACAGCGACCGGCCCGAGGTACGGCACGGCGGCGGACACAGTGTCACCAATCGACAGGTCAGCGCGGCCGTCCCGGACATCCTGCACCGCCTTGATGAGGGCGGCCTGCAACAGGAATACGGATACCAGCTCCACGATTGCGCCGAGCAGCGAGCCGAACTCACCGATCAGCGCGAGCAGGGCGACGATTATCGCGGTGATGATGTAGATGACAAAAGAGATTGCCAGCAGGTGCGGCGCGTGCGCGCGATACATCCGCCAGGCCTCTTCGAGCACACCCGACAGCGGGTTCATGACCGCGATGTTATCGTCGGCGCCCGGCTCAGCCAGGAGCCAGGCCTATCGTTGGTAATCCCGATGAACTGATCCCGGGTTCCGTCGGCGACCAGCGTGGGCACTCGAATGTCGCCCACCAGCCGACCCGCTGTGTCCTGTCCAGCCAGCCATCGCTCGACGGCACGAACCTGGCTGCGAGACGTGGCGGCCGACGGCGAGTAGGCGTCCGGGTATTGCCCGATGGCGTTGAGATAAGCCCTGGCCGCGGCGGCTTGATCCGTCGGGAAGAGCACGGCCACTTGCTTCGCGGGGCAGAGGCCGAACACGGCAAGGGTGTAGGGCGGGAGGGGCCGTGCTTACCCGGTCCCGACTGCAGAAGCGGCCAGGATCAGCCTGCTCACCTGGGCCGGATGGCTGACAGCCAGGTCCTGGGCGATCATGCCTCCCATCGACCGGCCGAGAACGGCTGGGCGTCGTAGCCGAAGCGCGGAGATCAGCTGCGCGCGCAGCGGAAGCTGCCCGCGAGCTGGCGACGTCACTCGAGCAGGCCCGCGCGCCGACCTTGCACAGTGATGCCTGCGCGGCGTTACCGGGTAAGGCCTGCCGGCGCGGGACGCTGAACATCGGAGGTCTCCTTCCCGAAGGGCTGTGCTGTACCCGGTCCTCGCGGCCCTTGGTCACAGGTTGCCCCAGAGTCTTATCGGTCGCCAGTGCCCGGCTCGGGCCCAGTGAGCTTGTTCTCGCCAGCGCCGACGCGGACACTGCCGTGGCCCTGGCAAGGCATGCAGCGGTGGCGTGCCTGGACGTGGGAACCGCACGTGACCAGGCCCGCGCACTCCTGCTGCCCAGCCGGAACACCGGCACGTAATGTCGCGGTTGGTAGTTGCTACGCGTCACGCAATCTCCGGGAGCCATGCCCATGTGTTCCGCCTGCGGGATACCCACGCACGTAATCGAGTTCGACGAGGTCGATCCGGCCAGTGCTAGGAACTCGCTCGCGGGCGGCGCGGCGCTCACGGCTCCGCCAGCTACCGCCCCGGCAAAGTTTGCGGCGCTGCGCAACAAGGACTGCCGCCCCTATCTCTTCGGCGCCGCCCTGGCAATGATGGCCGACAACATCGAGCATGTCATCACGTACTGGGTGCTGTGGCAGAAGTTCCACTCCCCCGCCCTCGTCGGCTTCGAGGTGATCAGTCACTGGGTGCCGTTCCTGCTGTTCTCGGTGTATTTCGGCTCGCTCGCCGACCGCTACGACTGCCGTCGGATCATCCAGGCGGCGCAGGTGCTGTTCATGCTTGTGTCAGCCCTGTGGGGGGTGCTATTCCTCACGAACTCCCTGCAGATCTGGGAGGCCTGCCTTCTGCTTGTCCTGCACGGCTGCGCCGGGTCACTGTGGGGTCCAGGCGAACAGCTGATGCTGCACGATTTCGTCGGGCGCGAGGAGCTGCCGAGCGCCGTGCGCCTCAACGCCACGTTCCGCAGCCTCGGCATCCTGTTCGGACCTGTCGTCGGCTCGGTGCTGCTGCTCGGTCTGGGCCCGACCCACGGCATCTTCGTGAACATCGTGTTCTACCTGCCGCTCACGCTGTTCTTGTTCCGCACCAAGTTCACCGGGCACGTCAGGGACGGCGTGGTCGCCCGGCAGCGCATCGGTGTGCTCGACTCGCTGCGCGTGCTGCGCGACGTCCGGTCGAATCACACCCTGGTCAGCATGATCGTGCTGGCTGGCCTCGGCTCGTTCTTTGTCGGCTCGTCGCTGCAGACGTCGATGCCGATCTTCGCGCACAGCCTCGGTGCCGGCAGCGCCGGACTCGCCTATGGAGTCTTGCTGTTTGCGAACGGCGCCGGCGGCGTGATAGGCGGCGTCGTGCTGGAGGCGACCGGCCGGATCAGGCCGAACGTGACAGCAGCCGTCATCAGCACGGCGGTGTACGGCGTGACCACCCTGTTCTTCGCGCTGACCAGTAGTTATCTGCTGGCCGTGGCACTGCTCCTGGCGGGCGGAATCGCGTATCTCGCCTCGATGTCGATCACGCAGACCGTCGTCCAGTTGCTCGCCCCGGCCAGCGAACGGGGCCGGGTCATCGGCTTGTACGGCGTATCCGCCAACGGCCTGCGGGCCGGCAGCGGGTTCACGGTGGGTCTGCTCGGCGCCGTGATCGGAGTGCACATGTCGCTGGGCGTGAGCTCCGCGATGCTCTGCGTCGGCACGGCGGTCGCGGCGCTCTACGCGCTGCGGGGCCGCCGGCGCGGCTCCTCGGAGCCGGCCGAGAACTCCCTGGCAACCGACCCAAGCACGGAACGGGCTGGCTAGTGGCTTGGCACTAGCCGGAAGGAGCGCGGTCGTATCAGGCTAGACACGGCGCGTGCGCGCCCCGACGACCGTGTCCCCACGGTGTGCCGGAGTGTCTCGTCGAGCGGAGCTGGTCCATGTACGACACCACCGACCCGCGCGCGGTGCTCGCGCCCTCAGCGACGCCATCGACGGCCCCGGCCACTGGCAGCTATCCGGCCGACTACGTGGTCTTCCGCGACGCGCCGCCGACCGCGGAGGACAGTTCCGGCAGCCGACACTGGTACGCGCGCGGCCAGAACTTCGTCGTGGGCTACTCCGACTGCGCGGGCGCCATGACCGTCCGCCGGACAAGGCAGCCCGACGAGTGGGTGCTACTGCTTCCCGGCGCGCAGATCAGCGCGAACATCACCGCCAACGGCCAGGTCACCCGCGCGGAAGGGTACTGCCTGGCGATACTCCCGCCTGGCGACACCGAGGTTGAGATAACCGGCCACGGCCAGGTTGTCCAGATATTTACCAGCAACGCGGCCGACCTGCTGCCGCTGGCGATTAACGCCGACTCCTACGAGTTCGAGCACCGCAACGTCGCGGCGTTCCGGCCGTGGCCTACCGCCGTCGATGGTCCGCGGGCCCGCGTCTACAGCCTGGACGTGCCCCGCGCCGAGGGCAGGCTGGGCAGGATCTGGCGCTGCTCGACGCTGATGGTGAACCTGTCCTTCCCGATCGAGGGACCGCGCGACGAGACCAGGCTGTCGCCGCACTCACACCCCGACTTCGAGCAGGGCTCGCTCGTGGTGGCAGGTGAGTACGTCCATCACATCCGCTGGCCGTGGACGCCCGATCGGCGCACCTGGCGCGACGACGAGCACGAGGTCTGCGGCAGCCCGTCACTGACGGTGATCCCGCCGCCGACCGTGCACACGTCGCAGGCCATCGGCCCGGCGCGGAACCATCTCATCGACATCTTCGCGCCGCCGCGCTATGACTTCTCGGCTCGGCCCGGCTGGGTGCTGAACGCTGCCGACTACCCGGCTCCGCCGGACGCCGGGTAGGTGTCGGTGGGCTACCGCTACTCCGGCCATGCGGCCCAGGCGTCGTGAGGGCCGCAGGCTTACCGCGCAGCCCAAGCGGGTACCCACACTCGAACCGTCTCGGTGGCCGGCGTGCGAGTGCTTTCATCCTGTTCGTCCGGTAGTGGCGAGTCCGTCTCCTGCTGAGGCCCGGCCGCGTGGCGACCTGAGAAGGGAACGCGATGGACGGCCTGCCGATCAGTGAGTACGCGCTGCTATCGGACTGCCGGTCCGCGGCGCTGGTGAGCCGTGACGGCTCGGTGGACTGGCTGTGCTTCCCCCGATTTGACGGGCCCGCCGTGTTCTGCCGCCTGCTTGACCCGGCTGGCGGGTTCTTCGCGATCCGGCCTACCGGTGACTGCCGCGCCAGCCGCCGGTACGTGGACCAGACAATGGTGCTCGAGACCACCTTCACCGGCGCCAGCGGGACGGCCACGCTGACCGACGCACTCGCGGTCGGCCGCAACGAGCGGGGCCATGACCTGGGCACTCGCTCTCCGAGCATGCTGCTGCGCCGGCTGACGTGCACCCAGGGCGCACTCGAGGTCGAGGTCAGCTACGCGCCCAGGCCCGAGTATGGCCGCATCAAGCCGACCCTAACGCCGGTTCCCGGCGGCGTGGCCGCGCACGGCGGTGAGCACCGCCTGCTCCTGTCCGCGTCCGTCGGCTTCGATCTCGACGACACCACCGCGACCGCCCGGATTCAGCTGACCGCGGGCCAGGAAGCCGTCTTCGCGGTTGGCCACGGCCAGGCTGCAGCGCAGCCGCGGCCCGCCTGGACGGCAGCTGAGATCGGCGCCCGGCTCGACGACACGGTGGAGGGCTGGCGCTCCTGGTCAGCGATTCACCAGACCTATGAGGGGCCGTGGCGCGAGCTTGTCCATCACTCCGGCCGGGTGCTGCAGGCGCTCACGTTCGCGCCGACCGGGGCGATCATCGCTGCGCCGACGACCTCACTGCCGGAGGCTGTCGGCGGCCCGCGGAACTGGGACTACCGCTACGCCTGGGTGCGCGACTCCAGCCTGACCATGCAGGCACTGTGGGTCGCGGCCTGCCCGGACGAGGCGACGAAGTTCTTCGCCTTCCTCGCCGACGCCGCCGCTCCCCAGCTGGAGCGCGGCGTCGATCTGCAGATCATGTTCGGGGTCGGCGGCGAGCGCGACCTGACCGAGCAAGACCTGGTCCACCTGGCCGGCTGGCGCGACAGCCGCCCGGTTCGGGTTGGCAACGGCGCATGGGACCAGCGGCAGCTCGACGTGTATGGCGAGCTGCTCGGTGCCGCCCATCGACTAGCCGACCACCTCGACGACCTCGACACGCCGACCCGGCGCTTTCTCTCTGCGGCAGCCGACGCCGCTGCGACCCGGTGGCAGGAGAAGGATCACGGGGTCTGGGAGGTCCGCGGTGAGCCGCGACATTTCCTGTACTCCAAGCTCATGTGCTGGGCGGCGCTGGACCACGCGATCGCCATGGCCCCCCGCCTCGGCGCCGAGGACAAGGTACCCCGTTGGGCGAACGTCCGGGCGCAGATCCGAGCGGCCATCCTGGACCAAGGCTGGAGCGAGCGCGCTGGCGCGTTCACCCAGGCTTTCGGATGCGATGAGCTGGACGCGTCGAGCTTGATGCTGGCCATCACCGGCTTCCTGCCGGGGGACGACCCGCGCATGCGGGCGACCATCGACGCCACTAGTCAGCGGCTGACGGACCAGCGCGGGCTCGTGTACCGCTACCTGACGAGCGACGGCCTGCCTGGCGGGGAGGGGACCTTCCTGCTGTGCACGTTCTTGCTGGCCGCGGCCCAGACACTGGCCGGTGACATCGACGCAGCCACCCTCACGTTCGAGCGCGCTGCCGCCGCGATGAACGATGTGGGCCTGCTGGCCGAAGAGGTCGATTCCGAGACCGGGGAGATGCTCGGCAACTTCCCGCAGGCCTTCAGCCACATCGGGCTTGTGGCCGCCGCGTACGCCATCGCGGAAGCCCGGCAGCGCGACGCGGCCAGGCAGGCGTAGCGCCGCGACAGGGTGCCGGGTTATCGGCCGGCCGGGACCGGGAATCATCTAGCGGCATGAGGCGGCACGGTCCGTGTCCTACCGGATAGGCAACTGCCTGGGCCGCGAGAGCGCTGCAGGCCAGGGTCGCGCGCCGGATTCTGGCCGAATTGAGCCACCTGTCGATCGCGGCATCGACGGCCCGGGGCAGGGCGGCACGCGGTCCGGCCACGGCCGTGACCTCAGCACTAGCCGACCGGGGGTAGCGATGAGCTCAAGCACTGACTATGACGTCATCGTCCTTGGCGGCGGAGCGCCCGGCGAGCACTGCGCCGGCGCGCTTGCTTCGCGCGGGTTGCATGTCGCCATCGTGGAGCGAGAGCTGGTCGGCGGTGAGTGCTCGTACTGGGCGTGTATTCCGTCGAAGACACTGCTGCGGCCCGGCGAGGCGGCCCAGGAAGCGCGCGATGCCTGCGCGAGCGCAAAGGTGGACGTCGCAGCCGTGCTGGCGTGGCGAGACTTCATGGTGTCCGACTACAGCGACGCGGGCCAGCAGCGCTGGCTGGCGGACCGGGGTATCGACCTGCTCCGCGGCACGGGCCGACTGGCCGGCCCCGGCGCGGTCGACGTCGACGGCGTCCGTCACTCCGCGGTGCACATCGTCCTGGCAACCGGAGCCGAGCCGGCCGTGCCACCGATTCCGGGACTCGCCGACCTCGACGGCGTGTGGGGCACCCGCGAGGCGACCAGCATGAAGTCCGTGCCGCGTCGCCTGCTCGTGCTCGGCGGCGGGTCCGCAGGCATCGAGATCGCGCAGATCGTGCGTCGCCTCGGCGGCGAGGTCGTGCTCGTCGAGGCCGCCGGGCGGGTGGTGCCCCGTGAGCCCGCCCCGCTGGGCAAGGCTCTCGGCGACGCGCTGCACCGAGATGGCATCGAGCTGAAGCTCGGCACGAAGGTCAGCTCCGCGCGCAGCGAGGGTTCCGAGTACGTCCTGCAGCTCGACGGGAGCACAGAGGTACGCGGCGACAGGCTGCTGGTCGCAACGGGCCGACGGCCGCGCGTCGCGGACATTGGCCTGGAGACGGTCGGCATCCGGGCGGACTCGCACGGCATTCCGGTCGACGCGCACCTGCGCGCGGGTGAGCGCCTGTGGGCCATCGGCGACGTCAACGGCATCTGGCCGCTCACCCACGTGGGCGAGTACGAGGGCGACGTGGTCGCGGAGAATATCGCCGGCGACGGACGGCCGGCGAACTACGAAGCCGTGCCGCGCGTCACCTACACAGACCCGCAGGCCGCGGCGGTCGGCGCGACCGAGGCGGTGTACAGCGCCACCGCCCGGCTGTCGGAGGTGCCGAAGACGGCCACGTACACCCGTGCGTACGCCAAGTCCAATGGGTTCCTCACGCTGCTCAGCGACGGGACGCGACTGACCGGTGCCTACGCGCTCGGGCCCGAAGCCGGGGAGTGGTTGCAGCAGGCGACACTCGCCATCCGGGCGCACCTACCGCTGGACGTGCTCAGCGACACGATCCAGCCGTTCCCGACATTCTCCGGGATCTACGACGCGGCGGTGAAGGAGCTCCGCATGAACATCGTGGACATGCCGTCGCCGAGCAAGCCAATGGAGGCGCAGATGGCGAGGATGCCGGCATGACGACCACAGAGCGCCAGCCGGAGCTGGCCGGACAGACCGTCGTGCTTATCGGCGGAAGCGCCGGCATGGGCCTCGAGACGGCGCGCCGCGCCAGGGCCGAGGGTGCCGACGTCATCCTGACCGGCCGCGATCCCGACCGGCTCAGCCACGCAGCGGCCGAAGTCGGCGCGCAGCACACCGCTGCCTTCGACGCCACCGACACCGGTGCGCTGGCGAGCTTCTTCAAGGACGTGCTGGCACCCATCGATCACGTCATGGTCACGGCGGGTGGCCCGACCTACGGGCCCATGCTGGAGATGGGCTCAGCCGAGGTGCGCGAGGCGCTGAGCGACCACGTGGTGCTGACCCTCGAGGTCGCGCGCAACGCCGTGGGCAAGATGCGGCCCGGCGGAACGCTCCTGTTCCTTGGTGGCACCAGTGGCAGGCGGGTGGGTCATGGTCTGGGCATCGCCTCGGTCGCGACCGCCGCGCTGCCTCCGTTCGCGGCGGCGCTCGCACTCGAGGTCGCGCCGGTTCGCGTCAACCTCATCGCGGCCGGCTTCGTGGACACCCCGCTGTCCGCGTCGCTGCTCGGAGACCAGCTCGAGGCGCGCCGCGAAGAGCTGCGGGAGACGCTCCCCATCGCGCGGGTTGTCGGCCCAGCGGACGTCGCCGCGCTCGCGGTGCACGTCATGACCAACACGGCGCTCACCGGCGCGACCTACGACATCGACGGCGGGCAGCAGTTCGTCGAATCCTGAACCGAAGACCGTGAACAGTCCTCACGACAGGGGGAGCAACGTCATGGACCAGAGGATTGAGGTCGTCAGCGTGCCGGTGTCCGACGTGGACCGGGCAAGGGACTTCTACGAGGGCCTCGGATGGCGGCTTGACGCCGACTTCCACCTTGACGACGGCGGGCGCATCGTGCAGGTGACTCCTCCTGGGTCGGCCTGCTCGCTGAGTTTCGGCAGCGGAGCCCGCTACCTGGAGCTCGTGGTCGATGACATCGAAGAGGGCCGGGAGGAGCTCGCGGAACACGGCGTGAAGGTCGGCAACGTGTTCCACCGTGAAGGCAGCAAGCAGGTCGCCGGCCCGGACCCGCAGCACCGCAGCTACAACTCGCTCGCTCCGTTCAGCGACCCGGACGGTAACAACTGGCTGCTCCAGGAGATCACCGACCGGCTGCCGGGCCGGACCACGTCGCCACTGGCGATCTACGGCTCGGTTGCCAACCTGGCCGACGCCCTGCGCCGCGCGTCGGAGGCCCACGCCAGGCACGAAAAGCAGATCGGGCACGAAGATCCAGACTGGCCGACGTGGTACGCGCAGTACCTGGCGAGCGACGCGAACGGGCAGAGCGCAGCCAGCTGACGCCGGCGCGCCGCTCGCTTGATGCACGGCTGGCCGCGCGGGCCGGGCCGGCCGTGTTCCTCCTGGTGAACACCAGGGTTGCAGGCAAGGTGCCGCAGCTGGCAACTGCGTTTCCAGCTGCCGACGACCAGTCAGCCGGAGCCGTCTACGACCCGTACGCGGCCGCCTTGAGAGGCGGCCTGAAGGTCCTGCGGATCACCCGGCGTCCGTGAGAGGCGGCCAGGCGGCCTGGCAAGTGCCGTTGCTAGGCCAGCAGATCCTGAAGCTAGTGCGCGTTGACCTGCGTAGTCGTTGCGGCGGTCGTCTGCCCGGTCCAGAAACGCATCCTTAGCTGGCGCAGAGCCGCTAGACGGTTGCCCGGAAATGGGACAAGATGTGCTGGTGATCCTCATTTGGTTCCTGCGGTGGTGGCGGAAGCGTGCGAGCGTGCGGGCGGAGAAGCAGGCGGCGGAATCCGGCGTCGAGCAGCCGGGCAGCTCCTAGCTAGCCACTTGACCAGCGGGCCTAGCTGACCTCGCCGCTGCTCAGCAGATCCTGAAGCTGACGCGCGTTGACCTGCGCGTAGTCGCTGTAGCAGTTGTTGAACAGGACGTTCGTGACCTCCGCGGTCTCGGCGAGCCCGCCGATCTTCGGCGCCCACTTGTGCAGCTCCCGGTCGCTGTAGCGGTACCCGAAGCGCTCGTGGATGTCCTTGCTTGTCCACTTGTCTGAATGGCCATGGAGCCGCACCACCGCCAGGTCGCTGGTCGCGGCGAGCACCGGCGGGATCGAGGTCGGGTACCCCTGCGGCATGTCGACGCAGACGTACGGCAGGTCATGGTCGGCGAGAAACTTGAGCGTCTCCTGCTGGTTATCCGGCGTCATCCAGGTGCGGTTGCGGAACTCGATGCACACCCTGCGCGGCACGACCCGCTCCGCGCACGACAGGATGTACGCCTTGCTGGCCCTCGAGATCGGGAACCACTGAGGGAACTGGAGCAGGATCGCGCCCAGCTTCCCGGCTTGCTGCAGTGGCGCCAGCGCGCTGAGAAACCGGTCCCACGCCTCGTCCGCCGCCGCGGGGTCCAGCTGGCGCAGGTAGAAGGGATCCTTGCCGGTTCGCCGCGCCTCCTCGCGCAGGTCGGCGGGCAGCGAGCTGACCCTGGTTGGATGCTGCGTGAACAGGCTGAACGCCTTGATGTTGAACGTGAAGTGCGCCGGGGTGCGCTCCGCCCACGCGGTCGCGGTCTGCTCGGCCGGCAGCGCGTAGTACGTCGCGTCGACCTCCACCAGCGGAAACTGGCGCGCATAGAACTGCAGCCGCTTGGCGGGCGTATCTGCCTCCGGCGGATACCAGCCAGAGTCAATGAGCGTCCGGTCCGTCCACGACGCGGTCCCGACGTGGATCTGCCCCATGCCCGAAGCGTAGGACGTCGTGCCGACAGCGACACAGGGAGGGAACGGAGCCGTACGATCCGCGGCCGTCGCCACGATCGCCGCCGTTCCGTGTCAGGAAGAGCCAATGGCCTCCGCTAGCGCCGCGGTGAACCGGTCCGATGTCCCCCGGTCCCGCACCGCGACCCGGATCCAGCCGGGGGCAAGGCCAGGAAAGGTCTCACCCCGCCGCACTGCGAACCCCCGTTGGTGCAGCCGGGTCCGGATGTCGGCGATCCCGGTGTCGAGCAGCACGAACGACGCCGTCGCCGCTGGCACGAGCCGGACCCTGCGCACGCCGGTCAGGCCAGTCAGCAGGTGGGCGCGCTCGTCCGCCAGCGTGACCGCCCAGGCCTCCGCCGCTGCGACGGCAGCGGGTGTCGCCGTGGCGGCGCAGGCCGCCAGGGCGGGCGCGGAGACGGGCCACAGCGGCTGAGCGGCCGCGAGCCGGGAGACGATGTCGGGAGCGGCGAGCACGTAGCCAACCCGCAGCCCGGCGAGTCCCCACGTCTTGGTCAGGCTGCGGATGACGACGAGCCCGCTCAGGTCCGGGTCGCCGGCCAGCGACTGCCGCTCGCCGGGCAGGCAATCGGCGAACGCCTCGTCCACCGCCACGATGCGGCCCGGCCGGATCAGCTCGCGCAGCACCTCGGCCGGGTGCGCAACCGACGTGGGGTTGACGGGGTTGCCGACGAACACCAGGTCGGCGTCGGCGGGCACCAGCCCCAGGTCGAGCTCGAAAGGGTACGGCAGGATCACCCGGTCGGCGGGCTGCCCGGCTGCGCGCAGCGCAGCCTCTGGCTCGGTGAACTGCGGGTGCACCACGACCGCACGCCGCGGCCGCAGGGCGCGGGCGAGCAGCACGAAGGCCTCGGCCGCTCCGGCGGTGAGCAGAACCTCGTTCACCGGCCTGCCGTGCCGGGCGGCGACCGCAGCGCGAGCCGCGCGCTGGTCGGGATAGCTGATCAGGTCGGCACCGCGGATCTGGGCGGCGAGCCAGCCTGGCGGCCCGGACGCGCGAACGTTGACCGCCAGGTCAACTAGCCCTGGCACCAGGTCAGCATCGCCGTGATGGCGCAGATCGGCGTGCACGACTGCCGAGACTAGCCCGTCCCGGGATCATGAAGACTTGTGCACGCCATGACGTGGACAAGTCTCGGAGCACAGGGAGTGGGCTCATGACGACCGGCTCGCTGCTCGTGGCTGGCACCACGTCGGACGCCGGCAAGTCGGTGCTCACGGCGGGGATCTGCCGCTGGCTCGCCCGGCAGGGCGTGCGAGTCGCGCCGTTCAAAGCGCAGAACATGTCGAACAACTCGATGGTGGCTCCCGATGGCGCGGAAATAGGTCGCGCCCAGGCGATGCAGGCGGCCGCCGCGGGAGTGCCGGCCGAAGCCGCGATGAATCCGGTGCTGCTCAAGCCCGGCAGCGACGTGACCAGCCAACTCGTGGTGCTCGGCCGCGCTGTCGGGACCGCGGATGCCGACTACTGGAAGGATGACGCTCGTCGCGCCACGCTGCTGGCAGCCGTCCTTGGCGCCTACGACGACCTGCGCACGCGGTTCGACGTGGTGGTGTGCGAGGGCGCCGGGTCGCCCGCTGAGATCAACCTCCGCCGGCACGACATCGTCAACCTCGGCCTGGCCCGCGCAAGGGGTCTGCCGGTGGTCGTCGTCGGCGACATCGACAGGGGTGGCGTATTCGCGGCTTTGTACGGCACGCTGGCACTGCTTGACCGCGATGATCAGTCGCTCGTGAGCGGTTTTGTCATCAACAAGTTCCGCGGCAGCCTGGACCTGCTGGCTCCAGGCCTGGGTCAGCTCACGGACCTGACCGGCCGCCCGGTCCTCGGCGTGGTGCCGTACCTGGCGCGTACCTGGCTCGACGCGGAGGACGCGGTGGCGGCCGACGGCGGCTATGGCGAGCCTGTTAGAGCAGTCACCGGGCACCCGCTGCGGGTCGCCGTGATCCGGCTGCCGCACGTCTCGAACTTCACCGACGTCGACGCGCTCGCGCTCGAGCCCGGCGTCACCGTCCGATTCACCGCAAGCCCCGGCGGCCTGGCGGACGCCGACCTTGTCGTCGTGCCAGGCACGAAAACGACAGTCGGCGATCTCGGCTGGCTGCGCGAGCGTGGCCTGGCCCCGGCACTGGCCGACCGAGCCGCCGCAGGCCGGCCCATCCTCGCCATCTGCGGCGGCTACCAGATGCTCGGCACCGTGATCCATGACGGCATCGAGAGCCGGATCGACGTCGCGCCCGGCCTGGGCCTGCTCCCGGTTGTGACGAGGTTCGCAGCGGAAAAGACGCTCGCGCGCCCGGCTGGCTACGCGGGCGAGCATCCGGTTGCCGGCTACGAGATCCATCACGGACTGGTCGACGTGCCCGCCAGCGAGGCGTGGCTGACCAGCGAACCGCACGGCCGCGGAGTGGCACTCGACGGCTGCGTCGCGGGCGCGGTGCGCGGCACGCTCTGGCACGGGATCCTGGAAAACGACGCATTCCGCCGGGCCTACCTCCGCTACGTCGCCACGGTCGCCGGGGTCGACTTCACCCCCGCACCGGACACGTGCTTTGAGGCTGCCAGGCAGGCCCAATTCGACGCCCTCGCTGATGTCGTCGGCGAGTCCCTTGACACCGCTGCCCTCCTGAGACTCATCGAGCACGGGCCGACACAGGGCCTGCCAGCACTGCGGGCCGGACGATGATGGCCGGCCGCCGCACCGGCGCGACGGGGCCCGCAAGGTCGCCAACGGGCTGGCCGCTCGCCGGGGGCCTGGTAGCCGGGGTGCTCACCGACGCGCTGGCTGGCGACCCCGCCCGCGGTCACCCGGTGGCGCTGTTCGGCCGGGCGGCAACAACGCTGGAACGCCGCATGCACGCTGACCAGCGGAGCCGCGGCACGCTCTTCACCGCCGGCAGTGTGCTGCTCGCGACCGTTCCGGCCGTCGCGGCCGGGCGTCTCGCGGGCCGCAGCACCCCTGCCAGGTTGACCGTCACGACGGCGACAACGTGGGCGGCGATAGGTGCGCGGTCGCTCGCCGTCGAAGCCGCCCGGATTCAGAGCGCGCTGATGACCGGTGACCTCCGGGCCGCCCGCCAGCTGCTGCCGCGGCTGTGCGGCCGCGATCCCGCGACGCTGGACGTCGCCGGGATTGCGAGGGCCGTCGTGGAGTCCGTAGCCGAGAACAGCAACGACGCGATCGTGGCGCCGTTGCTCTGGGGAGCGCTGGCCGGCTCCAGCGGCCTGGCTGCCTATCGGGCTGCGAACACACTCGACGCCATGGTGGGCCACCGCTCACCGCGGTACGAAAGGTTCGGCTGGGCCTCGGCGCGCCTCGACGACATCGCCAGCTGGGGGCCCGCGAGGCTGACCGCGCTGCTCTCCGCCGCCTGCGCCCCGGCTGTTGGCGGCCACCCAGCGCAGACCTGGCGGATCGCCACCCGCTACGGCCCGCGACACCCCAGCCCGAACGCAGGCTGGTGCGAGGCGGCCTTCGCCGGCGCGCTGCGCATCCGGCTCGGCGGAACGCTCAGCTACGCCGGGCGGGCAGAGCGGCGGCCCGCGCTCGGGTGCGGACGTCCGCCAGCGCCAGCCGACATAGGCCGTGCGATCAGCCTGAGCCGCGCCGTCACCGCCGCCGCCACTGCCCTTGCCGCCGCGCTGGCGCTCGCCACTGACAGCAGCGGGTGACGCATCCGGACTTGCCCACCCCGGGGTGTGGCAGCGGCTCAGGGCGGCATCGCCAAGATCGGCTGCGGGCGTTTCCGCGCGCAGCGCCGCAGGGGGCCGGTCAGCGGTCGAAGCTAACCTGGGAATCAATGGTCGCCGGAATCCTGGCAGGCGAAGGGGGGCGGGACCAGGCCCGCCAGATCATCGGGCCCGCCAGGGCCAGGAACTACTCCGAGCCAGACCGGGAGGGGAGCCGAGCGATGCCAGCTGAGCGGCGGCATGAGTCAGAAGACCTGGAGGACTTTGAGGTCCTCGACTCGAACGACACGCTGGCAGGCGCTCCCGGCGACGATCCGCTCGACCGGGGGGTCGCTACCCCGGAGCGCTGGTCCGCCGGAATGAGATTCGGGTCTACTGCCGAAGAGCAGCAAGATGGCGAGCCCCTGGACATGCGGCTGGCCGAAGAGGTCCCGGATGACGGTCTCGAGTCGGCCGACGACAACCCCGACGGCGTGCCGTGGGATGAGAATGCGTCGGATGACGATATTGCGAGATTTGCGTATGCGGACGGACCCGACCCGCGAGCCGGGCGGCTGATCACGGCAGACGATGGCACGGCCGTCTATCCGGCCGCCGACAACGACGCCACGGCCCGCGACGTTGGTCTCGATGGCGGCGGCGCGACCGCCGAGGAAGCCGCCTTGCACTATCTGGCGGACGGCGACACCGAATCCTGATCCAGGCAGGCCGGTCATCCGCCACGACCCCTGCCCGGCGGCGCTCTGCCAGGACCGCCCGGAGTCGCGTCGTGCTCTATCGTCGCATCCAGCACGAACCGGCCCGAACCGCACCCTCACCGCGGCCGAACGCGTTAATCTGCTCACCGCAGTGCCCGGCGGCCTCCCCCAGGGGCGGCCAAGGCAGGTGTCCCGGTGGCAAGCCCGCCGCCGAGCGGCACTGATCCGGCTAGCGGACGCTCCCGGAGGTGAGCATGGCTGACCGACTCGCCCGGCTGCGGTCGGCGCTGGGCCCGCTGGCGGTGGTGCTGGTGGCGGCTGTCGCGCTGCCCCCGGTTGCGACAGAGGCGCGGCACTACGCTGCCGTTCAGGCCGTGCAGTTCGTGGTGTTCGCCGCGATCGCGCCGGCGCTGCTAGTCCTCGGCTGGCCGGCCCGGCTCGCCCGAGCCGGCCGACCGGGCGCCGCCCGGGTGCTCCGCCCCGACCAGGTAGGCATCCGCGCCGCGACTGGCCTGCTGCCCTGCCTCGCGGCGGTCATCACCTGGCGAGTGCCCGCAGTGCTCGCGGCGCTCGCGCGCGACCCCGCGCTCTCGGCCCTGGAGCTGGTCACGCTCGTCGCGGCCGGGGTTGTGCTCTGGCGGGAGCTGGCGCCAGCCTCGGCCGGGCGAGAGCCGCTGCCCCGCCAGCTGCGGGCCGCGATGGCCGCAGTGGCGATGTGGACGATCTGGGTGATTGCCTACGTGACCGGCATGTCGGCCGGCGGCGCTACGCCCGCAGCCCCGACAGTGGTGAGCTCGGCAGCAGAACGGCAGCTAGCCGCCAGCGTGCTGTGGGCGGTCCCGGCACTCTGCTTTGCGCCCGTCGTGTTCGTCTTGATGATGAAGTGGCTGAGCGACAGAGATAACCCGGACGCCGAAGCTCGCCGGGTCATCACGGCGGCGGCGTTCCCGGATGCCGACACCGCGCCGAGGGCGCCCCGAGGCTGGCGATCGCGCGGCGGCTGACCTGGTTCCAGCCGCTGACCTGGCTCCAGCCGCGCCGGGTCCAAATCCGGCCGTCCCGGCTGGCCCGCAAGGCCTGGCGAGTTTAGCCGCGGCTCCTCGGGTAGCCCGTTATGCAGGCACCAAGGACGACACGGCCGTGATTGACCGGCATCTGATCAGTTTGGCGATCGCGCTGCAACAGATCGACCAGGACGTGCCGACACTGCAGAAGTGGGGCCGGACGGCGGCGGCAGCGCTGACCACCGGAACCGCCTCTTCGCTTGCGGTGTCGGCACGTGCGCCGAACAAGCCCGGCAGCTGGTATCCGAGCTCGCCAGGCCCGACGATGACCGTCCGCCGCTCGCTGCTGCGACGCTACCGGCCGGGTCTGTCTCGCCTGGCGCTAGCTCGGCACAGCGGCCTGCCACGACCTCGGACCCAGGCGAACAGATCCGCGTCGTGAGCACCGACTGTCGTCCTGGTGACGTCCTGCTGTGCTTGTCGGCCACAGCGGGTGACGAGCGAATCGCGGCCGCGGCCGCGGCCGCCGGTGCGGCGGGCACAAAGACGTGGGCGCTCACTGGCCAGGGGCCGAATGCGGTGGCCGACGCGTGCGAGGAAGCTGCGTGCGTCGATGCAGTGGCACGGAGCACGATTGAGGAAGTCCAGGTGGCGGCGATTCACATCTTCTGCGCGGCCGTCAACTCGACCGTGAGAAACGCGATCCGCGCGGGCCGGTTAGGCGCAAAGAAGAGTCGGCCGGCAACCGCGTAGCCGACTGAGCGACGACCGGACCAGTCTGCGGCCCCGAGGCCGGCATTTCCACGGCGGGTGACCGCTACGGCTCGCCCAGGGATTCGGCTGCCAGCAGGACGGCGGTGGCCATCTCGCGCAGCTCGACCCGGCGGATCTTCCCGGTCGCAGTCGTGGGGTAGCCATCGACGAATACCACCCGCCGGGGCCGCTTGAACGACGGCAGTCCGGCGCGGCTGAAGGCGATCAGCTCGTCCTCGCTCGCGGCCTGCCCGGCCCGCAGGATCACGTAGGCGACCGGTTTCTCGAGCCCGTCGCCGTCTCGCCCGGCGACGACCACGGCCTGCGCGACCGCGTCGTGCGTGAGCAGCCGCTGCTCGACCTCGGCGGGCGACACCCACATGCCGCTGGCCTTGAGCATGTCCCCGGTCCTGCCGAGGCACGCGTAGTACCCGTCGTCGTCCCGCACGTAGGTGTCACCGGTACGCAGCCACTCACCCTGGAAAACCTGCCGGGAAGCGGCGTAGCGCGACCAGTACCCGGTCGCCGCCGACTCGCCGCGCACCAGCAGCGTGCCGGGAGTGCCGACGGGCACCTGGCTTCCGTCGTCGGACACGATTCGCAGCTCATAGCCGGGAACGGCCACGCCGGTGGTGCCCGGCCTGATCTGGCCGGGGACGTTGGACAAGAAGATGTGCAGCATCTCGGTCATGCCCAGGCCGTCGAGTATGTCGATGCCGAAGCGGGCGGTCCACCGCTGCTGGAGCGCGGCCGGGAGAGCCTCGCCGGCCGACGCGGCCAGTCGCACGCCCGCGAGCGCGTCCGCCGGCATCTCGGCATTGAGCATGTTGGCGAAGAACGTGGGCCCGGCGAAGAACAGCGTCGCGCCGAACTTCTGTGCGAGGGCGCTGAGCGTCGGCGGCCGGGCCGGGGCCGGCTCCAGCACAGCGGACGCGCCCACCGACAGCGGGAACAGGATTGAGTTGCCGAGGCCGTAGGCGAAGAACGCCTTGGCCGCCGACAGGCACCTGTCGTCCGGCCGGATGCCGAGCACCTGCGCGCCGTAGGTCTCGCAGACCACGGGGATCGAGCCATGCCGGTGCATCGCGCCCTTCGGCAGGCCGGTCGTGCCGGAGGTGTAGAGCCAGAAGGCGGGCGAATCCGCGGTGCTGTCGTACACCCTGTCCTCGCGCGGTCCGGTGGCAAGCTCCGCGACCAAGTGCACAGGTACCGAGGCGGCCGCGAGCGGCAGCACCGCCGCGTCCGGCGTCGCCGGTCCGCCGAGGAGGATGCCGCGCAGTTCCGGGGCGGCGCGGGCGGCCTCAACGGCCGTGCCGCCGAACTCAGGTGTCACCGCGAGCAGCCGCGCGCGCGAGTCGCGGAGCAGGTCAGCGACGCCGTCGGCGTGCAGCATGGTCGAAACCGGCACCGGGATGGCACCGATCCGCATCGCGGCCAGGTAGACGATGACGAACTCGGGAGAGTCCGCCATGAGCATGAGGACGCGCTGCTCGGGCTGCAGCCCGGCCGCGCGCAGCCCGGCCGCCGTCCGGCACACCCGGTCGTGCAGCTGTACGTAAGTCAGATCACCGGCCGGACCGGCGAGCGCGGTGCGGTCGGCGTCCCCGGCTGCCAGCCGCCGGTCCAGCAGGTACTCGCACGCGTTCAGCAGCTGCGCCATTGCCGGTGCTCTCCGATCCTGGGCGCGTGGTTACGCGAGGTGGACGTAGTCGTAGTCGAACGGCTGACCGTTGATGCCGTTACGGGGGGGCGCGATCCAGGCTGCGATCTTGCCACGTTCGTAGACGGGCTGCATGAGGGATCGGACGTAGGTCTTGTCGACATCGGTGGGCAGCCACTGCCCGTTGCGCTGCTGCCACTCCGCCGTGGTGAGGATTTCTCCGGACGGGCTGACCTCGATGCCGGCGAACGCGCCAACCTTCCGGTTGAACGCGATATGCGGCAGGGCCAGCCGCTGCGGCAGCCCCGCGGATTCCAGGATCTTGTTCCACCGGTTCACACCACTCTGGCAGTCGGTGATGTACTCCCGGCGCAAGTCGGTGTTCAGGCCGGTCAGCGCCGCAACCTCGGTCTGCCCGATCTGGCCGTCAACGAGGGCGTCTACCAGGAAGGCGTCGTCGGTCAGCTTGTGGTCGTCGCGACGCCGGCCCTCCAGCCAGCGGCCCTTGAGCCCGGCGGTGTAGTAGTTGGCGACGTTGGTGGAGGTCTCGCCGCCGAACAGGTCGACCGACACCGAGTAGTGGAAGTTGAGATAGCGCTGGATCACCGGCAGCGGGATCGCACCAAGCCCCGTCACGTCATCGGTGTCGTGCTCCACCATGAGCTGCGCGGTGCGCTCGACCACCCGGTCCACGCCGGTCGTTCCCACCATCATGTGGTGGGCCTCTTCCTTCAGCATGAACTCGCAGGTCCGCGACAGCGGGTCGAACGCCGACTCCTTCAGGGTGCCGAGCTGGTACTTGCCATCCCGGTCGGTGAAGTAGGTGAACATGTAGAAGCTGAGCCAGTCGGGGGTTTCCTCGTTGAACGCGCCGAGAATGCGCGGCGAGTCGAGGCTGCCGGAGTTGCGGTGCAGCAGCTCCTCGGCCTCCTCGCGGCCCTCCCGGCCGAAGTAAGCGTGCAGCAGGTACACCATGGCCCACAGGTGGCGGCCCTCCTCGACGTTCACCTGAAAGAGGTTGCGCAGGTCAAGAAGGCTGGGCGCGGTCGCGCCCAGGTTGCGCTGCTGCTCGACAGACGCCGGCTCGGTGTCGCCCTGGATGACGATGAGGCGCCGCAGATCGGCCCGGTACTCCCCCGGTACCTGCTGCCACGCCGGCTCGCCCCGGTGCTCGCCGAAGCCGACGACCCGGCCAGGATCGCGTTCGGCGAGGAAGATGCCCCACCGGTAGTCCCGCATCGGCACGTGCGCGAAGTGGGCCCAGCCTTCGCGGCCAACGTTGATCGCGGTCCGCAGGTAGACGTCCTGGGTCGGCAGCGCCGGGCCCATGGATTCCCACCAGTTCAGGAAGTCAGGCTGCCAGGACTCCAGCGCGCGCTGCAGCCGCCGGTCGTCGCGCAGATCGACGTTGTTCGGAATCTTCTCGGTGTAATCCGGCGTCACGGTCATCTCGGGTCACACTCGCTTCCTGTCGAACCCGGCGCGGCGGCCGGTGCCGTACCGGCGCAGCGCGCCATCCGGGCCGGAGGCGTTCGGCCGGGTGAAGATCCAGTTCTGCCACGCCGCCAGGCGGCCGAAGATCTTGGTCTCCATCGTCTCCGGCCCGGCGAACCGGTAGTTGGCCTCCATACCGGTCAGCGCGTCCGGGGAGAAGCTTGCCCGCTCCTCCACCGCGATCCGCACCTCCTCGGCCCAGTCAATATCGTCGGGCGCGAAGGTGACCAGCCCAAGCTGCTCAGCCTCGTCGGCCTCCAGCGGCTCGCCCGCTCGTTTCGCCGCCGCAGCGAGGCCCGCGTCATCGCCGTAGAACCTGGTCGCCAGCCTGGTCAGGGCGTTGCCCATCGGCAGCGGACCGAGGTTCATCTCGCCCAGCGTCGCCGTGGCCGCGCCAGCATCCTCGGCGTCCTCGCTCACACCCGACAGCATGTAGCTGCGGTCTGCGGCCAGCGCCACCTCCAGCAGCGACCCGGCGAAACAGCCGCCGGGCTCGATCAGCGCGATCAGGCTGCGGCTCGTCACGTCCAGCCGCTTCAGCGTCCGCTTCCAGTAGAGGATGATCTCCTTCGCAAGCCAGTCATCCCGGTGCGTCAGCAGCAGCTCGTCATGCGCCAGCACCCGGGCCGGGTCCCCGCGGGTGCGAAGCACCCACGTGCCAAGCTCCAGCTCGTTGGTCCGCAGGTCAAGCACCAGGTCGTCGAGCTCGCGAGCCACTGCGAGTGACCAGAACCTCGTTCCCTGCTCATGCATCGCGGTGGTGTCTCCAGGCGCATCCCGCTCCGGACCCCGGACCAGGATGTCGGCCACAGCCCGGTCCCGATCCAGCCGGGCCGTCACGTACTGGTAGCCGATTTCCGCTTCGGTCCGGGTCTTCTCCAGCGGCGTCAGGTCGATCCCCCGAAGACCCGCCGGCCGGCCCGAGCGAGCCGCGAGGTCGGCGGCCCTGGCCGCGACCGTCTCCCCCCAGCTGGCCCGCGGCACCGCCTCATCCACGAGACGCCAGGCCACCGCCTTCTTCCCGCCAATCCCCTCGGCCCTGGTCGCGACGAAATCGGCGATATCGCGGCGCACGTGCCGCTTGTCGGTCAGCCGGGTCAGCCCGCCGGTACCAGGCAGCACCCCGAGCAGCGGTAGTTCTGGCAGCGAGACCACTGACGAGCGGTCGTCGATGAGCATGATGTGGTCGCACGCCAGGGCGAGCTCGAAACCCCCGCCCGACGCCGTCCCGTTCAGCGCACCGAGCCACGTCTGGCCGGAACCCTCGGTCGCGTCCTCGATCGCCAGCCGCGTCTCATTGGTGAACTTGCAGAAGTTCACCTTCCACGGATGTGGCGAGGCGGCCAGCATCCGGATATTCGCTCCCGCGCAGAACACCTTGTCCTTGCCGCTGGTGAGCACCACGACGGCGACATCGGGATGGGTGAACCTCAGCCGTTGTACGGCGTCATAGAGCTCGATATCCACGCCAAGGTCGTAGGAGTTCAGCTTCAGGTCGTAACCGGGCACCAGACCGCCGGCCTCGTCCACGTCCATCGTGAGCGTCGCGATCGGGCCGTCGACTGACAGCCGCCAGTGCCGGTACCGCGCAGGTTCCGTCCTGAAGTCAACCGTGGGCAGGTTCTCCGCCGACCAGGCTGAGCCGCCTGCTCCGGTGGGCTCGCTCACGCCGCTCACCTTGCCATCCTGCCACCACGCCGCACGGTCCCATGGTCTACTGATGCGCCGAGAATCGTCAAGCCGACGTAGCATGTTGGCCTGCCGTGAGCAGCGCGGGACTGGCGGGGCGGCCGCTGGTCGGTCAGCCGACGTCGTTGAGGCGCTTCCAGTCTCGCCTGGCGTCGGCGGACCAGCGCTCGTGCCGGTCAGCGAAGAGCCGGGCAGCCTCCAGGCCAAGCCAGCGGGCCGGCAGCAGGTCACGCGGCAGTGCAGGGTCGATGGCCGGGAACCGGCGCCAGGCGTGCACCAACTCGACCTGCCGAGCGAGGACGTCATCGGGATCGCCGGCGGCGAACTCGTCGATGAACCGCTCGTACTGCTCCTCGACCGCCGTCAGATCCCACGCCTGCGCCACCATGTCCCGGACGTCGCCGACGCCAGCCCGGGTAGCGACGAACACCTGCGCGTCGGCCGCGACACCAGCGTCGTGCAGCACGCCGATCGCCTCCGCTTCGCGGTCCGGATGCGGGCTGATCCACAGACCGGCGCCGAGCGAGCCGAACCCGGCCCAGCTCAGCCGCGTGCGCACCACATGCCGCGCCCGCCGTTCTCGGTCCGGAATCCGGGTGGCGACGACAAGCCACCGGCCGTCCCAGTCGGGCGCCCGACCCGCGAACGAGTAGATCCGCTCCGCGCCGTCGGTCAGCATGCGCCGGGCGCTGCCGGTCAGCCACCATCGCGTGCGCCGACCGACCTTCTCCGCATCGAGCCAGCCGGCCGCGGCCGTGCGCATCAGTGCCTGCCTGGCGGCTTTTTCCTCCACGCCGAGCCTGCCGAGAGTGACAACCACCGCAGAAGTCCACGCGGCACCGTCACCCGGCAGCACCAGCTCGCCCAGCAGCGTCAGCAGCAGACCGCGGGCCGTGGGCGCACCGGCGGCGTGCCGGCGAGACAGCGCGGCCGCACCGCGGCCGCCCGCCGTTGATCGTGTGACCGGCATGACGACGGGAGAATACCAATCCGCCGTGGTGAATTCCGACCGCGTCACAGCCGGCGCGCCGCCGCGGCGATCCGGCGAGCTCAGCCTGCCTGCGGGCTGTCCCCGTTGTTGTCGCCGTAAGCCCGGCGGTAAGCGGAGGCGGGTGCCATGACATCGTCGCGGTCGGGCGAATTGATCTCCACCGGCAGACCAAAATCCCACAACTCGACCACAGCCCAGACCTGCAACTCCTGACTGGCGGTGGTGTCGCTGGCCACGGCGACGCGGCGGGCCAGGCCGGCCGAATCCAGCCACACCTCCGCCGGCAGCCGGCTAAGCGCGCGGTAGGGCCCAGACGGCACGCTGACGCCGGCCGGCAGCCGCTCGTCCGCCAACCCGAGGTCGACGGTCAGCCGGTAACGCGTGGTGCGTTCGCCACGGACGTCATCAACGCCAACCACCACTCCGGCATCACGGGCACCGAACAAGGCGTCGAGGGGCCAGAGCGGGTCGTTTGGGCCGCGCGGACCGCTGGGATCGACCGGGCCGCCGAAACAGGTCCAGCCGTCCCCGACACGGAGGTAGCACCCACCGCCGTCATAGACCTCTTCCTGCAAGGCGCTACTCGGCTTGTCGGCCTCGTCGGCACCGCTCGCGGCGAAGGCGTCTGCGTATTTCTCGGTCAGGAACGGCACCGCGAGCACACGAGCGCGCCGCGTGCTGAGGTCGCCACTCCTTCGGAGCGACGGTCGCCGGATTCCGGTACCGGCGTCCCGCTGCACCACGCCGCGAACACGCGCGCGCTACCTGCCGCGACCGTGCGCTCCGCCGCGCCCGCTACGGCACTGTCGACAGGTCCGTCCGCAGTGACCACAGCCCGACAATAGTGCGACGCGCCCGGCCGCTTGCTGGGTTCTGCGGGCCCAGCCGGGCGAGACGTCCGTTCTCGCGCGGAGTAGTGGTGCAGCCGCACGCTGTCCGTGATCTGCTGCAGGTGCAGCGGGTCGGTGCTGATCAGCAGGAAGTTGTCTTTTCCGCGCAACGGATTCCGGTACTCCACCAGAGCCGAGGTCATGGGGAGCCGAGGGCCTCCGGGTGGCTGAAACGCCGCTGGCGCATCGCCCGACGGCACGATCAAGCAGCCGGGCCGACCGCCGATGCTGCGGTAGGTGATCCGCGGTTGCGAGCCGTAGGCCGGGCCATCGGCAACGGCGGTGCAGGCTGCGTGCAGTCCGCCGGGCTCGGCGATGGCGGCCAGCTGCACAAACCCGTCGGCGCCGCGGTAGCCACGGACTAGCCCCTGGCCGGAGCTCGGCTGCCAGCTCTG